>NZ_JBVJJA010000021.1:0-120889 GCF_055586005.1 Micromonospora sp. NPDC051924
GGCCTCCTTTGCGGGTTTTTTTCTTTTCCCCCCCCCCCCCCCCCCCCCCCCCCCCCCCCCCCCCCCCCAACACCCCCCCCCCCCCCCCCCCCCCCCCCCCCCCCCCCCCGTCGCCGTCGGCCAGGGGCGCCTACCGGCGCGGCTGCTGCGGCACGCGTGGCAGCACGAACGGCGGCCCGGAGTAGATCAGGTCGGCCTTCAACTCCTGGTACGCCCGCTTGGGCTGGTAGTTCTCGTCGTACACGGTGGCCAGTCCCTCGGGCGGGTTCTTGAACCAGCCCGGCACCCAGGAGTGCCTGTCGGTGAAGCCCCAGAGCGTGAACGACAGGCAGTGCGGCTCGGCCAGGCAGGCCCGCAGCAGCACGGTGAAGTTCGCCGCCGACGCCTGCAGCCTCGGGTTGATTTCGGCGGAGTCGCCGGCCCGGACGCCCTCGGTGAGCTGGCTGCGCACGTCGACCTCGGTGAACGCGGTCGCCAGCCCCAGCCCCGCGAACTTCTTCAGCGCCGCGGCGACCTGGAAGGTGTCGTAGTTGCCGTACTGGGTGCCCAGGTGGCCCTGGCTGCCGATCCCGTCGATCGGCACGCCCTGGACCCGCAGGTCACGGGCCATCTCGTAGACGAACTGCGTCTTGTCGTTCGCCGGGTCGCCGGAGCCGAAGGCCTCGATGTTGTAGTCGTTGTAGAACAGCAGGGCGGCCGGATCGGCGGCGCGTGCCCAGCGGAACGCGTCGGCGACGTAGCCCGGCCCGAGGTGCTGGGCCCAGAATCCCTTGTAGTGCAGCGTGGACGGGGTGTCCCACGGGTCGCTGACCGCCTCGTTGACCACGTCCCACTGCCAGATCCTGCCCTTGAAGTGGGTGACCACGGCGGTGATGTGGTCGCGCAGGATCTGGCGCAGCTCCGTGGTGCTGATCGAGCCGTCGGCGACCCCGCTGGTCAGCCAGGCCGGCAGTTGGTTCTGCCAGACCAGCACGTGCCCGCGGACGCGCTGGTGGTGCTGGCGGGCGAAGACGAGACCGGGCACGCACCCGGCCGGCCGTGTGGCTTCCGGAACTTCCGAAGGTTCTTCCGCAAGTAGCCCGAAAGATTACGGAGGTCGATGTCGCCCGTCAACCGCCGACGGCGCGGTCAGTCCTCCCGGTAGGTGGCCCGGTCGAAGTCGGCGTACCCGCCGTCGCCGCCGAGGTCCTGCACCCACAGGCCGAGGAAGGCGCCGGTGAAGCCCCAGGCCGCCGGTTCGCCGTCGATGATGAGCGCGGCGTGCTCGTCGGAGAGGATCGTCGCGTCCAGGTCCACCGGCAGCTCCCGCCAGCCGGCGCCCAGGTCGTACCCGAAGCGCGCCACCGGGCCGTCGAGCCGCGCGCGCAGCCCGACCCGGACCGCGTCACCGACGTCGACGGTGAGGTCCGGATGGGCGGTCCGCCGGCCCTGGTCGCAGCTGAGCAGCTCCAGCACCACCCGGCCGTCGTCGGCCCGGGTCAGGTAGAGGTAGTGCCAGTTGAGGGTGTTGTAGTAGGCGGTCAGGCCGGCCAGGTGCCGGTGGTCGACGGGATCGAACTCGACCACGGTCTCCAGCTCGCACCGCTCGGCGCCCACCCGCCGGCCGACCAGGCTCGGGGTCTGCCTGCCGACGGGCGACTGCCCACCGTGGATCCGCAGGTGCGACGGGCGCGCCCGGAGGTCGAGCCAGTCCGGGCTCGCCGGCCGGCGCAGCGTCGACCAGCAGGCGGCCAGGGCGGGCGCGTCGAAGTGGTCGGTCGCCGGCACGTCCGGCCAGGGATGCGCGGGCAGGTCCGGCGCGGGGATGGCGTCGGCCGGCACCCCGCCCGGGATCCGCGGCCACCCCCCGGCGGGCCAGTCGACCCGCTGTATCGCGGTCTCCCGGCCGAGCACGCACCTGCCCCGGGGCGAGTACGGGCGTGCCACCAGGTGGGCCAGGTACCAGTCGCCGCGCTGCGTTTCCACCAGGCAGCCGTGGCCGGCCTTCTGCAACCGCAGGTCGGGGCGGCCCGCGGAGGTGAGCAGCGGACCGGTGGGGTCGGCCAGGTACGGTCCGAGCAGGTGCCGGGAGCGGGCGACCGTGACCTGGTGCTCCCAGCTGGTGCCGCCCTCGGCCGTGACGAGCCAGTACCAGCCGTCCCGCCGGTACAGGTGCGGCCCCTCGGTCAGGCCGGCCGCCGTGCCCTGGAAGATGATCCGGGCCTCGCCGACCAGCCGCCGCCGCTCACGGTCGTAGCGCTGGATCTCGATGCCGGCGAAGCGGTCCCGCCCCGGCCGCCAGTCCGCGCTCATGCTCAGCAGCCAGGTGCTGCCGTCGGCGTCGTGGAAGAGCGAGGCGTCGAAGCCGTGCGCGTGCAGCTTCACCGGATCCGACCACGGCCCGCCGATGTCCGGGGCGGTGACCAGGTAGTTCTGCGGGTCCCAGTAGCCGCTGGCGAAGCTGGCGACGTCACTGTAGACCAGGTGGAAGAGGCCGTCGTGGTACGTCAGGTCGGGCGCCCACACGCCGTTGGAGTCGCCGCAGCCGCGCAGGTCCAGCAGCCGGCGGTCGGTGATGATCCCGCCGAGCGCGCGCCAGTGCACGAGGTCGCGGGAATGGTGCACGCGGACCCCCGGGTACCACTCGAAGGTCGAGGTGGCCAGGTAGTAGTCGTCACCCACGCGCAGGATCGAGGGATCGGGGTGGAACCCGGTGAGGACGGGGTTGCGGATCGACCGGGCGGTCGTGGTCACGTCTGCGATCTCGGTCGACATGTACGGCTCCTCGGGGTCGCTTCGGCGCCGAATTTCCGGAACGTCCACGCCGGAAGTTTCAGGAATCCCGCCCACCGTATCGGCATGCGGCGACGGACGACAGAGCCTTGACCCTGACCGGAGCGCGCCGTAACGTACCCGCCATCACCCCGAAATATGTCGGCACTTCGATGGAAGTTCCGGGACCAGTTCTCGCGGCCGTCGTCGGCTCAAGCGATGTCGAAGGGGCGGCCCGTGACCTCAGACGATTCCCGGAAAGTCACCATCGCGGCGATTGCACGCCTGGCCGGCGTCTCGGTGCCGACCGTCTCGCGGGTCATCAACGGCCGCTCCGACGTCTCGCCGCAGACCCGGGAACGGGTCGAGGAACTGCTCGCCCGGCATGGTTACCGCCGCCGCCCGCCGCGGATGCGGGCCAGCTCCGGTCTGGTCGACCTGGTCTTCAACGACCTGGACAGCCCGTGGGCGGTGGAGATCATCCGTGGGGTCGAGGACGTCGCGCACGGGGCCGGCGTCGGCACCGTGGTGTCCGCGATCCACCGGCGCAGCTCGTCGGCCAAGCAGTGGCTGCACAACATGCGCATCCGCTCCACCGAGGGGGTCATCTTCGTGACCTCCACCCTGGAGCCGCCGTTGCAGGCCGAGCTGCGCCGGCTCAACATCCCCGTCGTCATCGTCGACCCGGCCGGGGTGCCGCCGCAGGAGGCGCCCACAATCGGTGTCACCAACTGGGTGGGCAGCCTGCGCGCCACCGAGTACCTGCTCGGTCTCGGCCACCGGCGGATCGGCTTCATCGCCGGGCCGCCCCAGCTGATGTGCAGCCGTGCGCGCCTCGACGGCTACCGGGCGGCGCTGGAGGCCGCCGGTCTCGGCGTCGACGACAAGCTGGTCTGTTCGGGCAACTTCTATCACGAGGCCGGGTTCGCCGGCGGCAACCGGCTGCTGGGCCTGGCCGACCCGCCCACCGCCATCTTCGCCTCCAGCGACCAGATGGCCCTCGGCGTCTACGAGGCCGTACGACGACGCGGCCTGCGGGTGCCGGACGACGTCAGCGTCGTCGGCTTCGACGACCTCCCCGAGGTCCGGTGGTGCTCCCCGCCGCTGACCACCGTCCGGCAGCCCTTGGCCGAGATGGGCATGCTCGCCGCCCGCACGGTCCTGCGCCTGGCTCAGGGGGAGCGGATCGAGAGCCCCCGGGTGGAGCTCGCCACCGAACTCGTCGTGCGCGACAGCGCCGGTCCCCTGGTTGCCTGACCACGGCGAGGCGCTGCGGCCTCAGCGGTAGGGGCGGCAGGACGACCGGATGACCAGCTCCGTGGGCAGCCGGATGTGCGTATCGCGTTCGACGCCGCCGATCAGGTCGATGAGCAGGCGCAGCGCCTCGGCACCCATGCGCTGCAGCGGCTGCATGATCGTCGTCAGCGGCGGGTTGACCAGCGCCGACTCCGGGACGTTGTCGAAGCCGATCACCGACAGGTCGTCGGGCACCGTGAGGCCCATGCTCCGGGCGACGTCCATCGTGGAGATCGCCGAGAGGTCGTTGCCCGCGAAGATCGCGGTGGGCCGGTCGGGGAGCGCGAGCAGTTCCGCGGCCGTGCCGGCGGCGCTCTCGATCCGGAACCCGCCGACGCGTACGAGCCGTTCGTCCACCGGCACGCCGGCGTCGGCCATGGCCTTGCGGAAGCCGGCCTCGCGCAGGCGGGCCGACTCGAGGTCGGCGCGTCCGCTGATGTGCCCGATGCGGCGGTGACCGAGGGACAGCAGGTAGTTGGTCGCGAGTACGGCGCCGGCGAAGTTGTCCGAGTCGACGGTGGGCAGGCCGGACGGGCCCGTGTGCGGGTCGACGGCCACGACGTGGAAGCCGTGTTTGGTCTCGACCACGGTCGGCGTGACGATCACGGCCCCGTCGATGAGGGTGCCGGACAGGCGGGCCAGCGAGCGCCGTTCCCAGCCGATGGCCGCACCCTCGCCGTCGCCGCTCGAGTAGGCCAGCAGTTGGTAGCCGCTGCCGGCGACCTCCCGGGACGCCCCCTTGAGCAGCTCGGTCGAGAACGGCTCGAACTCGGCGACCAGGATGCCCAGCACGTTCGTGCGGTGGCTGCGCAGGCTCTGCGCCCCCAGGCTGGCCTCGTAGCCGAGCTCGTGGATCACCTGCTGAACGCGCTCCACGGTCGCCTGTGCCACGCCGTACCGCCCATTGACAACCTTCGATACAGTTGCCACCGAGACGCCGGCGGTACGTGCCACGTCCGACATCTTGACGCGCTCCGGGAACACCACGCCGACGATGATAGAGCCGCCGCGGCGGCCCCGTCATCGGCGACTCGAAAACGTTATCGATACCGATTGACATCAAGTTACACGGCTGTAAAACTCCCCCGCAGGCCGAGTACCGCGACTGACTAGTCGAGGAGACATCGATGGCGACGAAGCGCCGTGCAGGTGCCGTCCTGGCACTGCTTATGACAAGCACTCTCGTTGTCGCCGGGTGCAACAGCGGCGGCGACGACGAAGCCTCCACCACGAGCGAGCTCTACAAGAACCCGGTGACCCTGACCTGGTGGCACAACGCGCCGCAGGACGGGCCCGGCAAGACCTACTGGGAGAAGGTCGCCAAGGACTTCTCCGCGCTGCACCCGACCGTCAAGATCGAGATCGAGGCGATCGAGACCAACCAGCTGCAGCGCACCCGGATCCCCGCCGCGCTGCTGAGCAACGACCCGCCGGACGTCTTCATGTCGTGGGGTGGCGGCGAGCTGCGCGAGCAGGTCGAGGCCGACTACCTCAAGGACATCACCGACCAGGTCAAGACCGAGGTCGCCAACATCGGCAGCGCGGCCGAGATCTGGCAGGTGGACGGCAAGCAGTACGGCCTGCCGTTCCGGATGGGCATCGAGGGCATCTGGTACAACAAGGACATGTTCGCGAAGGCGGGCATCACGGCTCCACCGGCCACCTTCGAAGAGCTCAACGCCGCGGTCACGAAGCTCAAGGCCATCAACGTCACCCCGATCGCCGTGGGTGCCGGTGACAAGTGGCCCGCCGCGCACTGGTGGTACAACTTCGCGCTGCGCGACTGCTCGGTCGACACTCTGAAGAAGGCGTCCACCGACAAGGCCTTCGACGATCCGTGCTTCGTGAAGGCCGGCCAGGACCTGAAGGCGTTCATCGACACCAAGCCGTTCCAGAACAACTTCATCGCCACGCCGGGCCAGAACGACCCGACCAGCGCCAACGGCCTGCTCGCCAACGGCAAGGCCGCGATGGAGCTGATGGGCGACTGGAACCGGGGCACGCTGGACAACGTCGCCACGGACAAGGCCAAGCTCGCCAAGTTCCTCGGCTGGTTCCCGGTGCCGGCGGTCTCCGGTTCCGCCGGTGACCCCAAGGCGGCCCTCGGCGGCGGCGACGGGTTCGCCTGCGCCAAGAACGCCCCGGCCGAGTGCGTCGAGTTCCTCAAGTACATCGCGAGCCCCGAGGTGCAGAAGGGCTACGCCGCGACCGGCCAGGGCCTGCCCGTGACCAAGGGTGCGGAGGCCGGCATCCAGGACCCCGCCCTGAAATCCATCCTGCAGGCCACCGCCGAGGCGAGCTACGTCCAGCTCTGGCTGGACACGGCCTACGGCAGCACCGTCGGCACCGCGATGAACGACGGGATCGTCGCCATCTTCTCGGGTAACGGGACGCCGGAGAAGGTCGTCTCGGGGATGAAGGCAGCCGCAAGCAAGTGACCTCCACCGACGAGACCCGGTTCCCCGCCGGCGGCGTCTCCGCGCCGCCGGCGGGCCTCCGGCCCGCCGGGCGCACATCGTCCCGCCGGGCCGAAACCCGCCGTAAGTGGTACGAGATCATCGGGCTCACGACACCGGCGCTCGTGATCTACGTGATGTTCGTGCTGGTGCCGATGGGCTTCGCGGTCTACTACAGCCTGTTCCGGTGGCGTGGGGTCGGACCACCCACCGAGTACGTGGGCTTCAAGAACTATGTCCTCGCCTTCCAGGACCCGATCTTCGTCGACGCGCTGCGCAACAACGCGATCATCGTCTTCGGGTCGCTGCTGATCCAGGGACCTCTCGCCCTGGGCATCGCCCTGCTGCTCAACCGTCGCTTCCGCGGGCGCGCCGTGTTCCGCCTGCTGGTGTTCGTGCCGTACGTGCTCGCCGAGGTCACCGTCGGCATCATGTGGAAGCTGATCCTGACCGACGGCGGCACGGTCGACGCCCTGATGCGGTCACTCGGACTGGGCGGCCTGGTGCAGGCGTGGCTCGCCGACCTCGACATCGTCATCTGGACGATGCTGTTCGTCCTCACCTGGAAGTACGTCGGCTTCGCCATCATCCTCCTGCTCGCCGGCCTGTCGAACGTGCCGGACGAACTGACCGAGGCCGCGGCGATCGACGGCGCGAGCTGGTGGCAGACCCAACGCCACGTCACGCTCCCGCTGCTCGGCCCGACGATCCGGATCTGGATGTTCCTGTCGATGATCGGTTCGCTGCAGGTCTTCGACGTGATCTGGGTGACCTCGGTGCCCGCGGTGCGGTCCCTCGGGGCGTCGGACACCATGGCGACGTACATGGTGGACAACGGCTTCTTCGCCCGGCTGTGGGGCTACGGCAACGCGGTGGCCGTGATCCTCTTCGTCATCTCGTTCGTCGCGGCGCTGCTGTTCCAGCGCTTCCTCCTCCGCCGGGACATCGAGGGCGCCATCACCAGAAAGGCGAACTGACTGTGGCCACGAACTCCGTCCTTACCCGGTCCGCCGAGCGCCGGCCGGTGCAGTGGAGCACGCCGCTCACGTACGCGCTGGCGCTCGCGGTCGCGGCCGTGTCGATCGCCCCGATCCTCTACGTGGTCGTCGGCGGTTTCCGCACCACCCCGCAGATCGTCGCCGACCCGGCCGGCCTGCCCGACCCGTGGGTCTTCGACAACTACGCCCGGGTGCTGACGAAGAGCAACTTCTGGCAGCAGGCGTTCAACAGCGGAGTGATCGCCCTCGGTACCACGCTCGGCGTCGTGGTGCTCGGCATGGCCGCCGCGTTCGTGCTCGCCCGGTACGCCTTCCGGGGGCGTGAGGCGCTCTACACCTTCTTCACCCTCGGCCTGCTCTTCCCGGCCGGGGCGGCGATCCTGCCGCTCTACCTCATGCTGCGTGACCTGGATCTGATCAATTCCTACTATGCGGTGATCCTCCCGCAGGTCGCCTTCCAGTTGCCGCTGACGATCGTGATCCTGCGGCCCTTCCTGTCCGCCATCCCCCGCGAGTTGGAGGACGCGGCGGCGATCGACGGCGCGAGTCGGCTCGGCTTCCTCTGGCGAATCGCGCTGCCGCTGTCGCGGCCCGCGCTCGTCACCGTCGGTGTCCTGGCTTTCGTGGCCAGTTGGAACGCGTTCCTCCTGCCGCTGCTCGTCCTCGGCGACGTCAGCCTGCACACCCTGCCGCTGGGCGTGCAGAACTTCTCGAGCCAGTTCTCCACCGACACCGCCGGCGTCCTCGCCTTCACGTCGCTGGCGACGCTGCCGGCGCTGTTCTTCTTCACGCTCGCCGAGAAGCAGATCGTCGGTGGCCTGCAGGGTGCGGTCAAGGGCTGAGCGGCAGCGGTACGAGCACAACCAATGGAAAGGCACAACATGACAGAGGTCCACGCGGTGGTGGACGGGCCGGCACCGGCCCAGGCAGGTCCGGACCACGACCGGACGGACGGGCAGGCCGGCGAGGCACGCGTACGTGAGCTGCTCGGCCGGATGACGATCGAGGAGAAGATCGCGCAGCTCGTCGGCTTCTGGGAAAAGGAGGACGGCGAGGCGGTCGCACCCCTGCAGGGCGAGTTCGGCGACACCGTCAAGCTCGAGGACTTCGCCCGGCACGGACTGGGCCATCTCACCCGGGCCTACGGCACCCGCCCGGTCGACGCCGCGGCCCGCGCGGCCTGGCTGTGGAAGTTCCAGCGGGACCTGGTGACGGGCACCCGGCTGGGCATACCGGCGATCGTCCACGAGGAGTGCCTCACCGGGCTCTCGGCGTGGAAGGCGGCGACCTTCCCCACGCCGCTGGCCTGGGGTGCCGCGTTCGATCCCGAACTGGTCACCGAGATGGCTGCGGCGATCGGGGCCTCGATGCGGGACCTGGGCGTCCACCAGGGGCTCGCGCCGGTGCTCGACGTGATCCGGGACCCGCGCTGGGGCCGGGTCGACGAGTGCATCGCCGAGGACCCGTACCTGGTCGGCACCATCGGCACGGCGTACGTGCGTGGCCTGCAGTCGCAGGGGGTGCACGCCACTGTGAAGCACTTCGCCGGCTACTCCGCCTCGCGCGCCGGGCGCAACTTCGCCCCGGTGCACGCCGGCCCCCGCGAACTCGCCGACGTGCTGCTCCTCCCGTTCGAGATGGCGATCCTCGACGGCGACGCGCGCAGCGTCATGCACTCCTACGCGGAGATCGACGGCGTGCCCGTCGCCGCCGACCCGACGATGCTGACCGGCGTCCTGCGGGACAGGTGGGGCTTCGACGGCACGGTGGTGGCCGACTACTACGCGGTCGCGTTCCTCAACCTGCTGCACCACGTGGCGGGCGACCACGCGGAGGCGGCCGCGCAGGCGCTGACCGCCGGGGTCGACATCGAGCTGCCGACGGGCGACGCCTACCTGACCCTGCGGGAGACGGTGGCGGCCGGCACGCTCGACGAGGCGCTCCTCGACCGGGCGGTGCTGCGGGTGCTGCGCCAGAAGCGGGACCTCGGGCTGCTCGACGCGACCTTCACGGACGAGCCGCCCCAGGCGGCCGACCTCGACTCGCCGGAGCACCGGTCGATCGCCCGCCGCCTCGCCGAGGAGTCGGTCGTCCTGGTCGCCAACCGGGACGTCCTTCCCCTGCCCGCGGGCCGGCGGGTGGCGGTCATCGGCCCGAACGCGGACCGGCAGGGCGCGCTCTTCGGGTGCTACTCGTTCCTCAACCACGTACTCGTCCAGCATCCCGGCGTGGAGACGGGTATCGAGGTGCCGACGGTGCTCGACGCGATGCGCGTCGAGCTCGGCGCCGACCTCGTCACCCGGGCGCGCGGCTGCGACGTGGACAGCGACGACCGGTCCGGTTTCGCCGAGGCCGTCGCCGCGGCAGCCGCCGCGGAGGTCGCCGTACTGGTCGTCGGTGACCACGCCGGCCTCTTCGGACGCGGCACCGTCGGCGAAGGCTGCGACCGGGACGACCTGGAGCTGCCCGGGGTCCAGCGCGAGCTCGTCGAGGCGGTCCTGGCGACCGGCACGCCGGTCGTCCTCGTGCTGGTCACGGGCCGGCCGTACGCGATCGGCTGGGCGCTGCCGCGCTGCGCGGCGGTGGTACAGGCGTTCTTTCCCGGTGAGGAAGGCGCCGCGGCGATCGCGGGCGTGCTCTCCGGGCGGGTCAACCCGTCCGGCCGGCTGCCGGTCAGCCTACCCGGGTCGGCCGGGGCGCAGCCGTACTCGTACCTGCATCCCACGCTCGGTGAGGGCAGCGAGGTGACCAACCTGCCGGCGGCGCCCGTGGCACCGTTCGGCCACGGCCTGTCCTACACGACGTTCGCGCACGCCGGCCTCACCGCGCCCGCCACGGTGCCGACCGACGGGCCGCTGCAGGTGACGGTGCGGGTGACGAACACCGGCGCGATCGCCGGCGACGACGTGATCCAGCTCTACGGCCGCGACCTGGTGGCCTCGGTGACCCGGCCGGTGGCGCAGCTGCTCGGATACCGGAGGGTCCACCTGGAGCCCGGCCGGTCCGTCACGGTCGAGCTGACCGTCCCCACCACCCGCCTGGCCTTCTCCGACCGCACGCTCACCCGGGTCGTGGAACCCGGTGACGTCGAACTCTGGGTCGGCACGAGCGCGCGGCGGGACACGCAGGCGCTGACCACACTGGTCGGTGACACCGTTCCGGTCACCAACGCCTCCCCGCGCTGGACGACCGCCGAGATCAGGTGAGGTCGCTCCGCTGCGGCCGACCAGCAACCATCATCCGCGGAGCGACCCGGCCGGTCGACAGTCAGAACAGCGTTGACGGCCCGACCGGCGCCGGCTCGGGCAGCGGCGCGACCCCGAGCAGCCGCGCCCGGACCTGGTCGTGGAACCGGCGGGCGAGCTCCGGCGCGTCGGCGTTGTCCGGCGTGTGCACGAACACCGTCGGCGACCGGCCCTCCCGCAGCCAGCCGGTCACCACGTCGAGCCACGGCTGCCACCCCGCCACCGTCCGCGCCGGGTCGTCGCGGCCGAGGTACCGAAGGATCGGCCGGTCGGTCAGCGCGCGGGTGCGCAACGGCGTACGCGGCTTCTTCAGCCACGCGTCCCGCTCCGCGTCGCTGGTCGGCGGGGTACGGAAGAAGGCGGTGGTGTCGAAGGGCACCCACTCCGCGCCGACCGTGGCGAGCGCCTCCTCCAGCGTCCGGACCGCCCGCGGGTCGTCGAAGAACGCCGGGTGGCGGACCTCCACGGCGTACCGGTGCGCGGCGGGCAGCCCGCGCAGGAAACGGGCGAGCGCGGGCACGTCGGCGGGGCCGAACGAAGCCGGCAACTGGACCCACAGGGCGTGGGCGCGCCGGCCGAGCGGCTCGATCGCGTCCAGGAAGCCGCGCAACTGCTCGTCGGCGCCGGTGAGCCGGCGTTCGTGCGTGACGACCTTCGGCAGCTTGAGTACGAACCGGAAGTCCGGGGCGGTCTGCCGCGCCCACGACGCCACCGTCTCCCGCGACGGCGTCGCGTAGAAGGTGGTGTTGCCCTCGACCGCATTGCACCAGCCGGCGTACGCCCGCAGTCGCTCGTCGGCCCGCAGCGGGTGTGCCAGGAAGCGTCCCTGCCAGGACCGGTGCGTCCACATCGCGCATCCCACGTGCAGGCGCATCCGACCCTCCCTCGTCCACCCGGCGACCCGGCCGCGGGTACGGTATCCGCCCGGACGATGCGGCGGCGTCGCCGGGGCGGCTCAGCGGACGATCACGAGGTTGGCCATGTCGACCACCGGCCGGTAGCCGAGCGCGGCGTAGATCTTGTTCGAGGTCGGGTTGGCCTGGTCGGTGAAGAGGCAGGCCCGGGCGCCCTCGGCCAGGATCCGCCGGGACACCTCGGCGACCGCGTTGCTGGCCCAGCCACGCCCGCGCTCGGCCGGCGGCGTGTACACCGGACCCACCCGGGCCACCCCGAACGCCGGCGGGTTGGCGGCGGTGAGGTGCACCCGTCGCCCGGCCTCGTCGACCCAGAACCACACCCGCCCGCCCCGGATCCGGCGCAGTATGTCCGCCCGGTCGGGCACCTCGTGCGCGCTGGCGCCGCGCGGACGTCCCGCCTGCTCGTCGGCGTCGCCCATGAACGCGGCGAACCACTCCGTCGCCAGCTCCAGGTCGTCCTCGGTGGCGACCGTCAGGTGCCCGGGCACGGGCGCCGGCGGGACCAGCTCGCCCAGCTCGTGCAACCGGGTGTGCTGGCCGACCTCGACCCGGCCGCCGCCGAGCCGGGCCAGCTCGGCGGCGCACAGCTCGGCGGCGGGAAGGGCGCCGTTGACCGCGAGCACCTCCTCGCCGCGCTCGTGCAACGTGGCGGCCAGCGCCATCGCCGCCGCGTCCGGCATCGGCAGCAGGAACGGCGGGTACGGCGCGAACGGCGCCGCGCGCATGCCGACGCCGACGATCGCGCCGGCGGTGCCCCGGACCACCAGCCACCAGTCCCGCGCCGGCGGCACGAGTCCGTCGGCCCGGTGGGCCGACAGTCGGTGCGCGACGGTGGTCACCACCGTGCTGACCACCGGGTCGGCGGCCAGATGGTCGCCGGCCGCGGCGAGGAACTCGCCGGCATCACGGAGGAACTGCAGACGGGGGCGGGTCGTCGGGTGCGCGCTCATCAGCGGACGCTAACCGGGCCGGACGGCACACCGCACCGGGATTCCGCCGCCGCCGGCCGGCGCTCAGCGCAGCCCGCGTACCGCCCGCACCGCCGCGTCGACCTCGTCCTCGCTGTTCGCGATGGTCGCGCCGAACCGCAGGTACGACCGGTTGTACGGGGTGCTGCTGGCGATCACGCCGGCGGCGGCGAGGCGGCCCACCGCCTCACCCACCGGCACGTTGGCCACGTCACAGCAGGCGATGCCGGCGGAGAGGTCGGCCGAGCGCGGGGTGACCAGCCGTACCCCGCGGATGCCGGCCAGGCCGTCCTTGAGCCGGTCGGCCAGTTCCCGGGTCCGCGCGGCGACCCGCTCCCGACCGATCTGGCGGTGGAACTCGAACGCCGCGGCCAGCGCCCACCGGTGCTCGAAGGAGTGGTAGCCGCCCGGCGTGTGCGCCGGGCCGCCGGACGGCGGCCGCGGGCCCGTGCCGCCGTACAGCCACGCGCCGATGCTGCGCCGGTCGAAGGAGGGGATCACCGGGGTCATCCGGTCCCACGCCCGCGCGCTGCCCCAGACCAGTCCGGTGCCCCGCGGCCCGAGCAGCCACTTGTGGCAGCCGGAGACCAGGACGTCGCAGCCGAGCTGGGCCGGGGTCACCGCCTCGGCGCCGAAGCCGTGCACCCCGTCGACGCAGACCAGCGCCTCCGGGCTGCGCGCCCGGACCACCTCGGCGAGCTGCCGGATCGGCAGCCTCACCCCGGTGCTGGAGTGCACCCAGGTCAGCGCGACGACCCGGGTACGCGTGGTGACCGCCGCGGCGAGGCTGGCGGCGATCTCGTCGACCGAGGTCACCGCCGGGTCCCGGTAAAGGCGCACCCGGCGGACCCGCACCCCGTCCCGCTCGGCCCGCAGCCGCAACGACTCGTGGGTGGCGTAAAAGTCGTGCTCGGTGGTCAGCACCTCGTCGCCGGGAGCCAGCCGTACCGAGGTGTAGAGCAGGCCGAGGCCCATCGTGGTCGAGTCGGTCAGCGCGATCTGCTCGGGGCGGGTGTCGAGGTGGTCGGCGGCCGCCGCGAGCACGCCCTGGTCGAGCTGTTCCTCGTTGGCGCCCAGGTAGCCCAGCGCGTCCCGGTCGAGGCCGTCCCGGTACGCGGCGACGGCGGCCCGGACCGGGGCGGGGTGCGCCGCGAAGACGAAGGTGGCCAGGTGCGCCCGGCTGCGGTCGAGGGCGAACTGGGCCCGCACGCTCGCCCAACTCGTCGGGTCGAAGGCGGGTGCGCCGGCGCTCGGGGTCGCGGCCGGCGGCGGGTCCGGTTCGCAGCCGGCGGCCAGACCGGTGACGCCGGCCGCCGCGGTCACGCCGAGCAGACTCCGTCGGGTGAACTGCATGGCATCCATCGTCCACGGTGAACGTCACGTCCCGGTCACCGTGGCGCCGGGGCCTGCGGCTCGCGTCTGCCGCGTACGCTGCCGCGGGTGAGCGCACCGACCCGCATCCTGGTCTACGGGGTGTACGGCGCCGGCAAGTCCACCCTCGCCGCGCGTCTGGCCGAGCGGCTCCGGCTGCCCTGGTACTCGGTCGACGACCTGCTCTGGCAGCCCGGCTGGGTCGAGGTGCCGGTCGCCCGGCAGCGCAGCCGGATCGAGGAGATCTGCCGGCGGGACCGCTGGATCCTCGACGGGGCGTATCACGGATGGCGGGACGTCCCGCTCGGCCGCGCCGACCTGGTGGTTGGCCTGGACTACCCGCGCTGGCGTTCGTTCGGGCGGTTGCTGCGCAGGACCCTGCGCCGGCTGGTGACGGGGGAGGAGATCTGCAACGGCAACCGCGAGTCGTTGGGCAGCGTCTTCTCCGGGGAATCGATCCTGGTGTGGCACGTCGCCGCGTTCGGCCGGGCCCGCCGCCGCATGCGGGCCTGGCAGGCCGACCCGTCCGGGCCAGCGGTACTGCTGTTCCGGTCCCCGGCGGCCCTGGAGGAGTGGCTGGCCGGCCTGCCGCGGCGCTGAGGGGCGGCTCACGCCGTCATCGGACGGTGATGACCACCTCGGCGTCCAGGGTCGACTCCGTCTGCGGGGAGCGCCGTCTGACGCCCGGCCACCCCGTCCGTTCGGTGAATCCACGCGTCGTCCCGCGCCGAGGGACCTAACGTCGGTCGGCAGGGACGATCGGCCGGGCGACGGGAAGGGACGGCGGGATGGGGCGCGACAGCGCGGGGTGGCGTCCGGCCTGGCCGCGACCGCCGCAGCCGGCGCCCCGGGACCGTACGGTGACCCCGTTCGAGATCTTCTTCGACGTGGTCTTCGTGTTCGCGCTGACCCGGATCATGGCCCTGATCGGGCGCGAGCCGACCCCGGCGTCCATGGCGCAGGGGCTGCTCCTGCTGGTGCTGCTCTGGTTCGCGTGGTCGTCGTACGCCTGGCTGGGCAACCAGACGCGGGCCGACGTGGGCCTGGTCCGCGCGGGTTTCCTGGTGGCCATGGCGGCGCTCCTCGTCGCGGCGCTGGCCATGCCCCAGGCCTGGACGTCCGGGCCGGGCCTGGACGGGCCGCTGCTCGTCGCATCGGCGTACGTGCTGCTGCGCGTGGTCCATCTGGTCCTGTACCACTGGGCGGGGGCGGGCGTGCCCGGACTGCGGGCCCGGATCCGGTTCTTCGGGGCGGTCAGCGCCGTCGGCTGGGTGCCGCTGTTGCTCGGCGCGTTGCTGGGCGGGGCGGCGCACGCCGTGCTCTGGGTGGTGGCGTTCGTCATCGAGATCGGCGGCCAGCGCCTGTCGTACGCGTGGCGTGGCGCCTGGCCGCTGCACAGCGCGAGCCACTTCGTCGAACGGCACGGGCTGGTGCTGATCATCGCGCTCGGTGAGTCGTTGAGCGCCGCCGGGGTGGGCGCGGCGTCGGCGGTCACCGCGCCCCCGGTCCTCGGCATGGCGCTGGTCGGCCTGGCGGCGACCGCCTGCCTGTGGTGGCTCTACTTCGTGCACGCGGCGCCCACCGGCGCCCGTGCGCTGGCCGGGGCGGCGGGGGAGCGGCGCGACCGGGTGGCCGCGGACGCCTACAGCCAGACCCACCTGTTGCTGATCACCGGGGTCATCTACCTCGCGGTCGGCGTCGAGCAGGTGCTCGCGCACGTGGCCGAGGCGCACCTCGGCGACCGGCCCGGTGAGCCGAGGCTGAGCTGGTCGGCCGCCGTCGCCCTGTTCGGCGGGGCCGCGCTCTACCTGGCCGGCCGGCTGCTCTTCCGCCGGTTCACCGGACAGCCGGTCCGGCCGGACCAGCTGGCCGTCGCCGTGGTCGCGCTGCTCCTGCTGCCGCTGGGCCGGGTGCTGGCGCCGGCCGCGGCGCTCGGCGTGCTCGCCGCCCTCCTGCTCGCCGGGGTGCTCGCCGAACGGCTCGTCGCATTGCGCCGGGGCGGCCGGGCGCCGGTGACGGGTGGGAGTCGAATATCCGATCGACGTGACGGAGGCGGCACCGGGCTCCCCTGACGCGCCGCCGGCAAGTACTCTCCGCTCGGAGAGGAACGCGATGATCAGTCGTCGAAAGTTGATCGCCACCGGTGTGGGTGTCACAGCCGGCCTGGTGACCGCAGGATGCACCAGGGGTGGCTCGTCCGCCGCCACCTGGTCGCAGCCCGGTCAGGCCGGCGAGAGCAGTCCCGCCGCGGGCGAGGTACGGGTGACCGTCACGCCGGCCGCCGATGCCACCAAGGTGTCGCCGCTGGACCAGGTCGTGGTGGCGGTCGAGGCCGGCAGCCTCAAGGACGTCACGGTGACCGCCGGTAGCAAGACCATCGCCGGGAAGCTGGACGACGACGGCCTCACCTGGCGGTCGACCGGCAAGCTGGCCTACAACAAGACGTACACGGTCAGCGTGTCGGCGGCCGACGCCGCCGGCACGGTGACCCAGCACAAGAGCACCTTCCGCACCCTCAAACCGTCGGGGGTCGCCTCCGTCGTGTTCCAAGCGAACAAGCTGGCCGCCCTGCAGGACGGCGGCACGTACGGGGTCGGCCTGCCGATCATGGTCAACTTCAGCCGATCGGTGAAGAACCGCGCCGAGGCGGAGAAGTCGATGCTGGTGGAGACCACGCCGGCGGTCGAGGGGCGGTGGCGCTGGATCGACGGCCAGAACGCGCACTGGCGGCCGGCGAAGTACTGGACGCCGGGCACGAAGGTCTCCGTCAAGATCAACCTGTTCGGCAAGGACCTCGGCAAGGGCGTCTACGGCGGGACCAATGCCAGCACGAGCTTCACCATCGGCCCGTCCCGCATCGCCATCGCCGACGCCAGCACCCACCGCATGAAGGTCTGGATCGACGGGAAGATGGTGCGGGACATCCCGATCAGCATGGGCAAGGGCGGCACCGCGATCGGGGCGAACGGGGAGGAGATCAGCTACTGGACCCGATCCGGCCCGCACGTGGTGATGACCCGGGAACCCTCGCACCGGATGACCTCGGCCAGCTACGGGGTCACCGATCCGAAGGACCCCAACTACTACGACGAGGTCATCAAGCTCTGCCTGCGGATCTCCTACTCGGGCGAGTTCGTGCACATGGCCGACTGGAACATCGGCGTGCAGGGCAGCCAGAACACCTCGCACGGCTGCATCAACGTCGGTCCGGACAACGCCCGCTGGTTCTACGACACGTTCCGGCTCGGCGACGTGGTCGACGTGCGCAACACCCCGCGGCGGATGACGCTCACCGACGGTGTGGGCGACTGGACCATCCCCTGGGACAAGTGGTGACCTCCGGGTCACCGGCCGGGGTCGCCATCGGATGACGGCGGCCCCGGCCCGTTCCGGCCGGAACACCGTCACCTCCTTCCCCAGCCGACACACGGACGACGCGAAGGGCGGGCGGCCGCCGCCCGAGCCGCCGCCGCGACCAGGACCGGGCAACCGGTACGTCCGCGACCGCCCGGGTGTGGAACCGACGCCAGCGGGAAGGCACCCCGCGGCGCCCGCGAACCGCTCGTGCGCCACGGCGTTGGGGGAGGCATGAGCGCCAGGACGTTCATCGTGGTCGGCGGAACCAGCGGTCTCGGTCTCGCGGTCGCCCGGCTGCTCGTCGACGAGCACCAGGTGGTCGTGCTCGGCGACGTGGCCGACGAGGTCGACGCGACGGCCGAGGAGCTCGGCTGCGGTGCGATCCTCTGCGACATCTCCTCCTACCAGCAGGTACGGGACGCCTTCGCCGAGGCCGCGGACCGGTACGGCACCATCGACGGGGTGGCCGACTGCGCCTCCGTGTGGGCCGGCGGAGACCTGGCCGAACTGCCCCCGGAACGCATCCGCCGGGCGATCGAGGTCAACGCGCTCGGCACCACGTACGTGCTCAAGGTGGCCCTGGACCACCTGCACCGGCAGGGCTTCGGCAACGTGGTGTACGTCGGTGCGATCGCGGTGACCCAGCCACGCCCCGGCATCCCCGTCTACCGGGCCACCAAGAGTTACGGCAGCAGCCTCGTCGAGTCGCTGGCCGAGGCGCAGCACAGCAACCGGGTCAAGGTGATGCAGGTGCTGCCGGGGCCGATGCCGACCCGGTTGCAGGAGCGGGTCGGCGACCAGTTCCTCGACGAGGTCTACGCCCTGCCCGACCAGGTCGCCACCGAGGTCGTACGCCTGCTCCGGCTCGCCCCCGACGACCTGTACGTCTCCGGCGAGCTCGTGCTGCGCGCGGACGGGCGGTGGTAAGCGCCACCGACGCCACCGCCGAGCCGTCCGTCTCGGCGTGGTCGCCGCTGCGCACCGCGGTCTACCGCAGCCTGTGGCTGGCCCTGCTGGCCGCGAACATCGGCACCTGGATGCAGACCGTCGGCGCCCAGTGGCTGCTGGTGCACCAGGCGAACGCGTCCACCCTGGTCGCCCTGGTGCAGACCGCCAGCCTGCTGCCGATGCTGCTGCTGGCCCTGCCGGCCGGCGCGCTCGCGGACACCTTCGACCGTCGGCACCTGCTCATCTCCGTACAGCTGTTCCTGGTCGCGGTGGCCGCGGCGCTGACGCTGCTCACCGCGACCGGCCGGATGCCGCCGGCCCTGCTGCTCACTCTCACCTTCGCCTTCGGCGTCGGTCAGGCGCTCACCCTGCCGGCCTGGGCGGCGGTGATCCCCGAGCTGGTGCCGCGCGAACAGCTACGGGCGGCCTCCGCGCTCGGCTCGATCAGCGTCAACGTGGCCCGGGCCGTCGGGCCGGCCACCGCGGGTGTGCTCATCGCGAAGGTGGGCGTGGCGCCGGTGTTCGGCCTCAACGCGGTCGCGTTCGTGGTCTACGCGCTGGCGCTGTTCCGGTGGCGACCCGGCGACGCTCGCGCGGTGGAGGTGCCCGAGCGGTTCACCGCGGCGCTGCGCGCCGGCGGCCGGTACGTGCGGCACTCGCCGACCGTGCGCCGGCTGCTACGCCGCGCGCTGGTCTTCGTCATCCCGGCCAGCGCGCTGTGGGCGCTGCTGCCGCTGGTGGCGAGCCGCCGGCTGGGCCTGGACTCCAGCGGGTACGGCCTGCTGCTGGCGGCACTCGGGGTGGGCGCCATCCTGGGCGGCCTGCTGTTGCCGTGGATCCGCACCCGGCTGACCGCCAACCAGTTCCTGCTGGTGGCCGGTGCCCTGTACGGGGGGACGCTGATTGTGGTGGCCTCGGTCCGGATCGTCCCGGTGGTGCTGATCGCCCTGCTGCCGGCCGGGCTAGCCTGGGTGACCGTGCTCGCCAACGTCAACGCCGAGATCCAGCTCTTCCTGCCCGGCTGGGTACGCGCCCGCGGGCTGGCCGTCTACCAGGTGGTCCAGGGTGGCGGGCAGGCGGTCGGCGCGCTGATCTGGGGTCTGGTGGCCGACATCGGCGGCCTGGTCATTGCCTTCGGTGTGGCGGCCGCCCTGATGCTGGTCGGCGCGGTGACCTCGCAGATCTGGCCGCTGCCCGACCTGCGCGGGGTGACCCGGGACCCGGCCGCCTACCGGCCGCCGCTCACCCTGGCACTGCAACCGGATCCCCGGGTCGGGCCGGTGCTGGTGACCGTCACCTACACGATCCGGCCCGAACGGGAGGCCGAGTTCCTCGACGCGATGGAGCACGTCCGGGGGTCGCGGCAGCGTACCGGGGCGATGCGGTGGGGGCTGTTCCGGGCGGGTGAGACGCCGGACCAGTTCACCGAGGTCTACCTGGTGCCGTCGTGGGACGAGCACCTGCGCCAGCACGGCGGCCGGTTGACCGAGGCGGACGAGCGGGCCGAGTATCGGGCGCGGGATCTTGCCGACGGCGCACCGGAGGTGCGGCACCTGCTGCCGGCCGCGGCCGAGTGGACGGTCGACGTCGGCCGGCAGGCGGCCTGACCGAAGCGGCCCAGCCACCGGGGCCGGCGGCCAGGTGAGCCCGGTGGCTCCGCCACGTCCCGGCGAGCTCTCAAGGCCGACCACCTCACACCCATTGACATGAACCTATGTCCGGATGGGATCATTCGGCAAAGCCGGCGGCGCGGTCACGAGCCGGCGCCGCGACTGCAGAGGAGTCCGAATGCGTCCACGTTCCCTCCGGCTCGTCGTATCGTCCCTGGGCCTGGCGGCGACCACCCTGATCGCCGCGACGGCGACACCGGCCCTGGCCCGTCCGGACGGCGCCCGGCCGACCGCCCCGGCGCCGTCCACCGTTGCACCCGTCCACTCGGCCACCGACCGGCTCGCCCGCGAGGTGGCCACCGCGCTCGCCGACCCCGCCGTCCGCAACCGGGTCGTCCCGGCGGTCACCGCCGGACCGGTGGACCTGATGACGGCCCGGCTCGACGCGCGCGCCGACCGGGCCACCCGTACGGTCAACCAGGCCGTGCTGGCGGCGAAGGGCCTGCCGGCGGCCACCGGCTCCGTGCTGCAACTGCGGCTCGGGCACCGGGACATGGCGGCGATGCTGACCCGGGACGCGATCCCGCTGGTCGCGGCGGCGTCGACCGACGACGCGCCGACCGGCGTGGTCGGCTACGAGCCCGCCGGGGGGCAGGTCCTGCTGGATCCGGTCCGACTGCCCGACCGGCCGGTGCTGGTGGTCGAGGTCGACGTGACGAAGGCGATGGCACGGGGCCTGGCTCAGGTCCGCCAGGAACTCGCCGCGCAGGGCCTCACCGGAGCCACCTCCACGCTGACCACGCAGTCCGGCTACTGGGCGACCAAGGTCAACGCCATCCGGCTCAACGACGACAAGGAGCCGTGGGTCAAGGGCAGCGCCGAGATCTTCAACGTCGTCGGCGGCTTCGGGCTCGACGGCAAGGCCACGGTCACCGTCGTGGAGATGCCCTACCTCGACAACGACGGCACGACCTACTACCCGAACCAGTTGCTGGTCCACTTCAACAACTACAAGTACAACCTCGCCGACGTGGTGATGTGGGAGGACGACGGCGACACCAACTACCGCGACCTGGCCAAGGCGCTGATCACCGCGCTGCTGACCGTCGTCGACTACGGCACGTACACCCCGCTGGTCAACGCGATCATCGACGCGATGCCCGCCAGCTGGTGGACCGACGACCCGGACTACGTCGACTCCTGGTACACGCTGAGCACCGGTAGCTCCGGCCGGCTCAACGGCGCCGCCGCCAACGGCTGGATGGACGTCGTCCCGTACTGGGTGCAGCAGCTCTGAACCCCCGCGTGGTCGCCCCGGCGCGGGCCGGGGCGACCACACACCCCTACGATCGCCTGATGTTCCGGCCGACGTACCCGATCCGCACCGCGCGGCTCACCCTGCGCCCGGTCACCCTGGACGACCTCGACGACGTGTACGCGTACCAGCGGCGACCCGACGTCGTCCGCTGGATGCTCGCCGAGCCGCGTGACCGCGAGCAGTCGCGGGCGTCGGTGGCCGCCATGGCCGGCGAGGACGCGCTGCGCGCGGAGGGCGACTGCCTGACCCTGGCCGTGGCCACCGACGCCGGGGTGGTCGGGACCGTGGAGCTGGTCTGGCGCAGCCAGGCCGACCGCACGGCGGAACTCGGGTACGTCTTCCATCCCGACCACGGCGGCCGGGGGCTGGCCACCGAAGCCGCCACGGCGCTGCTGGACTGGGGGTTCGGCGAGTTCGGGCTGCACCGGGTCTACGCCCGGTGCCACGCCCGGAACGAGGCGTCCGCCCGCCTGATGACCCGGCTCGGCATGCGCCAGGAGGCGCACCACGTCCAGAGCTACCTGTTCCGGGGGGAGTGGGCCGACCAGCTCGTCTTCGCCGTCCTGGCGCACGAGTGGCGGCCCCGGACCGCGTGAGGCCACGCCAGGCAGGGCGGTTCCCCCGCCCCGCCCGGCGTGGCGCCTCAGCCCGCGCAGTTGTAGTTGCGCGCCGGCTGGGTTAGCTTCTCCTGGCTGCCGAACTTCGCGTAGAGCCGCAGGTAGCAGGGCAGCTCGATATCGCCGTAGTAGCTCGTGACCTGGTTGTCGTAGTACGTGGTGCCGCTTTCCGCGACCTGCCAGCTGCCGCTGTCGCCGGACTGGATCTCCCAGTAGACGTCGCCGGCGCAGCCCTCCAGGCCGCGCGACCAGGCGATGATGTTGGCCCCGTTGTAGATCTCGGACTGCACCAGGGTGCAGGTCGCCGCCTGCGCCGGCGCGGCGCCGACGAACAGCCCGGCCGTCAGCAACGCGCCCGCTCCGACCGCTGACATCAGCTTGCGCATGGTCCGGCACCTCCATAGTGGATCGTGGATCGTCCCTCGCAGGGTAGCCCGCCGAGAAAACCAGCTTCAATATCAGAAAGCACATTGGCGAAAAGTTTCACGGGGTGGCCGGGTTCCCCGGGCGGCGGTCGACGTGGTGCGTACCCTGGTCGGCGACCTTCCGCGACCCTGGAGCCCCGCCGATGACCAGCCCTGGATCCCGCACCGCCCGCGCCGCCGACGTCGACGCCCTCGCCGATCTCGTCGAGTCGGCGTACCGGGGAGACCGCAGCCGGGCCGGCTGGACCCACGAGGCGGACCTGCTCGACGGCCAGCGCGCCGACGCGGACATGGTGACCGCCGCGGTGACGAACCCGGACGGGACGGTGCTGGTCGTCGAGGACGGGACGGACATCGTCGCCTGCTGCCAACTGGAGCGCCACGACGACCACGCCTACTTCGGCATGTTCGCGGTCTCCCCACGGCGTCAGGGCGACGGGCTCGGGCGGCACCTGCTCGCGGAGGCCGAGCGGTTCGCCCTGCAGGAGTGGGGCGCCGGCGAGATGCGGATGACGGTCATCACCCAACGGGAGGACCTGATCGCCTGGTACCTGCGGCGCGGCTACACCCGTACCGGCGAGCTGACCCCGTTCCCGTACGGCGACGAGCGGTTCGGCCTGCCGCGCCGGCCCGACCTGGCGTTCGAGACGCTGATCAAGAAGCTCGGCTGACGGCCCGCACGCCGGGCCGTCGCCGCTCGGTCGGTCGACCGTCCCGACCGTCGACACGGGGATCCTCCAGACTGGAGGCGCCGGCCAGAATGGCCCGGTGACGAACGCGAAGCAGGCCAGGCGCAACGGCTCCCGGGACCGAGTGGGCCGGGGAAAGTCGGCCCCGCCTCGGCAACCGGCCGCCCAGCCCCGGCCGGACCTGCCGCCACCCAGCGGAGACCCCTCAGCCGTAGCCCCTCGGATCGTGCCCTGGATGGTGCTGGTGGTCGGCGTCGTGCTGCTCGCCGACGTCAGCCTGCCGGCCCGCTGGGTCTACGTCTGGACCGCGGACGACACGCCGGGCTGGGCGCGGGCGGCCTTCCTCTGGTCCGGCCTGACCGCGGCGGTCACCTTCGTGCACGCGTGCATCGCCGCGCAGGCCGCCGCCGTGGCCCGGAACGCGGGCGCGCGGGAGCGGCGTGCCGCCACCTCGGTGTACCGCGTGTCGGGCGCCTTCACCGCCGGCGGCGCGCTCGCCGGGACGCTGCTGGCGTTCGTCTCGGCCGACCAGTTGCCGGCCGGGCTGAAACTGACCGCGCTGGCGAGCGACCTGGCGATGGTCGGTACCGTGGCCGCCCTGGTGGCGGCGTCCCCGTATTACGTCATCCGCACCTGGACCGCGCTCGGCAACCTGTACGTGCTGGACCGGCGGAACTTCCGGAACGCGGTCATCGCGTTGGTCATCTTCGACGCGTGGATCGGGGACCGGATCATCCGGCTGCTGCCGGACGGTCTCGGCTTCCTGCATCTGATCACCGCGGTGCTCTGAGAGTGCGGGGAGGCGCCGCTTCCTCGCCAGCCGGCCGGGGTGCGACAGTCTCCGCGAAGCCTGCCGCTACCCCGATGTTCGCGCCAGGAGCCCTGCCACGGCGTCGGCCGTGGCCGGGTGCGCGGCCACCAGCGCCACGGCCCGGCCCGCCCCGGCCGAGGCCGCGCCCCGCCGCCATTCGCCGGTGCAGCCGAGCAGCGCGGCCACCGCGTCCACCGTCTCCGGATGCCCGGCGAGCAGCGCGGTCACCGGGCCGGCCGGGGCCACCCGTACGTCCGACGGCGCCTGACCGGTGGCGGCCCGCCACGGCGGCACCCAGGCGTCCAGCGCCGGCAGGGTGCCGGGGAAGGTGCGCTCCGCCTCGCGTACCAGCAGGGGCACCAGGTCCGGCCCCTGCTCCCGCAACGTCGTGATCAGGTTGGGCAGCCAGGGCAGCAGCACCGGGTCGGGCAGTCGGGCGAACGCCGTCGACATCGTCTCGACCACGAACGGGGCCAGCGCCGGCACCGGCTCCAACGCGTGCACGAACCCGGACAGGTACTGCGGGAACGCCGGCACCACCAGCGGGTTCGCCAGCAGCTCCGCGCAACGGGCGCGCAGCTCGGCGAGGGGCAGCAGGCCGAGCTGGTGGCGGGACGCCCAGAGCAGGGCAACCTTCGCCGGCGCCTCCGGGTGGGACTGGGCGACGGCCAGTTCCAGCTGGGACCGGTCGCAGCCCAGCGAGAGCGCGAGGCCCTCCATGCTGAACAGGAAGCCCAGCATGGCCCCGACCTGCCGGACGCCGGTCGCCTCGTCGACGAATGCGGTGGGCAGCAGGGTGCAGTAGTGCGCGTACCCGGTGGTCACGAACGCCTCGCACCAGGCCGGCAGCCGCGCCGCGGTGCTGCGGTAATGAGCGAGCAGCCGACGGATCCGCCGGAGCACCTCGGGGGCGTCGTCCACGGTGCGTTCGGCGGAAAGCAGCTCCACCGCCCGCACGCCGAGCTCATCGACCAGACGTGGGCTGTCGAGCAGGCGGATGGCGTCCTCGACGGCGGCGAGCGCGGTCGCGGCGGTCGCGTCCGCCCGACGGACGGATCGGCGCAGCCGCTGCTCGAGGACCTGTTCGACCGTGACGCCCTCGTAGCCCAGCTCGATCAGGGCGCGCTGGTGGCGACCGAGCGCCAGGTCCCAGCTCTCCTGCAGCGACCGGTGCCCGAGCCGCCGCTCGCCCATGATCGGGCGGACCGCGTCGGCGGGCAGCAGGTGCCGCAGCATCCAGAGCAGGTCCGAGCAGGCCGGCAGCGCCGGGTGCGCGCGCAGGTCCAGCAGGGCCCGTTGCACGGTCCGCCGCTCCAGGTCCAGGCCGAGCGGACGGAGGCGGTCGAGGACGTCGCGCGCCAGCGGGGGGAGCGAGTCGTACCCGACCTGGCCGACCCGGTCGCCGCCGAGCAGGATCTCGCAGAGCCGACGGACGTCCCGCCGGCCCGGTACGACGTCCTTCTCGATGCAGGTCACCGCGGCGTCGGCGAAGTCGTACGGGGTGGGCCGGGCCCGGTTGCGCAGCCCGGCGAGCAGGATCGAGGTCTCGAAGACGGCGATCGCGTCGGCGGTGCTGGCCAGGTAGCCGTTGCGCCGGGCGAGCCGGACGATGTCCACGCACCAGCCGCGCAGCTCCGCCTCGTCGAGTCCGTCCAGCGGGGGTGGCGCGGCCAGGAAGCCGGTGAGCCGGTCGGCGACCGGCGCGGCGGCCGCCGGGGTGACGGCGGCCCGGCCGCGCCGGCCCCGTTTCGTCCCACCCTGCTGGCCGTGCAGCCGGTGCGGGACGAGCCCGGCACGGCTGAGCGACTTCGTCCACGCCGCCGCGGCGATCGACACCGAGCCGGGGGCGAGGCCGAACTGCGCCTCGATGGCCGAGTGGCTGGACGGGATCAGCCCGTACCGCCAGTTGGTGCCGGTGCGCGGGCTGATCACGAAGTCCGGCGCGGCCGAGTCGAGGCCGAACTGCGCGACCCGGCTGGCGGCGTGGAACGCCCCGCACACGTACAGGCAGTCGGCCGGGTCGGCACCGGAGGCGGCCAGGTGCTGCCGGATCCGGGTCCACATGTGGCGTTCCCGGTCCTCGTCCCGGTCCAGCCGGTCCGCCTCGGTCGGCCGTAGCCGCCGGAAGAGGCTGCCGATGAGCACCATCACCTGCCGGTAGGTGTCGTGGTCGGCGTCCGCGAGCGGCCGCTCGACGTACTGGTCCCACCACGCCGACCAGTGCCGCACCTTGCCGTGGTGCAGCAGGTAGGCCTCCAGTTCCGCGAAGCGGGGCCGCAGGTCGCCGATCTCCACGCCGACCGCGTCGCCGTGCAGCGCCGCCTCCTCGGCCGCCTCGGTGCCGACCGTCGCGCCGGCCTCCGGACCGACCGGTGCGGGGCCGGTCTCCGGTCGGGGCGTCCACTGGAAGACGTGGTCGGTGGAGCGGTCCACCAGCACCAGCTCCACCCCTGGTGTGTCCAGGGCGTACGCGATGGCCTGATATTCGGCGGAGGCCTCGGTGATCGGGGCGACCACGCTCAGCGGCGCCCACTCGGCGGGGAACCCGGCCAACTCGGTGGCGAAGGCCTGCACGGCGACCGGGAGGCGGCAGTTGCGCAGCTCGGTCAGGAGCGGCTGGAGGTCCTCGCACAGTTCCAGGTAGACGACCTTCGGCTGCTTGGCGCGCAGCCGCCGGAGCATGGCCAGCGCGGAGGCCGGCGAGTGGTGGCAGACCGGGAAGATCTCCAGCCGCTCGCCGAGGGCCCGGTCGACGTCGTCGACCATGCCGGCGAGGATGCCGGCCAGCGCGTCGGGGGAGTCGGCGAAGGCGGCGGCCGCGTCGGCGAGCTGTTCGCGCAGCGCCCCGAACAGGCCGGTACCGGTGGGCGCGGTCATGACAGCGAGGCGATCGCCTGGCGACCGCCGTCGAGGAAGCCCGCCCAGTCGCCACCGTCCTGCTTGGCCCGCGGCTCCACGACCCCGTGCAGGTACTTGTTGAGGATGGCCAGGTCCTCGGGGCTGCGCCGGGCCAGCGACCCCATCAACGACCCGGCCAGGGTCTCCGGACGCAGGGTGCGGTCACCGAAGAACTCGCTGTGCAGGATGGCGTCCTCCAGCACCCCGATCTGCTCGGCGGTGGACAGCGCCGACTCCAGCTTCTCGTCGTCGCTGGCCGCCGAGGCGGCCGCCGCCCGCAGGTCGGCGAAGGTCTGCAGCAGGATGTCCAGCAGCGTGGGCGGCACGTCCAGGTCGATGGCGTGCCGGCGGAGCAGTTCCTCGGTACGGAAGCGGACGATCTCGGCCTCGCTGCGCTTGTTGGTCACCACCGGGATCCGGACGAAGTTGAACCGCCGCTTGAGCGCCGACGACAGGTCGTTCACGCCGCGGTCCCGGCTGTTCGCGGTGGCGATGACCGAGAAGCCCGGCCGGGCGAAGACGATGTTGTCCCGGTCCAGCTCGGGAATCGAGACGTACTTCTCGGACAGGATCGAGATCAGCGCGTCCTGCACGTCGCTGGTGGACCGGGTCAGCTCCTCGAAGCGACCCACGACGCCCTGCTCCATCGCGGTCATGATCGGCGACGGGATCATCGACTCGCGGGACTGGCCACGAGCGATGACCATGGACACGTTCCACGAGTACTTGATGTGGTCCTCGGTGGTGCCGGCGGTGCCCTGCACGACCAGCGTGGAGTTGCGGCAGATCGCGGCGGCCAGCAGCTCGGCCAGCCAGCTCTTGCCGGTGCCCGGGTCGCCGATCAGCAGCAGGCCCCGGTCGGACGCGAGGGTGACGATGGCGCGTTCGACGAAACTCCGGTCGCCGAACCACTTCTGTCGGATCTCCCGGTCCAGGCCGTCGGCCCGTTCCGAGCCGAGGATGAACAGCCGGACCATCCGCGGGCTCAGCCGCCACGAGAACGGCTTCGGGCCGGTGTCGACCGACTCCAGCCAGTCGAGCTCGTCAGCGTACTTGACCTCGGCGGGGGCACGCAGCATGTCGGACATCAGGGGTGGTCTCCTAGGTGAGGAAGCTCTTGAGCTCGACGACGAGCTTGCGGATGTGGCCGGAGATGACCGGGGTGCCCAGGTCCTTGAAGCGCTGCCGGAACCAGGGGTTGACGCTCTGCTGACCGGAGCTGTTGACCGAGCCGACCGGGATGAACCGCACCCCGGAGCGGTGCACGGCCTCGATCCCGTCGAACAGCGGCTGCGACCGGTCGAACTCGTAGAAGTCCGAGATCCACACCAGGACGGTGTTCCTCGGCTCGACGATCTTGGGGCGGGCGAGCGCCAGCGCGACTGGCCCGTCGTTACCGCCGCCGAGATTGGTCCGCAGCAGCACCTCGAACGGGTCGTGCACCCAGGGGGTCAGATCCAGCGCCCGCGTGTCGTACGCGATCAGGTGCACGTCCACCTTGGGCAGCCCGGCGAAGATGGACGCCAGGATGGTGCAGTTGACCATCGAGTCGACCATCGACCCGGACTGGTCCACCACCACGATCAACCGGGCCGGGGTGGTGCGGCGTGCGGTCTGCCGGTAGTAGAGCCGGTCGACGTAGAGGCGCTGGTCCTCCGGGCTCCAGTTGGTCAGGTTATGCCAGATGGTGCGGTCGAGGTCCAGGTTGCGGAACACCCGCTTCGGCGGCATCGACCGGTCGACGACGCCGACGCTGGTCTGCTCCACCTGGGTCCGCAGCACCTCGGCGGCCTCGTCGACGTAGCGGCGGATCAGCGCCTTGGCGTTGGCCAGCGCCACCCCGGACAGGTTGGCCTTGTCCCGCAGCAGCTGCTCGATCAGCGACATGCTGGGGGTCAGCCGGCTGGCCAGCTTCGGATCGGCCAGCACCTCCCGCAGGTGCATCCGGCGGACCAGGTCACCCTCCAACCCGGCGAGCGTGCCGCCCAGCCCGCCGCCCTCCCGGCGCAGCTCGCCGGGCTCCGCGCCGAGCGCCTGCTCGAACCAGCCGGCGTCGGACTGCCAGCGGGCGAGCTGGCCGGCGCTGACCGACCCGGTGCCGGTGGCGAACACGTTGAGCAGCAGCTTCGACACCAGTGCCGCCCGACGCACCTCGTCCTCACCGGGTTGGCACGAGCCGGCCGCCGGGGCAGGGTCGTCCTCGGGGCTGGTGAGCAGCCCGCGCAGCTCGCCGGCGAGCGCCGGGAAGCGCTGGACCACCGTGTCGACGGAGACCGTCGGGTCGAGCAGCGCGGCCGGCAGGCCGAGGTCCTCGACGACGGCCATGCTCGCCGACTCCAGGGCGGGCTGCTCGTCGGGGCTGAACAGCCGGGCCAGCAGCCGCCAGTAGAGGACCTGGCGGCGGTTCTCGTCGTTGCGGTCGTCGGCGGTCACCGGCGCAGCAACCGTCCCGCGCGCTCGCGCAGCACGGCCACGGCGTCGCCCGCCTTGGCCTCGGCCTTCGCGACCTTCGGGTCGGTGATCCCGCCCGCCCAGTCGCCGTTGTGCGCCTCGGCCACCTGCCGCTTGCCGGTGCCGCGCACGGCGAGCGGGTGCAGCAGCCAGCGGCCGTCGTCCCAGCGCAGCAGGCCGATGCAGGCGGACGAGCCGGCGACCCGGTCGCGGGTGAGCGGACCGCCGGCCGGCAGCCGGTCGACGGCCACCGGGACCGGCTCGCCGCCGAGGTCGAAGAGCAGCTCCTCCTCGTCACGCACCTGGTAGCCCTCGACGAGTACGGGCTCGGCGATCGCGGCCGGGTGCCGATCGAGCGGCGACGCCGACGCGGCGTACGCCGAGGCGAGCAGCACCCGCGCGGTCGCGAACGGGTCCGCCGGCTCGCCCAGCTCGGCCCGGTTGTCGTCCCAGCGCAGGTCGCCGGCGTGCAGAGGCAGGCCGGTGATGGTCAGCGCGCGCCGCTCGGCCAGCGCCCGCAGCAGCGTGGGCTGCCCCGGGAACAGCCGCCAGATCGCCGGCCCGACGATGGTGGCCACCTTGGCGGCGCCCACCGCGGCGCGGACCAGCCGGGGCGTCCCGCCGTCGCCCGGCTCGAACACCGCGTGCAGCTGGACCTGCACCGCGGTGTCGTGCTCGTGGACCTCCACGCCGAGCGGCAACAGCCGCCCGGAGACCAGCTCGGCGTCGGCCGCCGCCGCGACCGGCGCGCCCTGCGCGAGCAGCACACCGCGCGCCCACAGGTCCGCCCAGCGCCGGGCCGGCACCTGCGGCATCGCCGCCACCGGTACGCACGCCCGCAGCTCGGCCGCGAAGCCGTCGAGCAGCACGGCGAGCCGACGCAGCCCGGGCTCCGCCAGCGCGGCCTCCACCGGCGTCCCGGCGGCGGAGACCAGCTCGTGGTCGAGGCCGCGCCAACCGGTGACCGCCACCTCGTGCAGCCAGGCGCCGGCGCCCAGCAGGGCGGGGGACGTCTCCGTCGCCCCGGCGGCCGCCCCGGTCCACGGCGAGCGGTCCCGCCCGAGCGCCGCGTCGAGCTGCCCGAGCAGGGCGTCGTGGGCCGCGCCGAGCAGGGCCGAGCGGGCACCGGCCAGCGCGGCGAGGTGCTCCTGCACGACCGATCCGGCGGTCACCTTGCCGGCCGCCTCCGCCACCCGCTCACCGAGCGGGGTGCCGGCCACCGCGCCGGCCAGCGCGGCCAGCGCCGCGGCGTCCTCGTCGCCGACCCGGGCGAAGCCCCGGGTCAGCACGTCGTCGAAGCCGGCCACGACGCCGAGGGTCTCGGCCAATCCGGCCACCACCTCGGCGCGCAGCCGCGCCACCTGGTGCGCCAGCATCAGCCCACCGCCGGGGTCGCCGGGAACCACTGCAGCTCCGGCAGCGGCACGGTGCTCTCCGGCACCTCCAGGTAGCCCAGGTGGCGCAGGAAGCGGCTGAACACCACCGCCGCCGGGCTCGGCTCGTGCCGGGGGTCCATCCGGGCGATCAGCCCGGCGCCGGTGTCCACCCCGTCGCCGGGGTCCACCCGCAGGTAGCGGGCGACCTGCTCGACGCCGTACTGGATGATCGCCTCGTCGGCGAGGGCGTGCAGGTGCTTGCAGGGATGGCCCCGCAGCCCGCCGCACGGCCGGTTGTTGTTGGTGCTGCAGTGGTAGGCGTGGGTGCCGGCGGCCACCGACGAGACGTACACCCGCTCGATGTCGGAGCCGCTGGACACCACGCCCTGCAGTCGCCCGTCGGCCAGCTCGACGAAGGGCACCTTGGCCAGCTTGCGCGCCCGGGCGGGTGGCACCACCCGCAGCACGCTTCGTCGCCGCCACGAGGCTGTTGTCGCCTCCGTCATCTCCGACCTCCCCGCCGGCGACCGGCCGCGGGCAGCGGGTGCCCACGCCGGCCCACATCCGCCGCTGTGACGACAGGGATCATGGACCATCGGTACGACATCGCCGCGACCGACCGGAACGCGGAGACCGGCGGCCGCGAACCGCGGCCGCCGGTCGGGGGGGAAGGCCCGGCTCAGTCCGACCGGCGGGCGAGTCCGCTCATCTTGACGGCGGTGAAGACGGCGGCGGCCAGCGCCACGTCCGACAGCAGCATGAGACCGATCGCGTACGAGCCCTGTGCGCCGTACACCCAGCCCATGACCAGCGGCGGGACGAACCCGCCGAGCCCGCCCGCCGCCCCGACCAGCCCGGTGACCGCGCCCACCTGTTCGGCCGGGGCGACCTTGCCGACCAGGGCGAAGACGGCTCCGCTGGCGGCGCCGAGCAGGATCGCCATGCCGAGGAAGGCCACGGTGGCCACCGGCATCAGCGGGGGCTCGAAGGCCTGCACCACGGCCAGGGCGGCCACCAGGGCGAAGCACCAGACCAGCACCGGGACCGGGTGCAGCCGGTCGGACAGCCAACCGCCGACGGGCCGGGCGGCCACGGCCAGCACCACGAACCCGGCGGTCCGCAACGCCCCGTCCGCGGGGCTCAGCTCGTACGTGGTGCGCAGGTACGCGGGCAGGTAGACGCTGAAGGCCACGAAGCCGCCGAAGCCGACCGCGTACAGGAAGCACAACTGCCAGGTGACGGTGAGCCGTCCGACGCCCGCCAGCCGCTGCCAGGCCGAGCCGGTGGGCCGGGTGCGGCCCGGGGCGTCGCGCAGCAGCAGGAACGCCAGCACGGCGTACCCGGCGAGGATCGCGGCGACGAGCAGGAACGGCGCCCGGTCGCCGTAGGCGTCGGCCAGCCGGACGGTGGTGAAGTTGGCGATCGCCGTGCCGCCCATGCCGACGCCGAACACCCCGATGGCGAAGCCGCGCCGGGCCGGGGGGTACCACCCGGAGACGTGCGGGACGCCGACGGCGAAGGCGGTCCCGCCGATGCCGAGGAAGAGGCCGGTCACGATCAGGGCGGCGTACGAGGAGACCACGGTCAGCGTCAGCACCGGAACGATCGTGGCCAGGGTGACCAGCGGGAACACGACCCGTGCCCCGTACCGGTCGGTGAGCGCGCCGACCGGGATGCGGCCGAGCGACCCCACCACCACCGGGACGGCGACGAGCAGGGACTGGGCCGCGAAGCTCAGCCCCAGCCGCTCCTTGATGCCGGGGCCGAGCGGGCCGAGCAGCGCCCACGCCCAGAAGTTCACCAGGAAGCCGAGCGTGGCGACGGCGAGCTGGAGCGGGGCGGCGGCGCCGGTGGTGGGTGCCGGGCCCGGCCGGGCCGGTGCCGGCTGCGTGTCACGGGTCATGGTCATCGCTCTCTCCGTCGAGGTCGTCGGGACGGTGCCGCTGGGCCGGGAAAGAGGATCGCTGGAATCCGCTTCACCGTTCTGAGGGTGCCGCAGCCGAACCGGACGGATCAGGGCCGGAAGTCCCGGCCGGTGCGGGCCCTCCGGGTGCGTCACCGCCCGAGACGCAACAGCCCCACCGGGCCGTCGCCCCGCCAACCGGGCGGCACGACGGCGAAGGCGTCCGCAGTGGCCGCGCCGCCCAGGTAGCCGGGCTGCCCGCCGCCCAGCGGGTGTAGCCCGACGGCCGAGCACCGGACCGGCAGGATCCGGGTACGCCGGTCGTCCGGCGGCAGCGCACCGGCGAGCGGCGCGGTCTCCGGTTCGGTCAGCGGCGCCCCGGCGAGCCCGGCCAGCAGCGGGCCCGCCAGGGTGAGCGCGGCGACGAGGGCGGCGTACGGATTGCCGGGCAGCCCGACCACCCACCTCGCGCCCACCTGCGCGAGGACCTGCGGGTGCCCCGGCCGGCAGGCGACCCCGTCGACGTGGACGGTGGCGCGCAGCCGGTCCAGCGCCGGGTGCAGCCCGTCGGCAGGGCCGACCGACGACGCGCCGCAGACGACGGTCACGTCCGCGTCGGCGAGGCTGCCGGCGATCGCGGCGGCGAACCAGTCCGGCTCGTCGCCGACCATGCGGGAGTCGAGCAGCTCCGCCCCCCACGAGCTGAGCAGCGGTTGCAGCATCGGACCGATCGCATCCCGGACCCGTCCCCAGCCGGGCCGGCCGGCGGGGACCAGTTCGCTGCCACTGACGATCAGCCGCACCCGGGGTCGGGGGTGGACGGTGAGCGTGTCGAGGCCGACGCTGGCAGCCAGTCCCAGCACCGGCGGGGTGACGGGTGCGCCGGCCGGGACCAGGTCCCGTCCCGGCCGGGCGTACTCGCCCCGCCGGCGCACGTGCCGGCGCTCGCTCGGCGGCGACCACACGGTGTCGTCGCGGCGCTCGGCGGCCTCGTACGGCACCACGCGGTCGGTGCCGTCGGGTACGGGCGCGCCGGTAGCGATCTCGACGGCCGTCCCGTCGACCAGCGGCGCGGGTACCCGGGTGCGGCCGGCGAGCACCCGGTCGACGACCCGCCACGGACCGGGACCGCGTACCGCGTACCCGTCCATGGCGGAGTTGTCGAAGCCGGGCACCGGCACCGCCGCCCGCAACGGCGCCGCCAGCGTCCGACCGGCCGCGGCGGCCAGCGGTACGGTCTGCGGGGGCAACGGGGACGCCAGGTCGTGGGCGAGCCGGCGGGCCTGCGCCCAGCCGGTGGGCGCAACGGCCGGCTCCTGTCGATGGCGTTCGACGGCGATGGTCATGGCACCTCCCGTGCGGCTCACCGTCCCGCCCGGCTGCGGTCCCGGCCGGGCAGTCGGGGTGGCCCGTCCCAGCCGGGCCGGGTGGGACGCAGCCCGGGCCGCCGCCGTTCGTCGCGGCTGCGGTAGACCACGTACGGGCGGGTGGCGTACCCGACCGGCGCGCTGAAGGCGTGCACCAAGCGGGTGAAGGGCCAGAAGGCGAAGAGGCCGAAGGCGGCCAGGACGTGGATCTGGAAGCCCACCGGCACACCCGCCATGATCTCCGGGTCGGGGCGGAGGTAGAACAGCGAGCGGAACCACGGGGAGACGGTCTCCCGGTAGTCGTATCCGTCGCCGATCACGTTGGCCCGTACGGTGGCCAGCAGCCCGAGCACGATGACCCCGGCGAGCACCACGTACATCGCCTTGTCGTTGCGGGTGGTGGCGGCGAAGACCGGTCCGGTGAGCCGCCGCCGGGCGACCAGGATGGCCAGGCCGATCAGGGTGCACAGGCCGGCCACGGTGCCGATGAAGACGGCCATCAGGTGGTAGACGTGTTCGCTGACGCCGACCGCCTCGGTCCACGCCTTGGGCACCAGCAACCCGCCGATGTGCCCGATCAGGACCATGAGCACGCCGAAGTGGAACAGCGGGCTGCCCCAGCGCAGGATCGTGCTCTCGTAGAGCTGGGACGAGCGGGTGGTCCAGCCGAACTTGTCGTACCGGTGTCGCCAGATCAATCCGCCGACCAGGACCGCCAGGCACAGGTACGGGTAGACCACCCACAGCAGCGTGTTCATCGGCGACCTCCCGAGGTCGTGTCGACGAGTCCGAAGGGTTCCAGGCCGACCTGCTCCGCCGGGGGGCCGGTGCGGGCCAGTCGGGCGGCGGCGGCCAGGTCCGCCGGCTGGGCGGGCGGCAGCATCTCCCGTACGGCGGTCACCGCGTGCCGGTAGCCGGAACCCTCCCGGCCCAGCGCCTCGACCAGCAGGTCCAGGCCGACCCGGTTGTCCCGCAGCAGCCGCCAGCCCCCCTCGTCGAGGGCGGCCAGGTCGAGCACCGCGGGCAGGAAGTCGGGCAGCTCACCGTCGACCACCTCCAGCCCGGCCGCCCGGTACGCGGCGGCGAAGCCGACCAGCGCCTCACCCCGCCGCCGGGTGTCCCCGCAGGTGTAGTACGTCAGGTGCAGGCAGCAGCGGCGGCGGAAGTCGAAGACCTGCACGTACTCGGCGCGCAGCTGCACCGGCGTGGCGGCCGACCGGTGCGCGACCACCTCCCGCAGCGACGTCGCCACCTCCGGCGGCAGGCCGTCCAGGGCGGCCCGGATCGTCGGCAGCGCGGCGAGCACCTCGTCGTCGGGGTAGCGCAGCAGCAGAGAAGCGGCGCGGGCGGCCACCGCCCGCCAGGTCGGTTGATTCACGGCTGGCCTCCGTCGGCCGGTTCGGGCTGGGGACGGCGGGGCGGGAAGAGGCCCTTCGGGGTGCCCTTGCCGTCCCAGTTGAGCAGGTTCACCCGGCGCGGCTCGTCACCCGGGTCGACGAAGCCGTCCGAGGTCTGCCGGTCGCGCAGCATGTGGAAGGTCTCCACCTGCACCGGCACCGGGGTGCCGGAGGACTCGCCGAACGGCCCCTGCCCGTACGGGCCGCCGCCGCCCATGCCCGGGCCGCCCTCGTAGTCGAGGCTGCACTCGGTGGCGATCTTCTCCAGCCGGTGCGCGTCCTCGGCGTGCGCGGCGGGGATGACGTAGCGCTGCTCGTACTTGGCGATGGCCAGCAGCCGGTACATCTCGTCCATCGCGGCGCCGGTCATCCCGACGGCGGTGGCGATCGACTCGTCGGCCGCCTCGCCCAGGTTGATCCGCCGCTGGTACGCGCGCATCGCGGCCAGCCGGTTGAGCACGTTGCGCACCGGGACCGGGTCACCGGCGGTGAACAGCTCGGCGAGGTACTCCACCGGGATGCGCAGCGCGTCGATGGCGCCGAACAGGTTGCCGGCCGCCTCGCCGTCGTGCCCGGTCTCGCGCAGCACGTCGACCACGGGGGACAGCGGCGGGATGTACCAGACCATCGGCATGGTCCGGTACTCCGGGTGCAGCGGCAGCGCCACCTCGTACTTCATGATCAGGTCCCAGATCGGCGAACGCTGCGCGGCGTCGATCCAGTCGTCCGGGATGCCGGCGTCCCGGGCGGCGGCGACCACCGCCGGGTCGTGCGGGTCGAGGAAGACCGAACGTTGCGCGTCGTAGAGGTCGTGTTCGTCCTTCATGGCGGCGGCCTCGGCGACCCGGTCGGCGTCGTAGAGCATCAGCCCCAGGTAGCGCAGCCGGCCCACGCAGGTCTCGGAGCAGATGGTGGGCAGGCCGATCTCGATCCGCGGGAAGCAGAAGGTGCACTTCTCCGCCTTGCCGGTGCGGTGGTTGAAGAACACCTTCTTGTACGGGCAGCCGGTCACGCACATCCGCCAGCCCCGGCAGCGGTCCTGGTCGACCAGCACGATGCCGTCCTCGGCCCGCTTGTAGATCGCGCCGGAGGGGCAGGACGCGGCGCAGGACGGGTTGAGGCAGTGCTCGCAGATCCGCGGCAGGAAGAACATGAACGTCTTCTCGTACTCCTGGCGGACCTGATCGGAGACCTTCGCCAGCACCGGGTCGCCGGCCGCGATCTCGTTGCCACCGGCCAGCGAGTCGTCCCAGTTGGCGCTCCAGGTGATCTTCGTGTCCTGGCCGGTGAGCAGCGACTTGGGCCGGGCCACCGGGGTGTCCTCGCCGGCCGGCGCGTTGATCAGGTGCTCGTAGTCGTAGGTCCAGGGCTCGTAGTAGTCCCGCATGGCCGGCAGTTTCGGGTTGGCGAAGATGCTGAACAGCTTCTTCACCCGCCCGCCCGAGCGCGGCTTGAGCCGGCCGGAGCGGGTCCGCACCCAGCCGCCCTGCCACCGCTCCTGGTCCTCGTAGGTGCGGGGGTAGCCCTGCCCGGGGCGGGTCTCCACGTTGTTGAACCAGACGTACTCGACGCCGGAGCGGTTGGTCCACGCCTGCTTGCAGGTGACCGAGCAGGTGTGGCAGCCGATGCACTTGTCGAGGTTCATCACCATCGCCATCTGTGCCATGACCCGCATCAGTACTGCACCTCCTGGGAGCGGCGGCGGATCACGGTGACCTCGTCGCGCTGGTTGCCGGTGGGTCCGAGGTAGTTGAAGGCGAAGGAGAGCTGCGCGTACCCGCCGATCAGGTGGGTGGGCTTGACCAGCAGCCGGGTCAGCGAGTTGTGGATGCCGCCGCGCCGGCCGTTGACCTCGGCCTTCGGCACGTCGATCACCCGCTCCTGCGCGTGGTACATGTAGACGGTGCCCTCGGGCATCTTGTGCGTCACCACCGCGCGGCAGACCACCACGCCGTTACGGTTCACCGCCTCGATCCAGTCGTTGTCCCGGACGCCGATCTTCGCCGCGTCCGCCTCGCTCATCCACATCGTCGGGCCGCCCCGGGACAGCGTCAGCATGATCAGGTTGTCCTGGTACTCCGAGTGGATGGACCACTTCGAGTGCGGGGTGAGGTACCGGACGGTGATCTCCAGCTCGCCGTTGCGGCCGAGCCGCGGTTCGCCGAAGAGTCTGTGCATGTCCAGCGGCGGGCGGAAGATTGGCAGCGCCTCGCCGGCCTCGTGCATCCAGTCGTGGTCGAGGAAGAAGTGCTGCCGCCCGGTCAGGGTGTGCCAGGGCTTGAGCCGCTCGGTGTTGATGGTGAACGGCGAGTAGCGCCGGCCGCCGTGCTCGCTGCCCGACCACTCCGGGCTGGTGATGACCGGCACCGGGCGGGACTGGGTGTCGGCGAAGGTGATCTGCTTGCCCTCGTGCTCGGCGGCCAGGTCGGCCAGGCGTACCCCGGTGCGCTTCTCCACGTCGTGGAAGCCGGCGGTGGCCACCCGGCCGTTCGTGGTGCCGGACAGCGCGAGGATCGCCTCGCAGGAGTGCACGTCGGTGGCCAGCGACGGCCGCCCGTCGGCCGCCCCGCCGCGCACCTCACCGTTCTTGCGGCGCAGGTACTCCACCTCCGGGCGGACGTCCACCGCCACGCCCTTGCCGGTGGTGCCGAGGGAGTCCATCAGCGGCCCGAGTGCGGCCATCTTGTCGGCGACCGCGCCGTAGTCCCGCTCGACCACCACCAGCTTCGGCATGGTCCGGCCCGGGACCGGCGTCTCCCCGGTGACCGCCCAGTCGCGGACCCGGCCGTGCGGGGTGGCCATCGCGTCCGGGGTGTCGTGCAGCAGCGGGGCCGCGACCAGGTCCTTCCGGACACCGAGGTGGCTCCCCGCGAGCGTGGAGAATGCCTTGGCGATGCCGTGGAACGCCTGGAAGTCGGTCCGGGTCTGCCACGGCGGGTTGATCGCCGGAGTGAACGCGTGCACGAACGGGTGCATGTCGGTGCTGCTCAGGTCGTGTTTCTCGTACCAGGTGGCGGCCGGCAGCACGATGTCGGAGAAGAGCGTGGTGGAGGTCATCCGGAAGTCCAGGCTCAGCAGCAGGTCGAGCTTGCCCTCTGGGGCCTCCGCCCGCCAGGTCACGTCCTTCGGCCGCAGTTCCGCCGGCGCCTCCGCCGCGCGCAGGTTGGCGTCGGTGCCGAGCAGGTGCCGCAGGAAGTACTCGTTGCCCTTCGCCGACGAGCCGAGCAGGTTGGCCCGCCACACGGTGAGCACCCGCGGCCAGTTCTCCGGCGCGTCCGGGTCGGTGCAGGCGAACCGCACGGCACCCGCGCCGACCTGCTCCGCCACCCAGCCGGTCGGGTCCTCCGGCCGGGCGGCGAGCGCCTCGTCGGCCAGGTCCAGCGGGCTGCGGTCGAACGTCGGCATGGACGGCATCCAGCCGGCGCGGGCCGACTGCGCCAGCAGGTCCATGGTGTGCTTCCCGGCGAACGCCCCGGTGCCGGTCGGCGCGGACACCACGTCGGCGGAGTACGTGTCGTAGCGCCACTGGTCGGTGTGGACGTACCAGAAGGCGGTGCCGATCATCTGCCGGGGCGGGCGCACCCAGTCCAGGCCGAACGCCAACTGCTGCCAGCCGGTCACCGGCCGGCACTTCTCCTGCCCGACATAGTGCGCCCAACCGCCGCCGTTGACCCCCTGGCAGCCGGTGAGCGTCACCAGCGCGAGGATCGCCCGGTAGGTGGCGTCGGAGTGGAACCAGTGGTTGGTGCCCGCGCCGAGCAGGATCATCGACCGGCCGCCGGAGCGCTCGGCGTTGTCGGCGAACTCCCGGGCCACCCGGGCCACCTGCGCCGCCGGCACCCCGGTGATCGGCTCCTGCCACGCCGGCGTGTACGGCACCTCGACGTCGTCGTAGCCGGCCGGCCACTGCCCGGGCAGGCCGTCGCGGGCCACCCCGTACTGCGCCAGCAGCAGGTCGAACACGCTGGTCACCAGCTGGCCGTCAACCGTACGGGTCGGCACGCCGCGCCGGAGCACCTGCGGGGTGTCGGTGTCGAAGCGGGGCAGTTCCACCTCGACGGCCGTGCCGCCCAGGCAGGTCAGCGCCGGCTCCAGGTCACCCAGGTCGAGGTTCCACTGGCCCGGCTGCTCACCCCAGCGGTGCCCGAGACTGCCCCGCGGCACGGCGGCGGAATCGGTCGCCGAGTCCCAGAGCACCGTCCTGAACGCGGCCTCCTTGTCCGACTCGCCGAGGTCGGCGGCGGTGAGGAACTTGCCCGGCCGGTAGCCGCCGTCCGCGCCCGGCTCAAGCGTCACCAGGAACGGCAGGTCGGTGAAGCGCCGGACGTAGTCGACGAACTGCGGCGTGCGCCGGTCGACGAAGAACTCCTTGAGGATCACGTGCCCCATCGCCATGGCGAGAGCGCCGTCGGTGCCGGGCTGCGCCGGCATCCACTCGTCGGCGAACTTCACGTTGTCCGCGAAGTCCGGGCTGACCACCACGACCTTCTGGCCCCGGTACCGGGCCTCGGCCATCCAGTGCGCGTCCGGGGTACGGGTCACCGGGACGTTCGAGCCCCACATGACGAAGTAGGACGCGTCCCACCAGTCCCCGGACTCCGGCACGTCGGTCTGGTCCCCGAACACCTGCGGGGAGGCCACCGGCAGGTCGGCGTACCAGTCGTAGAAGGACAGCATCGAGCCGCCGAGCAGGGACAGGAACCGGGCGCCGACGGCGTGCGACACCATCGACATCGCCGGGATCGGGGAGAAGCCGGCGACCCGGTCCGGGCCGTACTCCTTGATCGCGTGCACGTGCGCGGCGGCGATCATCTCCTGGGCCTCGTCCCAGGTGATCCGGACCAGGCCGCCCTTGCCGCGCGCCCGCTGGTAGCGGCGGCGCCGCTCCGGGTCGGCCTGGATGTCCGCCCAGGCCGCCACCGGGTCGGAGAGCCGGTGCCTGGCCTCCCGGTACATCTCCACCAGCACGCCCCGGGCGTACGGGTAGCGCACCCGGGTGGGGGAGTAGGTGTACCAGGAGAAGGCGGCGCCCCGGGGGCAGCCGCGCGGCTCGTACTCCGGCCGGTCCGGCCCGACGCTCGGATAGTCGGTCTGCTGCTGCTCCCAGGTGATGATGCCGTCCTTGACGTACACCTTCCAGGAACAGGAGCCGGTGCAGTTCACGCCGTGCGTGGAGCGGACCACCTTGTCGTAGGACCAGCGGTCCCGGTAGAAGGCGTCCGCCTCCCGGCCGCCGATCTGGTGCAGCGTCCGGCCGTCGGCGGACACCTCGGCCCGGCGTACCAGGCCGCCCACCGCCAGCAGCGCCCGCTCCGCTTTCTCGGTCGCTCGCGACATACGCCTCATTCCCTCGATCGTTGCCGTGCCGTCCACCGTCCAGCCGGTCGCGGTGTCGTGCAACCGGAGCAAGGTTTGGGATCATCCTGCCCAGGCGCTACGTCGTGGGCCCGGGCCGAAGGTCCCGAGATCATCCGTCGTACGCCCCGCCGCGGGCGCGTCCGCGCCGCCGAAGCGGCCGGTGCCGGGCCCTGCGGCCCGTGCCGGTCGGGACCAGCGCCCCTGGTCCCGACCGTTGTCACGAATCAGCGTCGGCGCCGTGACCGGGGTGCTGAGGACGCGACAACAACAGGACGGGCCGCGCCGGGCGGCGGGCGGCTCCGTTCGGGTGCCGAAACGGGACGTGCGGGACGCGCCGTTCATCGTCATCTGGGAGGCCACCCGGGCCTGCCCGCTGGCCTGCCTGCACTGCCGTGCCTCCGCGCAGCCGCTGCGGGACGGGGCGGAACTCGACACCGACGAGGCGGTGGCGCTGATGGCGCAGGTCGCCGACTTCGGCCGGCCGGCCCCGCTGTTCGTGATCACCGGTGGTGACCCGTTCCAGCGACCGGACCTGGAGACGCTGGTCCGCCGGGGCACCGAGCTGGGCCTGCCCGTGTCGGTGTCCCCCTCCGGGACACCCACCCTCACCCGCGCCGCTCTCGCCGGGATCCGGGCCGCCGGCGCGCGGGCCATCTCGTTGAGCGTGGACGCCGCGACCGCGGCGGCGCACGACGGCTTCCGCGGCGTACCCGGGGTCTGGGACCTCACCGCGCGGGCCTGGCGGGACGCCACCGACCTGGGGCTCAAGGTCCAGGTCAACACGACGGTGACCCGGGACACGGCGGTCGACCTGCCCGCGATCGCCGCCCAGGTACGCGACCGGGGCGTGCTGCTGTGGAGCGTCTTCTTCCTGGTCCCGACCGGCCGGGGCCGGTCCCTGCGGAGCCTCGACGCGGCGCGGACCGAGGACGTCCTGCACCTGCTCTACGACCTCGGCGAGACGGTGCCGGTCAAGACCACCGAGGCGCACCACTTCCGCCGGGTCTGCCTGCAACGCGACGCGCTCGCCGCCCGCGGCGTCGACCACGTGGCCGCGCTGGGCCTCGGCCCGCTCTACCGGGAACTGCGCGAGCGGTCGGTGCGGCTGGGCCTGCTCGGGCGCCCCGGCCGGGTCCGGCGTCCGCCGCTGCGGGTGGGCGCCGGCAACGGCTTCGCGTTCGTCTCGCACCGGGGCGAGGTGCACCCCAGCGGCTTCCTGCCGGTCTCCGCCGGCAACGTGCGGCGGCGGTCGCTGGTGGACATCTACCGCGACTCGGACCTGTTCACCGGCCTGCGGGACCCGGGCCGGCTCGGCGGCCGGTGCGGCGCCTGCGAGTTCCGCACCGTCTGCGGCGGGTCGCGGGCCCGGGCGTACGCGGTGACCGGTGACGTGTGGGCGGAGGACCCCTCCTGCGGTTATCAGCCCGGCTCTTTCCCACCTCCGGAGGAGTCGGCGCGGTTCTTCGACACCTGACGCACCCCTGCTACCGGGGGTGCGTCGCGCGAACTCTCGGCGTAGCTGGTTCCCCCGCGAGCGTGAGATAGCGGTAGCCGAGGGCGGTCAGCCGCCTGCCATCGAGCGAATGCCGGCCGTCGAGCAGGTGCGGCGAGCGCATCAGGCCGATGAACTTGGCCCAATCCAGCTCCCTGTAGTGGTTCCACTCGGTCACCAGCACCACGGCGTCGCTGTCGTCGAAGACCTCCTCGACCGACTCGCACAGGAACTCGGCGAGGTCCGGCTGCTCGCGGCGGAACCGCTCGGCAGCGACCGGGTCGTGCAGCTTCACCCGGGCACCGCGTTCCACGAGCCGCCGGGCGATGTCGATCGCGGGTGCGTCCCGCAGGTCATCGGTCTGCGGCTTGAACGCCAGACCGAGCAGGCCCACCTTGCGGCCCTTGAGGATGCGCAATTCGGCCAGCAGCCGCTCGACCACTGCGTCGCGCTGGCGCTGGTTGACCTCCCGGGCCGCCTTGACGATGGGCATGTCGTGGTTGTATTCGGCCGCCGTGGAGATCAGGGCCGCGGTGTCCTTGCCGAAGCAGGAACCACCCCAGCCGACGCCCGGCTGCAGGAACTGTCGGCCGATGCGGGCGTCGAGGCCGGCGCCGCGGGCCACCTCGAGGATGTCCGCGCCCACCCGCTCGGCCAACTGCCCGATCTCGTTGATGTAGCTGATTTTCAGGGCGAGGAACGCGTTCGCCGCGTATTTGATCAGCTCGGCCGAGGCCAGGTCGGTGGAGACCAGCGGCACGGCACCGATCTCAGCCGGGCGTGGCGCGAACGCCGGCGCGGTGAACGACTGGTCAAGGATCGGCCGGTAGAGCCGGTTGAGCACGTCAAGGCTGCGCTCGTTGTCCGAACCGATGACGATCCGGTCCGGATAGAGCGTGTCGTGGATGGCCGAACCCTCGCGCAGGAACTCCGGGTTGGACGCCACCGAGAACTCGCCGTCGACCCGCCGCCCGTGCGCGCGCTCGAACGACTCACGCAGGATCAGATCCACCCAGTTGCCACTGCCGATCGGCACCGTCGACTTGTTGACCACGACCGTGAACCCGTCGCCGACGTGCTCGCCGATGCTCTCGGCGGCCGAGCGCAGGAAGCGCAGGTCCGGCCCGCCATCGAGCTGCTGCGGTGTCTGCACGGCGACGAAGACCACCTCCGCACCGGCGAGAGCCTCGGCGTAGTTGGAGGTGAATTGCAGGTTCGGCGCCGCCTCGGAGAGCAGCTCGTCGAGGAATGGCTCGTAGATGGGCGACCCGCCGCCGCGCAGCAACTCCACCTTCGCCTCGTCGATGTCCAGGCACGTCACCTTGTGCCCGAGGAACGCCAAGCTGGCGCCCGTGGTCAATCCGACATAGCCCGTTCCGACGACGCAGACCCTCATCCTCGAGCGCTCCCTTGCAGTGCGGCGTTTCTCGGCTGAGCGGCGGGAGTTTACCCCTCCCACGTGGAGGGTGGGGTCCGTATCAGGTCGCTCGCACCTTGGGAGACCGGGTCGGGCAGCTGCGGACCCGCCGGCAGCTCATCGAACGGGCACGTGGGGCGAGGAGAACGTCAACGGGCGCTCCCGGCGGCCGGGGTGATCCGGTCCCAGGCGGGGATCGGCAGCGCGATCACCGCGGCCGGGAAGAGCCCGTGCTCCTCGTTGTCGATGTGCCGGTGCAACCGGTCGAGGGCGGCGAGCACCGCCGGCCAGTCCGGCGCGGCCCGGTCGACCCGGCCGAGCACGCCGTGAATGTCCCGATGCTCGGCGCAGAGCCGGGCCACCGCCTCGGCGAGGCTTCCCTCGGCGCGCAGCTCGGCGAAGAGGCCGTCCTCCTCGACGGTGGTGTGCGGCGTGAGCAGGGCCAGCAGCTCGTCGAGCGCGGTCAGGGCGTCCGGGTCGCCGCGGCGGACGGACGAGCGCAGCCGGCCGGCCGCGTCGGAGATCGACTCGTGTTCGGCCGCGAGCTGGCCGATCAGCGGAAAGTCCCGGCAGCCGCAGTAGTTGCACACGAGTTCCACCTCCCCGCCGGGCGGCCGTACGCCACCCGTACGTGCCTCATGGTGTCCACCGGTTACCGCCGGGATCAGGGCCGAAGGACCCGGGTGCGCCGGGACGGCGGGCCCTGACCCGGCCGTCCCGGCGGCGGCAGACTGCTCAGGCGGTGATCGGTTGGCGGGACAACCGGATCTGCCAGGTGTCCGGTCCGTCCTGGAGCCACTCGGCGGCCATGCCGCCCCGGTAGCGCGACGCGATCTCGGCCAGCAACGGCCGGGGCGCGTGCGGCGCGACCAGCACCAGCGCCCCGCCGTCCGGCAGCGCGTCCAGCGCCGCCAGCACGGTGGCGTGCCGGCGGTCGTGCGGCAGCGCCCGCACGTCGAGCCGCGGGTCGATGGCCAGCGTCGGGGCCGGCGCGTCGGCCGACACGCGGTCACCGCCGCACCCGCAGGTGCCACCGCAGCCACCCGACGAGTCCGCGGAGCCGAGCACATCGTGCATGCCGTCCAGCAGCGTCGCCAGGGACACCTCCGTGGCGTCCACCAGCAGCGGGACGACCAGCTCGTTCTCCTTGATCAGGTGGACGGCGAGGACCGCGGCGAGGGCCCGCGCCGTCGCGGCCGCCCGGACCGGCCCCGCGGCGGCTTCGAGCTCGGTCACCAGGTCGGTGATCGCCCGGTGCTCCGCGCGCATGCCGCGGATCAGCAGCGCGGCCTCCGGCCGGCCGGCGGCCACCGGGTAGAGGGCGCTCTCCTCGGCGTACGCGTGCGGCAGCAGCTCGTCCCGCAGCCAGGTGACCAGGCCGCCGCGGGCCTGGTCGGCCCGGACAGGGTCGCCCTGCTCGGCCGCCGCCAGCAGGTCCTGGACGTGCCGGTCGAGCGCCGCGGCGAGCTGGGCGTGGTGGCGGACCACCGCTCGGGTGGCCTCGCGGTCGGCTGTTGATCGTGCCTGGGACATGGGGACTCCCGTGGTTTCGACGATGAACGACGTTGTAACGTTATTCATCGTGGAAACCCTGAGAACAGGGCCGATCGGGGAACCGATCGACGCCGACCGGCACCGCGCCCTGGGCACCGAGAGCCGGGCCTCGATCATCGGCATCATCCGGGCGGCCGGCGGGGGCATGACCATCGCCGAGGTGGGGGAGCGGACCGGGCTGCACCCGTCCACGGCCCGCGCCCACCTGGACCGGCTGGTCGACGCCGGCCTGCTGGTCAAGGCCCGGGCCAGCGGCGGGCAACCCGGCCGGCCGGCCTGGCGCTACCGGATCGCCGCGAACGAGGCCCCAGCGCCGGCGCCGTACCGGGCGCTGGCCGCCGCCCTGCTCGACCACCTGTCCCGGCGAACCGGCGGGGACGCACGCGCCGAAGCCACCCGAGCCGGACAGGACTGGGGCCGCCACCTGGCCGCCGCCACCCCGGCCGGCGCGGACCCGCTCGACACGCTGCTCGGGGTGCTGCGCGGCCTGGGCTTCAGCCCCCGGCTGCACCACACCGGCGACGGCCGGACCGAGATCCATCTGCACACCTGCCCCTTCCTGGAACTGGTCAACCGCAACCCCGACGCGATCTGCAACCTGCACGTCGGCGTGGTACGGGGGGCCCTGGAACACGCCGGGGCGCCACCGGCCGCCGCCGTGGTCGAGCCGTTCGGCGCCCCCGACGCCTGCGTGGTGCGCCTGGCCGTACCCGAGGTCGGGCCGACCCGGGGCCGGCGCCGGCCGGCGGCCGACCCGACGCCGCGATGACCACCCGGGCGGGTGGGCGGCTCCCGGTCCTCGCGGCCGGCGGCCTGGCCCTGCTCACCGGCCTGTACGCCGCACTCCTGCTGCTCGGCCTGCCGCTGCCCGCCCCGCGGGCGCCCGTGGAGCAGGTGCACGGCCCGCTGATGGTGCTCGGCTTCGTCGGCACGCTGGTCGCCCTGGAACGGGCGGTGGCGCTCGGCGCCCGGTGGGCTCTGCTCGCCCCGGCCTGTTCCGGCGCCGGCGCGGTGGCCCTCGTGCTCACCGGCCCGAGCGTCCCCGCCCGGCTGCTGTTGATGCTCGCCGCCGTGCTGCTCCTGCTGGTCTACCGGCGGCTCTGGCACCGACAGCCCGGCCCGTCCCTCCTGGCGCAGGGCCTCGGCGCGCTCGCCTGGTACGCCGCCGTGCTGCTGTGGCTGGCCGGCGCGGCCGTGCCGGAGACCGTGCCGTGGCTGGCCACCTTCGTGGTGGCCACCATCGCCGGGGAACGCCTCGAACTGGCGCGGCTCGCGCTGCCCCCGCACGGGGTCCGCTGGTTCCTCGCCGCACTCGGCGCGCTCACCGCGGGGGTCACCGCCACCGCGCTGTGGCCGGACGCCGGGGCGCACCTGTTCGGGGTGGGCCTGCTCGCCGTGGTCGGCTGGCTGCTGGTCCACGACGTCGCCCGCCGCACGGTGCGCGGCCGTGGCCTGCCCCGCTACGTCGCGGTCGGCCTGCTCGCCGGGTACGCCTGGCTGGCGGTCGCCGGCCTGCTCTGGGCCGGTGCCGGGCCGGTCACGGCCGGCCCCCGCTACGACGCCACGCTGCACGCCACCTTCCTGGGCTTCACCATGTCGATGCTCTTCGTGCACGCCCCGGTCATCCTGCCGGCGGTGCTCCGTCGCCCGCTGCCCTACCGGCCCTGGCTGTACCTGCCGCTGGCCCTGCTGCACGGCAGCCTGCTGGTACGGCTCGTGGTCGGGGACGGCCTGGCCGTGTCGTCGGTCTGGCGCTGGGCGGGCGTCGCCAACGTCGTCGCCGTCCTCACCTTTCTCGGCTGCGCGCTGGCCGGCGCGCTGACCGGCGCCCGGCCCGTCCACCGGCCCGCGGTCGGACCCGTCCCGGCGGTGGGCTGATGGCCAGCCCCCCGACCGCAGGCCGGTCGACCGACCCCGGGTCGGCGACGCCCACCGGCCCGGACCCGACGGTCGGGGCGCGGCGGGCGCCGGTGGGGGAGACCGGGCGGGCGGCGTGGCACCGCCGGGTCGGCCTGCTGCCCACCGCGTACCTGGCCACCCTCGTCGTCCTGGGCTTCGTCCACCCGTTCCTGCCCGCCTGGCGTTGGCTGGCGATCCACCTGCTGCTGCTCGGCGCGGTCACCAACGCCATCCTGGCCTGGTCCGCGCACTTCACGGCGGCGGTGCTGCGAACTCCGCTGCCGGCCGGGCACCGGACCGAGGCGGTCCGCCTCACCGTGCTGAACGTCGGTGTGGTGGCCGTCCTCGGCGGCGGGGCGGCCGACCGGCCGTGGCTCGGGGTCGGCGGCGCCGTGCTGGTCTTCGCCGCGGTGGCCGCCCACCTGGCCTGGCTCGCCCGGCGGCTGCGGCGGGCCCTGCCGGCCCGGTTCAGCGTGACCGTCCGTTACTACCTGGCCGCGAGCCTGGCGCTGCTCGCCGGTGTCCCGGTCGGGGCCGGCATGCTGCTGACCGACGACGCGCACCGCCCCCGGCTGCTGCTGTTCCACGCGCACGTCAACCTGCTCGGCTGGGTCACCCTGACCGTGCTCGGCACGCTGCTCACCCTCTGGCCCACCATGCTGCGGACCCGAATGGCCGACGGCGCGGTACGGGCCGCCACCACCGCCCTGCCACTGGCCGCCACCGGGCTGCTCCTGCTCGGCCTGGGTCTGCTCGCCTGGTGGCGGGCCGTCATCGCGGTCGGGCTGGGCCTGTTCGTGCTCGGCGTCCTGGTGGCTCTGCGACCCGCGGTGGCCGTGGCGCGGGCCCGTCCCCCGTACGCCTTCGCCACCTGGTCGGTGGTGGCGGCGGCCGGGTGGCTCCTGGTCGCCCTGGCCGTGGACTCGGCCACCCTGCTGACCGCCGCCGAGCCCGCCGCGGCCGTCGACCGCTTCGGCGCGGTGCTGGTCCCGCTGCTGGTGGGCTTCGTCGGGCAGGTCCTGGTCGGCGCCCTGACGTATCTACTGCCGGTGGTCCTCGGCGGAGGTCCGGGGCCGGTCCGGGCCCGTGCCGACCGGCTGGACCGACACGGCCCGCAGCGGGTCGCGATGACCAACGCCGCCCTGGCGGTCTTCGCGCTGCCCAGCCCGCCGTACGTCCGTATCACCACGTCCCTGCTGATCCTCGCCGCGCTGGTGCAGTTCCTCGTGCCGGCCGCCCGGGTCCTGCTCACCGCCCGGAGGTGACCCGTGACCACGCCCCCCGCCCCGGTCCGGCCGCTCGGCGGCGTCGCCGCCGGTCTCGCCCTCGTCCTGGTCGCCGTGCTGGTCGGCGTGGCCGCCCAGCGGGTGACCGCCGGCCCGTCCGGGAACGGTGCCGCGACGGCGGTCACGCCGACCGGACACACCACGACCGTGCAGGTGGTGGCCGAGGGCATGCGGTTCCACCCGGCCCGGATCGAGGTGCCGCCCGGCGACCGGCTGGTGGTCGAGTTCCGCAACCGGGACCAGCGCCGGCACGACCTGGTTCTGGACAACGGGGCCCGTACCCCCTTGCTCGGCGAGGGGGCGTCGGCCCGCCTGGACGCGGGCGTGATCGGGGGTGTGACCCGGGGCTGGTGCTCGCTGCCGGGGCACCGGCAGGCCGGCATGACCCTCCAGATCGTCCCGACCGGCGTGGCGGCGTCACCCGCCGCGACCGGGTCCGCCGCGCCGCAGCCGAGCCTCGACGTGATGGCCGACCCGGGGCCGGGCTTCGCCGCCCGCGACGCGGCCGCGCCGCCCACCCCGCCGGGCCGGCTGCACCGTCGGGAGCTGCACGTGCGGGAGGTGGTGCGGGAGGTCGCCCCGGGCGTACGCCAGCGGCTCTGGACGTTCGACGGCACCGTGCCCGGGCCGGTGCTGCGGGGACGGGTCGGCGACACGTTCGAGATCACCCTGGTCAACGACGGCACGCTGGACCACGGGATCGACTTCCACGCCGGCGCCGTCGCGCCGGACGAGGTGATGCGTCCGATCGACCCGGGGGAGAGGCTCACCTACCGCTTCACCGCCACCCGGGCCGGCATCTGGATGTACCACTGCTCGACCATGCCGATGCTGCACCACGTCGGCAACGGCATGTACGGCGCGGTGATCATCGACCCGCCCGACCTGCCCCGGGTCGACCGGGAGTACGTCCTCGTCCAGTCCGAGTTCTATCTCGGGCCGGACGGCCAGCCCGGTGACCTGGCCAAGATGCAGGCCGAACGACCCGACGCCGTGGTCTTCAACGGCTATCCCGCCCAGTACGTCCACCGTCCGCTGCCCGCCCGCCCCGGGGAACGGGTCCGCGTCTGGCTGCTGGACGCCGGCCCCAACCGGGGCAGCTCCTTCCACGTGGTCGGCGCCCAGTTCGACACGGTCTATCGGGAGGGGCACTGGGAGAACCGGGTGACCGACCCAGGTGGGGCGCAGGTGCTGTCCCTCACCCCGGCGGCCGGCGGGTTCGTCGAGCTGTCCTTCCCGGCGCCCGGCGACTACCCGTTCCTCAGCCACGCCATGGTGGACGCCGAACGGGGTGCCCGCGGCCTCTTCGCCGTCCGTTGAAGTATTTCTACGGACAGTGGAGGCACGTTGTAGACAACCTACCTCGCTCCGTCTATCGTCGGCGGCAATCGAATGACATCCGTCGATTGATGGGAGCCCCGTCGGCGCCCCTCGGCGCACTCCCGGGCCCCGCCGAGACGAAGGAGCGTCCATGCCCGTGTCCGTAACCGCCCGTCGCCGCGTCCGGCTCCTGCTCGGTGGCGCCCTCGCACTGGTCACCGGGCTGGCCGCGCCCGCCACGCTCGCGCCACCCGCGGCCGCCGCGCCGGTCGGCGCGACCGCCGCCACCAGCCCGCTGGAGACGGCCTTCGCGACCGCGGCGGCCCGGTACGACGTCCCCCGGGACCTGTTGGTGGCGCTCGGGTACGCCGAGTCACGGCTGGACATGCACGCCGGCGCGCCCAGTGCCAGCGGCGGGTACGGCCTCATGCATCTGGTGCACAACCCCGCCGTCCGCACCCTCGACGAGGCGGCCCGCCTCACCGGGCTCGGGCAGCCGGCGCTGCGCACCGATCCCGCCGCGAACGTGCTCGGCGCCGCCGCGGTCCTCCGCTCCTACGCGGACCGGGACGGCCTGGGCCACGCCGCGCGCATCGACGTCAACCGGTGGCACACCCCCGTCGCCCGGTATGGCGGCGCGACCGAGCCGGCCGTCGCGCGGCTCTACGCCGACACCGTCTACGACCTGCTCCGCACCGGCACCCCCGCCGTACGCGGCGTGGCGGTGGCGGCACGTCCGGTTGCGCCGCAGCGAGGCGAACTGGCCCGGGTCGCCCCGCTCGGTGAGATCAGCACCCTGAGCACCGACTACGGGCCGGCCGCCTGGGCGCCCGCCAGCACCAGCAACTACACCGTCGCCAACCGGCCCACCAGCCACCCGATCAAGTACGTCGTCATCCACGTGACGCAGGGCTCCTACGCCGGCTCCATCAGCTGGTTCCAGAACCCGGCGGCGCAGGTCAGCGCGCACTACATCTTCCGTTCCTCCGACGGTGCCGTCACCCAGTCGGTGCGGGAGAAGGACATCGCCTGGCACGCCGGCAACTGGACGTACAACACCCAGTCGATCGGCATCGAGCACGAGGGCTACGTCGACGATCCCGCCTGGTTCACCGACGCGATGTACCGGGCCTCCGCGGCGCTCACCCGCACCCTCGCCGACCGGTACGGCATCCCCAAGGACCGGTCGCACATCATCGGGCACGTCGAGGTGCCCGGCGCCACCCACACCGACCCGGGCCCGAACTGGAACTGGACCTACTACATGCAGCTGGTCCAGGGGATCACCGGCATCGGATCGGGGACGGTGCACACCTCCTCGTCGGTCAACGTCCGCTCCGGTCCCGGCACCGGGTACGCCGTCGTCGGTTCGTTGACCGACGGCGCGAGCGTCTCGATCTACTGCCAGGCGATCGGCACCACCGTGACCGGGACGTACGGCACCAGCAGCATCTGGAACCGGATCGGCACCAACCGCTACGTCTCCGACGCCTTCGTCCTCACCGGATACGACGGCTTCATCCCGAACGTGCCCCGCTGCTGAATCCCCGCGCCGACCCGCCACCGGCCCTGTCCGTCAGCCGGTGGCGGGCCGGCCCGACTCGGCGAGGATCCCGGTGGCCTGGCCGAGCTCGATCAGGTAGCCGTCGGGGTCGCGCAGGTAGCACCGGATCTCCACGCCGTGGTCCTTCGGCTCGGTCAGGAACTGTCCACCCCGGGAGCGCCACAGCTCGTAGACGGCGCGGACGTCGGTGACCCGGATGTTGAGCGCGCTGCTGAGCACGTCCGGGTCCGCCGGAGCCTGGGCCCGGACGGTCGGCTTGTCGTCGGTCGGGCCGCCCTCGTCGTTGATCACCAGGTAGCCGTTGTGCAGCCGGAGGATGGCCGGCTGCCGTTCCCGGACGACCGTCGCGCCCAGCACGGTGCGGTAGAACTCCCGGGAACGGTCCACGTCCCGCACGATCAACAGGTGGGTGAGCACCAGCCCGTGCTCGGGCTGGAAGTAGTCCGGCGCCTCGTCCGTCACGGCGGCCCTCCTCCTGGTCGGCCCGAGGGGTACCCGCGCGCCGGCGGCGCACACTTCGGCGGCCCGCGCCGATCGCGCGGAGCGGGGCGGCGGGGCCGGTGGCCGGCCCCGCCGCCGTGCCGGGCGGATCAGCCCTTGTGCCACTTCTGGTTGGCCGTGCCCGCGCAGTCCCAGAGCTGGAGCTTCGCGCCGTCGCTGCCGTTCCAGTCCTTGATGTCGACGCACTTGTTGGCCTGGAGGTTGACCAGGTCACCGGCCGCGTTCAGGGTGAACTGCTGGGCGCCGGTGCCGTTGCAGGTGTAGAGCTGGACCACCGCGCCGTTGGCGGTCGACCCGCCGTCGACGTCCATGCACTTGTTGTTCTGGCTCTGCAGGGCCGTGCCGGTGAACGTCCACCTCTGCGCGTTGGTGCCGTTGCAGGTCCACATCTGCAGCTGGGCGCGGTCGACGAAGTTGGCGCTCGGCACGTCGATGCATTTGTTGTTCCAGTTGCTGACCACGGCCACCCCGGCGCTCGGGCCGCCGCCACCGAACGGGCTGAGGATCAGTCCGGCCGCCCGCGGGTCGCCGTCGTACACCAGCGACTCGAAGCCGCCGACGTCGTCGAAGGCGAACGCGTACGCCTTGCCGTCGACCATGTTGGCGTGGATCAGCCGCGCGTACTGGTTGGTGGGGGTGTTGCGGTAGAAGTCGGCGGCGTTGGTGCTGGGCTGGGTGTCGACGGTGCCCAGGGTGCCCCGGTTCAGCGCGGCGCAGAGCGTACGCGAGATCGGGCCGACCACCTGGTCGTTCGGCGCGGGCAGGTCGCCGTCGCAGCCCCAGACGCTGGCCGAGGAGGGCCGGTTGAAAGACGCGACCACCTGGCCGGCGCCGTTGGTGAAGGTCATGGTGCTGCCCGAGGTCCGGCCGTAGTACCGGACGGTCGGCTGGTCGGCGAAGGGAATCACGGTCAGCGTCTTCGTGGTGTACGCGTTCCACGCGGCGGCGATGTAGGAATCCAGGTAGGTGGGGCTGAGCAGCCCGGCGCCGGCCGCCTTGCCGGGGGCCAGGACGCGCAGCACGGTCCCGTCGGAGCGGGTGTAGACGGTGTTGGCCCAGCCCGACTGGGCCCGGATCCCGTCGATGACCGCGTTGCGCCCGTTGGCCACCAGGTCACCGGTCCGCTTGGTGACGCCGTTGGCGCCGGTGACGGTCACCGCGTGCGGCACCGCGAACATGTCGACCTGGGAGCTGTTCAGCCACAGCCCGGAGTCGTTGTAGGTGAACTCGCTCCAGTCGAAGAGAATGTCGCGGTTGGCGTCGCCGGCCGCCCACGGGGCGGGCTGCACCAGCCCGTCCGGGGTGAGGAAGAACTTCAGCTTCTGCCCGAGGGCGAAGTAGACCCGGCCGGAGAAGCCGCGCGGGAACTGGATCGTGGTGCTGCCGCCGTTGCCGGGACCCGGGATGGAGGCGTCGGGCGCGGGCGAGGGCGGTATCTGCCCGCCGGTCCAGGGCACGAAGGCGCCGCCGGAGGTGACGTAGCCGAGCCGGCCGGTGGTCAGTTGGACGCCGATGACGTAGAGGTAGACCGGGTCGGCGCGGCCGGTGGTGTTGGCGACGGTGACGGGCAGCAGAGGCGGGCCGGCCGCGCGGGCGGGGGCGGCGGCGACGGTGCTCGCGAGCCCGGCGAGCAGGGCGGACGCGACGGCGAGCAGCTTTCTTCGGAGACTCATGGCGACACCTCGCAGGCGAGCGGGACGGGAGAGAGCGCTCTCACAGGCTCTAATTGGCAACAACCTTTGTCAATAGTCGGTTGCCGATGTTTACCGCCGACCACCGCGACCTGCTGGCCCACAGCTAGGGTGCTGGCCATGATCGAGCCGCTGCCCTGGCCACCCCTCGCCGAGCTGCGCCGGCGTACCAGCGAGAAGTGGCGCCGGTATCCCGAGGACGTCCTGCCGATGTTCGTCGCGGAGATGGACGTGCCGCCCGCGGATCCGGTGGTGCGCGCGCTGACCGAGGCGATCGCACGCGGCGACACCGGCTACCCGCACGGCCCGGTCTACGCGGAGGCCTTCGCGGACTTCGCCGCCCGCCGGTGGGACTGGTCGGTCCGTCCGGAGCACACCGCCATGGTGCCGGACGTCATGCTCGGCATCGTCGAGGTGCTGAAGCTGCTCACCGACGACGGGGACGCGGTGATCCTGAACCCGCCGGTGTACCCGCCGTTCTTCATGTTCGTCGGGCATCTCGGCCGGCGGATCGTCGAGGCGCCGCTCGGTCCCGACGGCCGCCTCGACCCGGACGCGCTGCGCGCCGCCTTCCGCACGGCCACCGCCGGCGGGCGCCGGGCCGCGTACCTGCTGTGCAGCCCGCACAACCCGACGGGAACGGTGCACACCCGGCAGGAGCTGACCGAGGTGGCCGAGCTGGCCGCGCGGCACGGGGTGGGGGTGGTGGTGGACGAGATCCACGCGCCGCTGGTGTACCCCGGGGTCGAGTTCGTGCCCTACCTGACGGTGCCCGGCGGCGAGGACGGCTTCGCGCTGGTGTCCGCGTCAAAGGCGTGGAACCTGGCCGGCCTCAAGGCGGCGCTGGCGGTGGCCGGTCCCGCGGCGGCGGGGACGCTGAAACGAATGCCGGAGGAGGTCGGCCACGGCCCCAGCCACCTGGGGATCGTGGCGCACGCCGCCGCCCTCACCGAGGGTGTCGACTGGCTCGACCGGTTGCTCGTCGGCCTGGACCACAACCGCCGGCTGCTCGTCGACCTGCTCGCCGAGCGGCTCCCGGAGATCGGCTACCGGCCGCCGGAGGGCACGTACCTCGCCTGGTTGGACTGCCGGGCGCTGCCGGTGGGCGACGACCCGGCGGCGGTGTTCCTCGACCGCGGCCGGGTGGCGCTGAACCCCGGCCCCGACTTCGGTACGGGCGGGGCCGGCCACGCCCGGCTGAACCTGGCCACCGCGCCGGAGCACCTCCGGGAGGCGGTGCACCGGATGGCGGACGCCGTCACCCGTCGATCCGGGTGACGTTGCGGATCTTGTTGGCCGCGTCCAGGGCGGCCACCTTGTACGCCTCGGCCAGCGTCGGGTAGTTGAACACCGTGTCGACCAGGTAGTCGACCGTGCCGCCGCAACCCATCACCGCCTGTCCGATGTGCACGATCTCGGTGGCGCCGGTGCCGAACACGTGCACGCCCAGCAGCCGGCCGTCCTCGGGCGCGACGAGCAGCTTCAGCATGCCGTACGAGTCGCCCACGATCTGGCCACGGGCCAGCTCGCGGTAGCGCGCGATGCCCACCTCGAACGGCGTCGAGCTGTCGGTCAGCTCCTCCTCGGTCTTCCCGACGAAGCTGATCTCCGGAATCGTGTAGATGCCGATCGGTTGCAGCTCGGGCAGCTCGCGGACCGGTTCGCCGCAGGCGTGCTGCGCGGCCAGCCGACCCTGCTCCATCGACGTGGAGGCCAGGGCGGGGAAGCCGATCACGTCGCCGACGGCGTAGATGTGCTCCACCGCGGTGCGGTAGTTGGCGTCGACCGCGATCCGGCCCCGCCGGTCCGCCGTCAGCCCGGCCGCCGCCAGCGCCAGGTCGTCGGTCTGGCCCTGGCGGCCGGCCGAGTACATGACCGTGTCCGCGACGATCTTCTTGCCGCTCTTCAGGATGCACAGCGCGGCGGTCTGATGCTTCTCCACCGCGGCGACCTCCTCGCCGAAGCGGAACGTCACGGACAGGTCGCGCAGGTGGTACTTGAGTGACTCGACGACCTCCTCGTCGCAGAACTCGAGCATCCGCTCGCGGCGTTCCACCACGGTCACCCTGGTGCCGAGCGCGGCGAACATGGACGCGTACTCCATGCCGATCACCCCCGCGCCGACCACCACCATGCTGCGGGGCACGGCCTGGAGGTTGATGACGCCGTCGGAGTCCACGATGGTCCGGTCGTCGAAGTCGACGCTGTCCGGGCGGGCCGGGCGGGTACCCGCGGCGATGACGACCTTGTCGAAGGTGACCCGGGACTCGCGCCCGGAGCCACCGTCGACCCAGACCGCGTGCGGGTCCGCGAACCGTCCGGTTCCGGTGATCATCGCAACCCGGTTACGGGCCAGCTGATTGCGGATGACGTCCGTCTGCCGGCTGATCACGTGCTGGGTCCGGGCGGCCAGGTCGGCGACGGTGATCTCCTCCCTGACCCGGTAGCTGCTGCCGTACAGGTCCCGCTGGTTCAGCCCGGTCAGGTAGAGCACAGCCTCGCGCAGCGTCTTGGAGGGGACGGTGCCGGTGTTGATGCAGACCCCGCCGATCATGTCGCGCCGGTCCACGATGCCGACCCGTCGGCCGAGCTTGGCGGCGGCGATCGCGGCCTTCTGCCCGCTGGGTCCGGAGCCCAGGACCAACAGGTCGTAGTCGTACACAGCGTCCAGCGTCGCAGGATGTCGCCGGCGGCGCCAGACGAGCCGGCGGCGGGGCCGGTCGCGGATCATGCGCCCCGACCGACGACATCGGCAGGCCGGTACGTACGGTCGGGGACGTGGACACCGATGTGATCGTGGTCGGGGCGGGCCTCGCGGGCCTGGTCGCCGCCGCCGAGGCGGCCGACGCCGGCCGCCGCGTGCTGCTGCTGGACCAGGAGCCCGAGCAGAACCTCGGCGGGCAGGCGTGGTGGTCGTTCGGCGGGCTCTTCCTGGTCGACTCGCCCGAGCAGCGGCGGATGGGCATCCGCGACTCCGTGGAGCTGGCCTGGCAGGACTGGACCGGCAGCGCCGCCTTCGACCGGCCCGAGGACCACTGGCCGCGCCGCTGGGCCGAGGCGTACGTGCACTTCGCGGCCGGGGAGAAGCGGGCCTGGCTGCGCGGCCAGGGCCACCGGATCTTCCCGGTGGTGAGCTGGGCTGAACGCGGTGGCGGAGCGGCGCACGGGCACGGCAACTCGGTGCCCCGGTTCCACGTCACCTGGGGCACCGGCCCGGGCGTGGTCGAGCCGTTCGCCCGTCGCGTGCGAGCCGCCGCCGAGCAGGGCCGGATCCGGCTGCTGTTCCGGCACCGCGTCGACGAGCTGGTCACCAGCGGGGGCGTGGTCACCGGCGTCCGCGGCGCCGTCCTGGCCCCGGACGACGCCCCCCGCGGCCGTCCCACCTCCCGCACCGTGGTCGGCGACTTCGCGTACGCGGCGCAGGCCGTGATCATCACCTCCGGCGGGATCGGCGGAAACCACGACCTGGTCCGGCGCGCCTGGCCGGCCCGGCTGGGCACCCCGCCCGACCGGATGGTCACCGGGGTGCCCGCGTACGTGGACGGCCGGATGCTCGCCGTCACCGAGGCGGCCGGCGGCCGGATCATCAACCCCGACCGGATGTGGCACTACACGGAGGGGCTGCGCAACTGGGACCCGGTCTGGCCCGGCCACGGCATCCGGATCCTGCCCGGACCCTCGTCGCTCTGGCTGGACGCGACCGGCCGGCGGCTGCCGGCGCCGCTCTTCCCCGGCTTCGACACCCTGGCCACCCTGCGCCACCTGCGCGGCACCGGCCACGACTACAGCTGGTTCGTGCTCACCCAGAAGATCCTGGAGAAGGAGTTCGCGCTCTCGGGCTCGGAGCAGAACCCGGACCTGACCGACCGCAGCGTCCGGCAGCTGCTGCAACGGGTACGACCCGGCGCGCCCGCTCCGGTCGAGGCGTTCAAGCGGCACGGCGCCGACTTCGTGGTGGCCGACGACCTGGCGACGCTGGTCGACGGGATGAACAAGCTGGCCGCCGAGACCGGCGGGCCGCAGCTCGACGCCGCCGAGGTGCGCCGGGTCGTCGAGGCCCGCGACCGGGAACTGGCCCACCCGTTCGGCAAGGACGCCCAACTGCACGCCATCCGGGACGCCCGCCGCTACCGGGGTGACCGGCTGATCCGGGTCGCCACCCCGCACCGGCTGCTCGACCCGGCCGCCGGCCCGCTGCTCGCCGTGCAGTTGCACGTGCTCACCCGCAAGACGCTGGGCGGGCTGCACACCGACCTGTCCGGAAGGGTGCTGCGCCCCGACGGCGAGCCGCTCGCCGGGGTGTACGCGGCCGGCGAGGTCGCCGGCTTCGGCGGTGGCGGCATGCACGGGTACAACGCCCTGGAGGGCACCTTCCTCGGCGGCTGCCTCTTCTCCGGCCGGACCGCCGGCCGGGCCGCCGCCGCGGCCGTCGGCTGAGCCGCCGGGTCAGCGGAGGGCACCTCAGTCGCCGGCCGGTCGGTCGGGGGTCCGGGGGCGGGCGCGTAGGTGGGCGCGCTCGCCCTGCCGGCCGAAGAGGCTGAGGATCTCCACCGGTTCGGCGTCGGCCGCGCCGAACCAGTGCGGCACCCGGGTGTCGAACTCGGCCGCCTCGCCGGGGGAGAGCACCAGGTCGTGTTCCCCGAGGACGACCCGCAGCCGCCCGTTGAGCACGTACAGCCACTCGTAGCCCTCGTGGGTCTGCGGGTCCGGCTCGGCGCGGCGGCCGTCGCCCGGCAGCACCAGCTTGTACGCCTGGATGCCGCCGGCGCGGCGGGTCAGCGGGAGCATGGTCATCCCGTGCCGGGTGATCGGGCGCAGGTGCACGCGCGGGTCCCCGGTGGGTGGAGCGTCGACGAGTTCGTCGAGCGTGACGCCGTGCGCCCGCGCGAGGGGGAGCAGCAGTTCCAGGGTGGGCCGGCGGGTGCCGGACTCCAGCCGGGACAGGGTGCTCACCGAGATGCCGGTGGCCGCGGCGAGCTCGGCGAGGGTGGTCTCGCGCTGCTGGCGCAGCGCGCGGAGCCGGGGTCCGACCGCGTCGAGGGTCTGGTCGAGGGCGTCGTCCATGCCCCCAGTTTGCCACTTCGGCAACAACATTTGCCGGCCGGCGGGGGTGGCCCGCATGGTTGTCGCGGGAGGTGGTCACGGTGACCGAACAGCTCGAAGAGGCGTACGACGTGGTGGTGGTCGGCGGGGGTGCGGCCGGTTTGAGCGGGGCGCTGACCCTGGCCCGGTCCCGGCGCACGGTGGTGGTGCTCGACGCGGGCGCCCCGCGCAACGCCCCGGCCGCCGGGGTGCACGGGCTGCTGGCCCGGGAAGGGACGCCGCCAGCCGAGCTGCTGGCACGCGGCCGGGCGGAGGTCCGCGGGTACGGCGGTCAGGTGCTGCCCGGCGAGGTGACGGCGGTGACCCGGGACGGTGAGGGCTTCACGGTGACGCTAACCGACGGCCGGTCGACCCGGGCCCGCCGGTTGCTGGTCGCCAGCGGCCTGGTCGACGAGCTGCCCGACGTGCCCGGACTGCGGGAACGGTGGGGACGGGACGTGCTGCACTGCCCGTACTGCCACGGGTGGGAGGTCCGGGACCGGGCCATCGGGGTGCTGGCCGGCGGGCCGATGTCGGTGCACCAGGCGCTGCTGTTCCGCCAGTTGAGCGCCGACGTGACGTACTTCGCCCACACCACCGCGCCGCCCGAGGGCGAGCCGGCCGAGCAGCTCGCCGCCCGGGGCGTGCGGGTGGTGCCCGGCGAGGTGGCGGCACTGGAGGTCGTCGAGGACCGGCTCGTCGGGGTACGGCTGGCCGACGGCACCCTGGTCCGGCGGGACGCCCTCGCGGTCGCACCACGGATGGTGGCGCGGGCCGGTTTCCTGGCGGCGCTCGGGCTGCCGACGGCGGAGCATCCGTCGGGGATGGGCGAGCATGTCCCCGCCGAGCCGACCGGCCGGACCTCGGTGCCCGGGGTGTGGGTGGCGGGCAACGTCACCGACCCGGCCGCCCAGGTCGGCGCCGCCGCGGCGGCCGGCACGGTGGTGGCCGCCCAGATCAACGCCGACCTGGTCGGTGAGGAGGCCCGCCGCGCGGTCGCCGCGCTGCGGGAGCCGTTCTCGCCCGCGATCGAAGCGCGAGTGGGTGAACTGGTGGCGGGCGACCGCCGGCACGGGCTCTGACCCGGGAAGGAAGCTGTCACATGTCCGAACAGTTCGACGAGGCGTACTGGGAGCAGCGGTACCGCGGGCACGGCCCCGCCCACCGGCGAGCGCCACACCCGTACCTGATGGCGGCGGTGGAGGACCTGCCGCCCGGCGTGGCGCTGGACGCGGGCTGCGGCGAGGGCGCCGAGGCCGGCTGGCTCGCCGCGCGCGGCTGGCGGGTGACGGCGGTGGACATCTCCGCCACCGCGCTGCACCGCGCCCGCGAGCACGCCGCCACCCTCGGCGCCGACGTGGCCGACCGGATCGAGTGGGTGCGGGCCGACCTGACCGGCTGGACGCCGCCAGCGGAGCAGTTCGACCTGGCCTGCGCCCACTACGTGCACCCGGCGACGGCGGACGCGGACCTGCTGCGGCGGCTGGCGGCGGCGGTCGCCCCGGGCGGCACGCTGCTCGTGGTCGGCCACGCCCCCACGTCGCCCGGTACGGCCGGGCGCCGCCGGCCGGGCGGGCGCGGGACCCCTCAGCGCAGCCGGACCGGCCCGGCGTCGATCCGGACCCGGAACAGCCCGTACGGCTTGCGGCGCAGGTCCTGCCCGCACTGGTACCTCGGCTGCCGGTGCAACTGGTTGGCGGTCACGTAGAGGTACCCGTCGGCGGCCACCGACATGGTGTCGGGCCACAGCAGCCGCGGGTCGTGCGCCACCGTCTCGTACTCGCCGTCGGGCCGCCGCCGCAGCACCGCGTTCTGCTCGTACGAGGTCAGGTAGACCCGGCCCGCGTCATCGGTCTCCAGGCCGTCCGCGCCGCCGCCCTTGTCCCCCTCGTCCACCACCGTCGTCGCGACCTCGGCGTCGTCGAGGGTGCGGTCGGCCAGCGCGTCGGTGGCGACGCTGTACCAGCGCCGGGACGCGAGCGGGCAGTAGTGGAGCCGCGCCCCGTCGGCGGAGATGGCGATGCCGTCGGAACCTATCGCCATCGGCTTCGGCGGCCCGTCCGGCGGCCGCTCCAGGAACGGCCGCCCCTCCACCACCGGCCGGAAGTCGGACAGCGGCTCCGCCTTCGTGGACGGGTGGTCGTGCAGCCGCCGCCAGGACGCGCCGCTGGCCAGGTCCACCACGATGATCCCGTTCGGCCCGGAGACGGACGAGTCGGTGACGTAGGCGATGCCGGCCTCCCCGCGGCGCAGGTCGAACCGCACGTCGTTGAGGTACGTCGACGGCAGCGCCACGTCCGTCGGGAAGGTGATCGACTGGGCGACCCGGTCGGTGTCCAGGTCGATCCGGACCAGCTTCGGCCCACCCGGGCGGGTCGGCTGGAACATCGGGCTACCGGTGTCCAGCACCCAGAGCCGGTCGGCCGGGTCCACCACGACGCTCTGCACCGAGACGAAGGCGGTCGGGTCGTCCTCGTCGGCCGGGCTGTTCCACGCCTCGTCGGGGAACGGCACCTCCCGGCCGTCGCGCAGTTCCACCACGGTGGCGGTCACCGGGTCGCCCCACTTCGGGAAGTTGACGAAGATCCGGCCGGTGTGCGAGACGCTCACCCCGGTCGGCATGGGACCCGTGAACGTGTGCACCAGCTCCAGCTCGCCGACCGGCTCGTCGCGTACGGGCCCGTTCATCCGCTGCTCCTGCCTCCCGGTTGAGGGTCGCCCTTCCCGCCGCCCGGCCCGGCAAACCTCGCCGGGACCCCCCCGCGCGGGCGTCACCACCGGCGGACTCGGCGCCCGCCGCCCGTGACGGGCGGGTGACGCGACCTCCGGCAGGGTCGCAGCACGACGTCAGCCCCTCGTCCCGTCAGGCCGTCCGAGGAGACTTCATGATCAGGACGATGCTCCGGCTCACCGCCCGCCCCGGATGCGAGTCCGTGCTGGATGTCGCGTGCCGGACGGTGGCCGGGCAGATCGCCGGGCTGGCCGGCAGCGTCCGGCAGGACGTGCTGCGTGACGGCACCGACCCGGCGGTGTTCGTGCTGGTCACCGAGTGGGCCGACGACGGCGCCCGGCGCCGGTACGCGGCCGGCCCGGTCGCCACCCGGTTTTCCGAAGCCGTCCGCCCGCTCTGCGCCGGGCCGCCGCGGCAGTGGGTGATGCGGGCGGCGCCCACCGGCTCGACGGTCTATGTGGACGTCGAGCTGACCGTGCCGGCCGACCGGCGCGCGGAGTTCCGGCGCGGCTACGCCGAGGTCCTCACCCGGATGACCGCGGTGCCCGGCTACCTGCGCGAGGAACTGCTCCACGAGCCCGGGTCGGACGTCCACCACATCTTCGCCGAGTGGCGCGGCGAAGCGGAGTTCCACCGCTGGATCGGCGACCCGGCGCACGCGCGGGAGGAGGCCGGCCCGATCGCGCCGTTCCTCCTCGACATCCGGCGCCGGCTCTTCCACGCCGTGGCCGATCCGGACAGCAGCCGAGAACCCAGCGCGGGCAGGGAGGCCGACGTGCACAGGACAACGGACGTACTGGTCGTCGGGGCGGGGCCCACCGGGCTCACCGCGGCCGTCGAACTGGCCCGGCGCGGCGTCGAGTGCCGGGTGATCGACAAGCTGGCCGCGCCACCCGGGCAGGCCGACAAGGCGATCGGCGTGCACTGCCGCACCATGGAGCTCTGGGAGGAGCAGGGCATCGTCCGGGAGGCGATGGACGCCGGCGTCTGGCTCACCGGCAACATGGTGTTCGTCAACGGGGCGGAGACGCACCAGATGAGCTGGGAGCTGCCCGGGCTGCCGTACGCGCACCTCGGCCTGCCCCAGTACGAGACCGAGCGGCTGCTCACCCAGCGGCTGGCCACCCTCGGCGTACGGCCGCGGCGGGGGACCGAGCTGGTCTCGTTCACCCAGGACGACGACGGCGTGTCGGCCGTCGTGGCCACCCCCGACGGAAGCACCGAGACGGTACGCGCGAAGTACCTGGTCGGTTGCGACGGCGCGCACAGCAGGGTCCGCGAACTGCTCGGCCTGACGTTCACCGGCGGGCTGGGCCGGTTCCCGCAGCTGTTCATGCTCGGCGACGTGGACGTCGACTGGGACATGCCGGACGGCCACCTGCTCCGGTTCCTGCACGAGACCGACGGCCGGATGGACGGCATGCTGGTCTGCGTGCCGCTGCGCGGCGAGCACCGGTACCGGATCGCCACCCTCGCGCCCCCCCGGTTCTTCGCGCAGACCGGCGGTCAGGACGCCCCGCCCGGGTTCAGCGAGGAGCTGGCCGAACCGACGCTGGCCGACGTCCAGGCCGCGCTCGACCGGCTCGCCCCGCCCGGCACCCGGGCGTCGAACCTGCGCTGGTCCTCGGTGTTCCGAATCAGCCACGGCATCGTCGACCGCTACCGGGACGGCCGGGTGTTCGTGGCCGGCGACGCGGCGCACCTGCATCCGCCGGCCGGCGGCCAGGGCATGAACACCGGGATCCAGGACGCCTGGAACCTGGCCTGGAAGCTGGCCCTGGCGGTACACGGGATCGCCGCGCCCGGCCTGCTCGACAGCTACGAGACCGAACGGCGGCCGGAGGGCGAGGAGATCGTCGGCCGGGCGGTCCGGATGGCCTTCACCGACGAGCTGGACCCGGCGGACCTGGAGCGGCAGTTCCTCCAGGAAATGTCCCTCCTGCTCAGCTACGCCGGCAGCCCGCTGGTCGGCGAGTCCGTCGCCGACCCCGACGCGCTGCGCGGCGGCCCCGGACCCGGTGATCTCGCCCCCGACGTGGCCGGCCTGCGTCGGCGCGGGGTCGGGCACCCGCTACGGCTGCGCGACCTGACCCGCGGCACCCGGCACACCCTGCTGGTCTACGCCGACGCCACGGCCGACGAGAAGGCGCTGACCGCGGCCGCGGAGCTCTGCGCCGACGCGCAGCGGCAGGCGTCCGGCGAGCTGGACGCGTACCTGCTGCTCAGCCCGGACGCCCCCGCGCCGCGGCTGCTCGCGCCGCCCGCGGTGGTGGACGCCGACGGCGCGTTCCGCGCCCGCTACGGCGTCGCCGGCACGGCGCTGTACCTGGTCAGGCCGGACGGGCACGTCGGGTACCGCAGCCAGCCGGTCGACGGCGACGGCCTCCGCAAGCACCTGCACCTGCTCCTCGGCGGTGCCCGATGACCCGGGTCCGCACCGTGCTGGCGATGCGCGCCCGGGAGGGCTGCGAGGAGCGGTTCGAGGCGGAATGGCTCTCGGCGGCCGAGGAGATCCGGACGCTCGACGGCTGCCTGCACCAGGACCTGGTCCGCGACGCCGACGACCCGCGCAGCTATCTGATCATCAGCGACTGGGCGGACCGGGAACGGCTGGACGCCTTCGGCCGCAGCGAACACCGGGACCGGCTGCTGCGGATCATCCGCGAGCTGCGCGAGTCCGCCCACCGGAACACCTACCAGGTGCTGCACAGCGTCAGTGGCGAGCCGCAGGAGCAGTCGAGATGACCGAGGACGCCGTACCCGGCCGGGAGCTCTACACCGACGAGTTCGCCGCCGACCCGTACCCCACCTTTGCGCGACTGCGGAGCGACCGGCCGGTCTGCCCGGTCAGCGCCCGGTTCGACCAGTACCTGATCACCGGGTTCGACGACGCCCGGGTGGCGCTGACCGATCCCCGGCTCTCCAAGGACCTCTACGGGCCCGGCCAGCACTACCTGCGGATCTTCGGACCGAACTCGGCGGGGCTCAACCGCAACATGCTCAACTCGGATCCGCCCGAGCACACCCGGCTGCGCCGGATCGTGTCGCAGGCGTTCGCGCCGCGCCGGATCGAGGCGCTGCGGCCCCGGGTCGCCCGGATCGTGGACGACCTGCTCGACAAGGTCGTCCCGCACGGCCGGTCCGAGCTGATGCACGACTTCGCGATCCCGCTGCCGATGACGGTGATCTGCGAACTGCTCGGCATCCCGCCGGCCGACCACGGCCGGGTACTGGACTGGACCCAGGTGATCCGGACCTCCGGCTCCTCCGGCCGCAGCCCGGAGGAGGAACGGGCGGCGGTGCAGGACGCCCAGTTGCGGCTGCACCACTACCTCATCGACCTGGTCGGAACCAAGCGGGCGCACCCGGCCGACGACATGATCGGCGCGTTGATCGAGGCCAGCGACGAGGACGCCACGCTGTCCGAGGCGGAGGTCGTCGCCACCACGTTCCTGCTGCTGTTCGCCGGCCACCAGACGACCGCCGACTTCCTCGGCAACGCCGTGCTCGCCCTGCTCACCCACCCCGAGCAGCTCGAACTGCTGCGTACCACGCCGCAGTTGCTGCCGTCGGCGATCGAGGAGCTGCTCCGTTTCGACGGCCCGCTGCCGGTGGCCAGCCCGCGGATCGCCACCGAGGACGTCGAGTACCAGGGCGTCACGGTCCCGCAGGGCTCGGTCGTCGGCGTGGTGATCAACGCGGCGAACCACGACCCGGCGCACTTCGCCGACCCGGACCGGCTGGACATCCGCCGGGTACGCGGCCCGCACCTCGGCTTCGGCCACGGCGTTCACTACTGCCTCGGGGTCTCGCTGGCCCGGATGGAGGCGCAGATCGGCCTCGGGGCGCTGCTGCGCCGGCTGCCCGGGCTGCGCCTCGCCGTACCGGCCGCCGAGGTGCCCCGGCTGCCGGCGGGCTCGCCGTTCCGGGGCCTGCTGGAACTCCCGGTCACCTTCGCCGCCTGACCCGCGGCGTCATCCGTCAGATCCGACTCAAGGAGCAGCCATGGTCTTCCGTAACGTGATCGTCTGCCGCATGGTCCCCGGCAGCGAGGGCACGGTCGGCGACGTCTTCGGGTACTACGACCGGACCACCCGACCCCAGGACCTGGGGGTCATCGGGCGGATCCTGCTCTCCCACCACGACCTCTACCTGCACGTCATCGAGCGCCGGCAGGACCCGAAGATCTCGGGGCAGACCCGCGGGCTGCCCGCGTTCCAGAAGATCGCCGAGGCGATCGGCCCCTACGTGACGCCGTACCCGAGGTACTGGAAGAACCCGTCCGACTCGGTCGCCAAGGAGTTCTACCGCTGGGCGCCGGAGGATGGCACCGCGCCCGAGGACAACACCCTGACCGTCATCGTCCAGCGGATCAAGCCGGGCGCCGAGGCGGACGTGGCGCGGATCTTCGCCGAGTCCGACGCCGGGCCGCTCCCGCGCGAGCTGGGCGTCGCCGCACGCTTCCTCTACTCGATCGACGACGTGTTCGTGCACCTGATCGAGCAGGACGCGGCGATCGCCGAGAGCCTGCGGCACCGCCATGAGCAGAAGCCGGCCTTCGGCAAGCTGATGGCGGAACTCGGCCCGTACGTCGAGCCGTACCGGCCGGAGAGCTGGCGGGGTCCGCAGGACTCGGTGGCCACGGTGTTCTACCGCTGGCGCGCGGAGGACTGAGGACCACCCCGCGAACCATCGGTAGAGCGCGAGAAGCAGCAGCGTCCCGCCCACCCCGACCGGCATGCCCGGGTTATGACGTCGTGCCGGTCCCGCTGCTAGGCGAGGATGGGCGGGTGACGACGGAGAGCCGCGAAGCCGCGGAGCTGGGCTGGTACGCGGTGCGCTGCGTCTTCCAGGACGGCCCCGACCTGCCGATCAGGTACGAGGAACGCATCACGCTGTGGCGGGCGGTCTCCTTCGCGGGGGCGATCGCCCTGGCTGAAGCCGAGGCGGCCGACTACGTCGAGGACATGGGCTGGACCTACTGCGGCCTCGCCCAGGCGTACCACCTGTTCGACGAGCCCGGGCACGGCGCCGAGGTCTATTCGCTGATGCGGGACAGCGACCTGGCTCCGGAGGCGTACTTGTCGGCGTTCTTCGACACCGGCCGCGAGCGCCAGGGGACCGTCACCGAGCCGGCGGCCGACCAGCCGGGATAGGCGGGATGCGAGCGCGCCCCGGCCCGTTCGAGGATGGGCCGGGGCGCAGCACGGCTCAGCTCACCTTCTCGCCGCGGCTGGCGCGGACGATGCCGTCGGTGTCGGAGATGCCCTCGCCCTTGATCACCTTGCCGTCGCGCAGGGTCCAGAAGTGCACGAAGCGCACGTTGAACTCGCCGCCGCTGCGGAAATGTCCGTACCACATGCCGATGGCCGCCGCCCAGTCGTCGCCGGAGACCCGGACCTCCTCGACGTCGAACCGGTTGTCGTCCAGCAGCTCCAGCGCCCCGGTGAAGTACTGCATCGCCCCGTCCAAGCCGCTGTAGTGGCCGGTGGACCACGGCAGCGACTTCGGGGTGACGATCTCCGCGTCCGGGTGGAAGAGGCTGACCACCGCCGGCGCGTCCATCCGCTTCAAGCCGTCGTAGAGCGCCTCCACGACCGCCTCGACCCGTTCCGTCATGCGATCCCCTCCCGGGGGTACGGCCGCCCCACCCGGGGCGGGCGATGCGCCCGTCCGTCCTCTTCGGACGATGCGAGCCTGCGTCGATGCCAGCCAAACGCACCAGACCAGCGCGGACAACCCCTAGCCGGCGACCGGCAGCCCCTACCCGACCGGGACGCAACCACACCGCCGGCATGCCGACCGACGGGTAACCCTGGCCGGTCGGACAGCCGACCGCGGTCGTTCGGACACCCTTCCCCAGGTGCCGACCGGGCAGCAATCTGGGAGAAGACAGTGACGGCGCTCACTCCCAGGATGGGAATCGCGCAAACGGGGGGTCAGTGCGCCCCCCACGTCGGTCCGGCCGCTCCGGATCAGTCCGACCGTCCTCGTCGGACCTCACCGCCACCCGATCGCGCGGCCCGGCGCCGCCTCCACCCGCGCCGGTACCGCGTGTCCGGCCCCGTCCCGGCGAGCCACGCCGGCCGGCGGCGGTCCGGTCCACGATCCCGCCCGCGCCGGTCCACCGGCGCCCTCCCCGTGAAGGACGACCCCATGCAGGACTACTGGCTGGCCCGGGTGCGCCAGCACGCCACCTCCCGCCGCGCGGTACTGCTCGGCGCGGCCGGCGCCGGCGCCGGCCTGGCCCTCGGCGGGCCCAGTGCCGCCTCGGCCGCCGCACCGACCACCACCGCCGCCGCCACCGAGCCGGCGTTCGACTTCGACACGGGCAATGCCGCCGAATCGGTGCTCGGGCCGTTCGCCGGCCCGGCGGTCTACGCCACCGTCGCGCCCAGCGATGCCACCCTGATCATCCGGTGGGCGAACATGCTGGAACTCTGCTGGTTCGACGCGATCGCCCCCTACCACCCCACGGCGGTGGGCATCCACACCCAGCTGCCCCGCCGGCCGCGGGCCGAGGCGGAGACCAACCGCAACAAGAACATCGCCATCCTGTACGCCTCGTTCCGGGTGTTCAACAGCATCTTCCCGAGTTACGCCCACACCTGGCGGGAGATGCTCCAGTCGGTCGGCCTGGACCCGGCCGACGACAGCATTGACCCGAGCACCCCGGTCGGCATCGGCAACCTGGCCGGCAAGGGCATTGTGGCCGCCCGCGAGCACGACGGCATGAACCAGCTCGGCGACCACGGCGGCCAGGTCTACAACCGGCAGCCGTACTCCGACTACACCGGCTACCGACCCCGGAACACCGCGTACGAGCTGGTCGACGCCTCGCGCTGGCAGCCGAACATCGTCACCAAGGGCAACGGCATCTTCCAGGTGCAGCAGTTCGTCACGCCGCAGCTGCAGAACGTCAAGCCGTACAGCTTCACCGACTTCGAGGAGTTCCGGGCGCCGGTGCCGACCGCCAGCAACCACCGCAACAAGGCGGCGTACAAGGCGCAGGTGGACGCCATGCTCGCCACCTCCGCCGGGCTCACCGACGAGCAGAAGATGAAGGCCGAGTTCTTCGACGACAAGTTCGCCAGCCTGGGGCTCGCCGTCGGGGCGGCGGCCCAGAACGCCGGGCTGAGCCTCGACGCCTGGGTGCACCTGCACGCCGCGGCGGAGACCGGCACCTTTGACGCCGCGATCGCGATCTGGTGGAACAAGAACATCTACGACTCGGTGCGCCCGTTCACCGCGATCCGCCACGTCTACCAGGGGAAGACGGTGACCGCCTGGGGCGGCCCGGGCAAGGGCACCGTCCGCGACCTGCCCGCCGAGCAGTGGCGCGGCTACCTGCCGGTGGCCGACCACCCGGAGTACCCGTCCGGCTCGACCTCGCTCTGCGCGGCCGAGACGCAGGCGGTCCGTCGGTTCCTCGGCACCGACCAGGTGCACTTCCGGTTCGAGCGGAAGGCCGGCTCCTCGGTAATCGAGCCCGGCCTCACCCCGCGGCAGGACATGGTGCTGAGCTGGGACACCTGGACCGACTGGATGCACGACTGCGGGATGAGCCGCTACTGGGGTGGCGTGCACTTCCAGCCCGCCATCAGGGCGTCGTGGGAGATCGGCCAGAAGATCGGCGACCGGGCGTTCGACTTCGTGCAGCGGCACATCAACGGTGAGGCGGTGCTGCGCTCTCGACGCTGACCTTCAGCGCCGCGAGCGTCCGCCGCATCCCGTCGCGGTTGTGCCGGGACCGGTCGCGGACCCCGGACGTCAGGGCGGAGACCCGGCGTCGGGCCGGTCCGCGCCGGTCCCACCACGACTGGACGACCTTCGTCCCGGCGCCGTCCGGGGCGGAGGTCAGGTCGAACCGCCAACTGGACACCAGTGCGCCGCCCAGCCGGACGTCGAAGCCGAAGCAGCGGCCCGGCTCCGCGGCCGTCACCGTGCACCGGGTGGTCCAGGACCGCCATCGGCCCTGCCGGTTGTGGCCGCGGAAGGTGCTGCCCACGGTGAGCGGGGAGCCCGGGTCGTCGAGCGTGGCGCCGACGCACTCCGGGCTCCATTCACCCATCCGCCGGACGTCGCTGACCGCCGCGTACACCTCGGGGGCCGGCGCCCGGACGACGATCCGCTCCTGGACGACCTCCGTCATGCCGCCGCGCGGAGTTCGTCGGACAGGTAGCTCTGCGCGTTGTAGATGGTGCGGGCCGGGTCGAGGATGCGCCGCCGCCCGTGCATCACCCGGGTGTTGTCGATGAGCGCCACATCCCCATCCTGCCAGGCCAGGTCCTCGGTGAGCGCCGCCGTCCGCGCCTCCACCTCGCGCATCAGCTCAGGGGGGAGCTCGGTGCCGTCGGCGAAGGTGATCCGCGGCTTCTCGTAGTTGTAGGACGGGCCGAGGATGCTGTTGGCGAACGCGAGGCGGGAGCCGAACAGGGTCGGATGCGCGGCCGGCACCTGGAACTCGTAGCGGATGGCGCCGTCGTCCAGCGGCTCGATCAGCGTCCTGCCCGGCCCGGTGGCCAGCGCCCGCATGTCGTCCACGGTGATCTCGTCGACCGGCTTGGCGTCGCCGAGCTGGTGCACGACGAACGCCTTCCAGCGGTGCTCCTCCACCCGGCGGCTGTACGCGATGTCCTGCGCGGCGAACCGCGTCCGGGCCTCCTCGCTGAACCCGTCCCAGACCCGGTAGCCGTCGCAGACCGTGGTCTCCGAGCCCTCGGCGGCCGCCTTCTCGCAGAAGAACCAGGTCAGGTCGGGGGCGAACGGGCTGTTGCCGTTCTCGATGTGCAGGCCGACCGCGTCGGTGCCGGCGTCCACCTTCTGCGCGACGTCCCCGCCGTGGAACTCGCGGGCCGGGTCGAGGGTGATCCGGCCGGAGATCGCGTGCACCAGGGCGGAGAAGAGCTCCAAATCGGCGCGGAAGCCGCGGAACACGATGAAGCCCGACTCGCGCAGCAGCCGGACGGTGACCAGCGGGTCGAGGTCGGTGAGCGCGGCGGTGGCCGGGGCGGTGCAGAGCAGCCCGTTGCCGGTGCCGTAGCGGCTCATGGCGAAGGTCGTGGTCAGCATTGCCGTCATCTCCCGAAAGTGGACTCGAAGGGGGTGGCCGTCGGCCGGTCGGCCGGCGGGTCCAGCGGCCGGCAGGGCAACCGCCCGTCGGCGATGGCCGCCCTGATCTCGTCCCGCCGGGGACGGCCGGTCACCGTGAAGTACCGGCCGTACAGGTCGTCGCCGGCGGGCAGCACGCAAGCGGCCGAGACCCGCTCCACTGCGGAGAGCCGCTGCGCGCCGAGCGCGGCCAGGTCGCGCCGGGCGGTCGCCTCGTCCGTTCCGTCGGCGACCAGGAACAGGCCGTGCAGCGTCTGCATCCCGTCGCCGACCACCGCGCCGGCCCGGACGAACGGCAGCGTGGCGTACTGCGCCTCCACCCACTCGGGGGCGACGTTGCGTCCGGCGGAGGTGACGATGACGTTCTTCTTCCGGCCGACGATGCGGATGTGGCCGGTCTCCTCGATCTCGGCCAGGTCACCGGTGTGCAGCCAGCCGTCCGGGTCGACCCGGCACGCGGACGGGTCGGTGCCGGTGTAGCCGGCGAACAGCGACGAGCTGCGCACCAGCAGTTCGCCGTCGTCGGCCAGCCGCACCTCGACGTGGTCCAGCGGCTGCCCGACCGTGCCGATCCGCCGGTGGCCCGGGCGGTTCCAGGAGACCGTCGAGCTGTTCTCGCTCAGGCCGTAGCCCTCGTACACGGTCAGGCCGTGCCGGTCCAGGCGGCGCAGCGTGCCGGCATCGACCGGCGCGCCGCCGCAGCAGATCAGCGGCGGCTCGTCCCGGCCGAAGAGCTCCCGGACCACCGGCCGGCCCTGCGCCGCCATCCGGTCCGCGCGCTCGGCCAGCTCCTCGGCCAGGGCCGGAGTTGCCACCAGCGCGGTCGGCCGGGCGGCCGGGGTGTAGCGCAGCACCGCGCGCGCCGCGAACGACGAGGTGCCGACGAGTGGCTCGTCCGGCGGCAGCAGCATCACCGTGCCGCCGTGGCAGATCACCAGGTAGATCGCGGCGACCTGCTCGATCAGCAGGCTGAACGGGACCAGCGACAGGTAGCGGGTGTACGCGCCGGCCGGCATGATCCGGTCCAGCGACCGCAGCAGCGCGTCCAGACCGGCGCCCCGGATGCGGACGCCCTTGGGGTGGGAGGTGGTGCCGGAGGTGTGCACCACCTTGCAGACCGCCTGCTCGTCCCGCCACGGGGCGTCCGGCCACGGCGGGGCGGCAACCACGGCGGCCTCGGCCACCAGGTCGGTCAGTGCCACCGGGACCACCCGGCAGCCGGCCGGCAGCACCCGGTCGGCGCCCCACTCGGCCAGCCGTTGCCGGCCTGCCTCGTCGACCAGGCAGATCGTGGCCTCGGGCAGCAGGCTGGCCGCCTGCTCGGCGGAGAACGCCAGCGGCACGGGCACCTCCACCGCGCCGGAGAGCAGCAGCGCGAGGTCGGCGACCACGAACTCGGCGGTGTTGCCGGCGAGCACGCCCACCACCGGCCGGGTCTCCGCCAGCCGCAGCCCGCCGGCCAGCACCCGGGCGGCGCCGACACCGTCCCGGTAGGACAGCACGGTGGTCGGCCGTCCGTCGTGGTTCAGCGCCTCGACCAGCGGGCGCCCGTCGGCGGCGAGGCGGGCGAGCCGTTCCTCAACGAGCATCGGTCATCGCCTCCCGGGGCAGCGCGCGGCGCAGCGCGACGTCGAGGTTGAGGAAGCGGTACCGGCCGGTGCAGGCGCGTACCAGCTCGCCGATCCGGTCCAGCGGCACCAGGCCGGTAGTGGGCGCGTGGTCGTAGTAGGTGCCCCAGCGCCTCCGCTCGCCGGGGGTCATCCACGTCGGCCGGGCCCGCCCCAGGGACAGGAACGGCACCCCGAACTGGGGTAGCGCCGCCGCGAGCGGGCCGGTCGCGGTGCAGAGCGCGAAGCGCATGCCCTGGCACCAGGCGAGCAGCGGCAGCAGCCGGATCAGCTCCGCGCCGCTGCCGCCGACCGCCACGAACGAGCCGACCTCCACCACGTCGTCGCGGGAGACCGGTGCCCCGGCGACCCGCTGGAGCGCCTCCTCGAGCGGATGGTCCAGGTAGCGCTCGGAGAAGAAGCCGCAGGACGAGTTGAAGGTCATCCCGCCGCAGGCCACGATCTGCTCCGGCCGGTCCGGATGATGCCGGGCGGCCAGCACGAAGCAGTCCGGCGCCGGGTCGATCAGGGCGCCGTAGATCTCGGCGTACCCGGCGCGGACGAACGCGGTGGCCGCGTCCCACTCGGGCGACGGAGGGCTGGTGACGCGGACCCGCAGCGGGTCAGCGCCGATGGTCGCCGCCGGCCCCGGTGCAGCCGTGGCGGATCGGGTGATCGTCATGCCGCCTGCCAGTCCATCCGGATCGGGGATTTGTTCATCCGCAGGAGCAGCCGCGGGGGCAGCTTGTACTGCCGGCGCAGCAGCGCGGTCGCGGCGCGGGTCATGGTGCGGGGCTGCCGGTCGAGCCAGGTGAGTGTCTCCTCGAGCGCGGCGAGCGCCTGGTCGATCTCCTCGGCCGTGCAGGTCAGCGGCGGGTACATGCGCAGCACCGGCTCGGCGATCCGCTCGTTGAGCGAGTGTCCGGTGTGTACGCCGCGCTGTCCCATGCCGATCGACACCATCAGCTCCACAGCCGGGTTGGCCGTCCGCAGGCCGGTCATCAGGCCGATGCCCGGCGCGCCCCGCAGGTGCTTCGGGTGCCGGCGGACGGCCTCCGCCAGGCCTTCGGTGAGCCGCGGGCCCAGCTCGGCGGCCCGGGCCGGCAGGTCCCGCTCGCGGACCTCGGCGATGGTGGCGGCCGCGGCGGCGACCGCGACGCCGGTGACCGCGCCGCCCGAGGCGAGCAGGGACGGGTGCCAGCGCGGGTGCCGGGTCGCGTCGTCGACCACGGCGGAGCTGAGCGCGCAGACGCCGACCGGCACGAACCCGCCGGTGAGCGCCTTGGACAGCAGCATGACGTCCGGCCGCACGTCGTCGCGCTCGACCGCGAACATCCGCCCGGTACGGCCGAACCCGGTCTGGATCTCGTCGGCCACGAAGAGGGTGTCGGTGGCCGCGCAGGCCTCGGCGACCGCGCGGACGTACCCGGGCGGGGGGACGGTGAGGTGCGCGCCGCCCAGCACCGGCTCCAGGAACACCGCCGCCACCGAGCCGTCCGCCAGGGCCGCGCGGACCGCCGCGGCGTCGCCGTACGGCACGACGACGAGGTGGTCGCCGAGCGGCTCGAACGGGGTGCGGTGGTTGCCCTGGCCGAGCAGCGAGAGGGCGGCCAGGGTCTTGCCGTGGTAGCTGCCGTCGGCGACGACGATCCGGTGCCGGTCGGGCCGGGCCAGCCGGACCGCGCGCAGCGCCGTCTCGCAGATCTCCGCGCCCGAGCAGCCGAGCACGAAGCGGTCCAGCCCCGCCGGCAGGATCTCGGCCAGGGCGCGGAACAGCGCGGCGGTGGCCGGGTGCACCGCGCCGGGCGGGTTCGCCGGCGCCTGGTGCAGCGCCTCGGTCACCGCCGCGGCCACCCGGGGGTTGCCGTGCCCGACCAGGAAGACGCCGTAGCTGGCGGCGAGGTCGAGGGCGGTGGTGCCGTCCTCGCCGTACACGTGGCTGCCGCTGGCGTGGCTCTCCACCGCCCGCCCGGCGGCGGCCAGCATGGTCGCCGCGGTGGGGTTCCAGTGCCGGCCGAGCGTGGAGAAGATCCGTTGCCGGTCGTCCAGCGAGGTCATGCGCGTACCTCCCGCCCGGCGCCGGGCCCGGTGGTGGCGAGCCGGGCGCCGGCGGCGGCGATCCGGTCGAGGAGTTCGGCGACGTCGCCCGGCGCGGCGGTCAGCGGGGGCAGCACGGCCACCACGTCGCCGTCCGGCGGGCGCGCCAGCACGCGTTCCCGGGCCAGCTCGGTCACCAGCGTCCGGGCGGCGTCGGGCCCGGCGAGCCGCAACCACACCAGGGCGCCGTCGGCGCCGACGTCGCTCACCGCGCCGGTGCCGACCAGGGGCGCCAGCCGGGCCCGGGCCAGCGTCTCCACCTCCCGCTGCCGGTCGGCCAGCCGCTCGTCGGCGACGGCCGACAACACGGCGGCGACGGCCGTGGCGGAGAGCGGGTTGGCGCCGAAGGTCGAGCCGTGCAGGCTCGGGTTGCGGCGGGCGTAGACCCGGTCGTAGGTGGCCCGGCTGGTCACCACGCAACCGACCGGCACCGCGTCCGCGCCGAGCGGCTCGCCGAGCACCAGGGCGTCCGGCACGATCGGCAGCCGGGTGACCGCGAGATCGACGCCGAGCCGGGCCGGGCCGGTGAGCCGTTCGTCGAGCACCAGCAGCGCCCCGCTCTGGTCGCAGGCCGCCCGCAGCCGGCGCCACCAGTCGGGGGACAGGTCGGCCAGCCGGCGGCCCGGGGCGGCCGGTGCCACCACCACCGCCGCGACGTCGTCGCGGACCCGGGCGACCAGCTCGTCGGGGCGGTCCCGGGGCACGGCGGCCGGCGCCAGCGGTTGGTCGGGCAGGAGCGGGAAGCCGTGGGTCAGCGACAGCCCGTGCAGCAGGGTGCCGTGGTCGGCGCCGGCGAAACCCGCGACGAGGCGCCGGCGCCGGTGGGTGCCCTTGGCGAGCTTGAGCGCCGAGTCCAGCGCCTCGGCGCCGCTGTTGCACAGGTACGACACGGTCAGCGGGTCGGGGCAGAGCCGGTGCAGCGCGGTCACCGCCTCGGCCAGCGGCCGGCTCACCAGGATCCGGCTGGACAGGGCGGTGCGACCGGCCTGTGCGACGAGCCGCTCGGTCACCGCCGGGTGGCCGGGACCGAAGCCCGCCGAGGCCGCGTCGAGCCACACGGCGCCGTCCACCGCCTCGATCCGGGCGCCGACCTGGCGCCGGATCACGGGCGCCTGCGGCCCGGGGGCGCCGATCAGGTGCCGGCGGACGACGTCGCCGTCGTCGAGGTCCGGCGCGTCGCGGGTTCCCAGGTGCGAATTGGTCGTCATGAGGTCACCAATCACGGCCGCCGACTCGTGCGAAAGGGACGGAGCGGCGCAGGCATAGACGTTGCGGAATGGGCGCTGGGTGCGCCGACGGCCCCGACGACCCGCTTCAGCATGTCGTCCGGTCCGCGAAAAGTCTTCGCGCAAATTGCTGTCTTGGTGCGCCGTCGCCGTCCGTCCTCCGTCGCCGCGACGCCAGCGCGATGATGGATGAATTCGCAGCTCACAGCGATGCTCGCAGCGGGTGGCCGAGCCGGGTCCGGGGTGCGGCGGCAACCTCGCGTCGTCTTCCGGACATCTGCCGTACGGATAGCGGCCTATCGACGTACGCTACCCCTTTGTCGGGGCCGGAAAAAAGCCGACAGAGTATGTTCGTCACGCGGTTAAGTAGTCTCGGACCGTCGGTCCGCCCATTATGGTTGCTGCTATGAATGGGATTTCGGGACCGATCCATCGTCCGGGCGACGCCGGCTACGACACCCACCGCACCGGCTACAACCGGATCATCGAGCACAAGCCCGCCCTGGTGGTCGAGGCGGCGGACGCCGACGACGTGGCGGCCGCGGTGCGCCTCGCCGCCGCCGAGGAACGGCCGGTCGCGGTGCAGGCGACCGGGCACGGCCCGGCGGTGCCCGCTGACGACGCGGTGCTGGTCCACACCGGACGGATGGCCGGGGTGCGCGTCGACCCCACCGCGCGTACCGCCCGGCTGGCGGCCGGCGTCCCGTGGCGCGACGTGCTCGCCGTGACGGTTCCGCACGGCCTCGCGCCGCTCAACGGCTCCAGCCCGGTGGTCGGCGCGGTCGGGTACACCACCGGTGGCGGGATCGGCATGCTCGGCCGGCGGTACGGCTTCGCGGCGGACCATGTGCGCGCGATCGACCTGGTGACCGCCGACGGCCGGCAGCGCCGGCTCACCGCGACCCAGGAGCCCGACCTGTTCTGGGCGGTGCGCGGCGGCAAGGGCAACTTCGGCGTGGTCACCGCGCTGGAGATCGACCTGTTCCCGGTCACCCGGCTCTACGGCGGTGGCCTCTACTTCGGCGCCGAGGCGGTGCCGGACGCGCTGCGCGCGTACGCCGAGTGGACCGGGACGGTGCCGGACGAGATGACCTCCTCGGTGCTCATGGTCCTGGTGCCGGACATCGAGGCCGCCCCGGCCCCGCTGCGCGGGCGGTACGTCATGCACCTGCGGATCGCCTGGTGCGGCGCGCCGGAGGAGGGGGAGCGGCTGGTCGCGCCGCTGCGGGCGGCCGCGCCCGCGCTGATGGACACACTCGGGGTGCTGCCGTACGAGCGGGTCGGGTCGATCCACCACGAACCCACCGACCCGGCGGCGAGCTACGGCCGCAACGTCGCGCTGCGGGCCCTGGAGCCGGACACGGTGGCGGCGCTGCTGGCCGCGGCCGGTCCCGACGCGGGCGCCCCGTACGCGGTCGAGCTGCGCCACCTCGGCGGCGCGTACGCCCGGCCGCCGGCGGTGCCGAACGCGGTCGGCGGCCGGGACGCCGGGTTCAGCCTCTCCTCGATGTCCCTTGCCGACGGCGCCGACCTGGACGCGTTGCGGGCGGCGCACGAGGGCCTGCACGAGCGGCTGCGCCCGTGGCTGGCCCCGGGTCTGTTCAACTTCCTCGGCGTGCACGATGCCACCGGGCAGGCCGTGCGGGCCGCGTTCGGCGCCGGCTACGAGCGGCTGGTCGACGTCAAGACGGAGTACGACCCGGCGAACCTGTTCCGGATCAACCACAACATCCCGCCGCGTACCTCCGCGTGATGCGTCGTCGACAATTGACGGTGAAAACTGTTCACCTCGCATTTTCCTGATGCTCGACGGGTGGTCCGTAAACGCTGGAGGCAGAAATGTTGCCGGCAGATGTCGGCTCCGGTCGAATGCCGCATAACCCGCATCCAGCGTTTGTCGGGAGTGCGACACAAATAGCCTGTAATCGATGGCTACCCTGCGCAGGTGCCTCCTCGCTCACAGCAATATGGGAGTGGTTCCGGATGTGCCGTCCCTGGCAGAGTCTTTTCCGATCCTGCCGACGACGCCGGCATCGGGTTCGGCGTTCCGCCGTCGCCACCGCCGACCGCCCCGCCGGCGCCTTGCCGAAAGGAAACGCAGGGACACAATTAAATAGGACCAGAATCAACGACATCTGTTTGGGTCGCCGGGTTTCCGGACCGGTTCCTGCCGGTCCCCGGGCAGCCCATTCCGAAAACCCACCGGAAGAGACGCTCCGGACGGCCCGGCCGAGTGCCCGCACGGGTCGACCGGCCGGGCGTGGGGAGGCGGTGGGCGGCAACGACGGTGGTGGTCTGTCGCCGGGCCCCGAGGACCGGGTGATCATCCGGCCCCGGGGCCCCGCGCGGACGCTGGGGGAGGCGTTCGGTGCGACTAGTTCGGGAATCACTGTGTCTGGCCGTGCTCGGCCCCATGCGCGCCTGGCGGCACGGGGACGAGATCACGCTGGGCCCGCCGAAGCAGCGGGCGGTGCTCGGCCTGCTGGCCAGCCGGGTCAACGACGTCGTCGGCTTCGAGGAGATCATCGACGCGGTCTGGGGCAGCGACGTGCCGCCGACCGCCGCCAACGGGGTGCACACGTACGTCGCGGGCCTGCGCCGGGTGCTGGAACCGGGCCGCAACCGCCGGGAACTCGGCGACGTCCTGGTCTCCACCGGCGGCGGGTACGCCCTGTTCATGGACCCGGACGACCTGGACACCACGCTCTTCGCGGCCCGGCACCGGCAGGCCCGCGGGCTGCGCGAGGCGGGCGACGGTCCGGGCGCGGTCGAGGTCTACCAGTCGGCGCTGCGGCTGTGGCGCGGCGAGGCGTACTTCGGTGTGCCCGGGCCGTTCGCCGCGGTGGAGCGGACGCGCCTGCAGGAACTGCGGTTGACCGTGGTGGAGGAGCTGGCCGAGCTCCTGCTCGACCTGCACCGGCCGGCCGACGCGGTCACCGTGCTCTCCGAGGCGGTGGCAAAGGAACCGTTGCGCGAGAAGCTGCGCGGTCTGCTGATGCTCGCCCTCTACCGCAGCGGCCGGCAGGCCGACGCGCTGAGCCTCTACCGCGAAACCCGGCAACTGCTGCACGAGGAGCTGGGCATCGAGCCGGTCCTGGAGCTGCGCGACCTGCACAACCAGATCCTGGCCGGGCACCCCGACCTGGACGACCCCGCGCCGCCCGAGCTGCCGGCCGAGGTTCCCGCGGCGCCCGAGCCGCGCCTCGGTGACCTGCGCCGGCCGGCCCAGCTGCCCTGCCGGCCGCGCGGCTTCGCCGGCCGCCACGCCGAGCTGACCCAGCTGCACGGCCTGGTCGACCGGGACCAGCAGCGCGGGGCGACGACCGTCGCCGTGCTCGAGGGCGGTCCGGGCGCCGGCAAAACCGCCCTCGCCCTCGAACTGGCCCACGAGATCGCCGCCGGCTTTCCGGACGGGCAGCTGTTCGTCGACCTCCGTGGTTCCGCCGCGGCCGGCGGCCCGCCGTTGTCGCCGCTGGACGCCCTCACCTTCGCGCTGGTCAGTCTCGGCATCGACCGCCCGCGCATCCCCGACGAGCTGCACGCCGCCAGCGCGCTCTACCGCAGCGTCCTGCACGGGCGGCGGATGCTGGTGGTGCTCGACGACGCGACGGACCCGGGGCAGATCCGCCCGCTCGTCCCGGGCGGGCCCGCCTGCGTCCTGGTGACCAGCCGTCGCCGGCAACGCGGACTCGCCGCGCGCGACGGGGCGTACCGGGTGACGCTGGGGCCGGTCTCTACGGCGGAGGCCACCGACCTGCTCGCCAACCTGGCGGGCGTCGGTCGACTGACCGGCCGGGCGGACGAGGTCGCCGAGCTGGCGGAGCTGTGCGGCCGGTTGCCGCTGGCGTTGCGGATCGCGGCCGTGACGCTGGCCGCCGAGCCCACCCTCACCCCCGGCGAACTGGTCCGCCGCTACCGGCTGCCGCACAACCGCCTCGACCATCTCGCGGTACGCGGCGACTCGAGCACCGACGTGCGGGCCGCGCTGGCCGTCTCGTACCAGGGGCTGCCGCCCGAGGCCGCGCGGATGTTCCGGATGCTGGGTTGCTGCCCCAGCACGGCGGTCACCACCCAGATGGCGGCCGCGCTCGCCGGACTGACCCGCGCCGAGGCGTACCACCAGCTCCAGGTCCTCGTCGACCACCACCTCCTCGAGGAGGTGTCCGGCTGCCTGCACCGGTTTCCGGCCCTGGTCCGGGTCTACGCCACCGAGTGCAGCGAGGCCGAGACCCGGGCCAGCCGGATGGCCGCGCTGGGCCGGATGCTCGGCCTCCAGCGCCGGGAGGAGGCCCTCCGCCAGTACGAGGAGAGCGCCGCGTGAGCCCGTGCAGACATCGACCAGAGAACCTCCAGACCAGCGGCGGCAGACTCAGCACACCCCGGCGGCGCCGCCGAGCTGCCCGCCACCCGATGGTCTCGCTTCCCGACAGCCAGCCCTGAGGAGAGTCCGTGAGCATGATCGGTAGCCATGCCATCGTCGTAGGTGGCTCCATCGGCGGAATGGCCGCGGCCACCGCCCTCGCCCGCCGGTTCGACCGGGTGACCGTCATCGACCGGGACACCCTCCCGACCGAACAGGCCCGGGACCGCCGCGGGGTGCCGCACGGCATGCACGCGCACGCCCTGCTGATCAGTGGCCGGCTCGCGCTCGAGGAGCTCTACCCGGGCCTGACCGAGGAGCTGATCGCCGGCGGCGCGGTGCCCTTCGATCCCGGCGCCGACCTGCTGTTCCACCAGATGGGCGGACTGCGGGTACGGTTCCGCAGCGGCATGCTCGGGATCAGCCAGACCCGGGCGTTCCTGGAGCTGACCGTGCGCAAGCGGGTGCTGCGGATGGCCAACGTGACCGTCCACGACCGACTCGCCGTCTCCGGCCTCATGGGCGTCAGCGGCCGGGTCACCGGGGTGGAACTGGACGACGGCCGTACCCTCGCGGCGGATCTCGTCGTGGACGCCACCGGCCGCAGCGGCGGCCGGTCCGACCGCTGGCTGGAGAAGCTCGACTGCCCGGCGCCGGAGAACGCCGTCGTCCGGATCGACGTCGGCTACACCAGCCGGATCTACACCCGCCAGCCTGGCGACCTGCCCGACGGCACGCTGCTCGCGCTGATGGCCGCGGTGCCGCCGCACCACAAGAAGGCCGCGGCGGCCTTCGCCGTCGAGGGCGACCGGTGGGTGGTGACCATCGGCGGCTGGCACAAGGATCACGCGCCCGCCGACCCGGCCGGTTTCCTCGCCTTCGCCGAGGGCCTGCCGTCGCCGGCCATCGCCCACCTGATCAAGAAGGCCGAGCCGCTCAGCGACCTGGAGACCCGGCAGTTCCCGGCCGCCCGCCGCCGCTTCTTCGAGCGCCTCGACCGGCTGCCCGCCGGATACGTCGCTCTCGGCGACACCATCTGCAGCTTCAACCCGCTGTACGGGCAGGGCATGACCGCCGCCACTCTGGAGGCGCTGGCGCTCGGTCGCAGCCTGGACAGGTTCGGCACCGCCTCCACCGAGATGGCCCGGCACTACTACAAGGCCGCGGCGAAGGTGCTGGAGACGCCGTGGCGGATGGCGACGGGTGGCGACTTCGCCTATCCCGAGACCACCGGCCCCAGGCCGTTCGGCACCGACCTGATCAACCGGTACGCCCGGGAGGCGATGCTCGCCAGCCATGTCTCGCCCGAGGTGCACAAGGTGCTGCTGGAGATGCAGCACCTGCTCTGCCCGCCGTCGGCGCTGCTGCGGCCCACCACGGTGCTGCGCTCGCTGGTGGCCGCCCGCCGCTCGCCGGCCCGGGCCGAGGTGGTCACGCAGTCCGCGCCGGCTCGCTGAGTCTCCCCGGGCGGGCCGGTCACCGTCCGGCCCGCCCACCCGGCCGCCGCTCCCGCGCCGTCCGTCCATCGGCCCGTCGTCCGGCCGGCCTGCCCGCGCCGCCGCCGTGATCGTGCCGACCGTCCTCTGCCCAGTGAGGGAGCTGCCGTGCCACCGTCGACCCCGCCCCGGCCGCGACGCTGGTGGGCCCTGGCCGCGGCGGTGGCCTGCCTGCTGCTGATCGGGCTCGACACCACGACGGTCTTCCTGGCGCTGCCGGAGCTGATGACCGCCCTCCCGGCCTCGGCCGGCCAGCTCCAGGGCGTGTTCGTCGGCTACCTGCTCGCCTTCGGCCTGCTGATGGTGCCGCTCGGCGCCCTTGCCGACCGGCTCGGCCGGCGGCGCGTACTGCTGGCGGGCCTGCTGGTCCTCGGGCTCGGGGCGGCCGGCGCGGCGCTGGCCGGCAGCGTCGCCGCGCTGCTGGTCGCCCGGGTGGCCATGGGCGTCGGCGCGGCCGTCGTCATGCCGACCGCGATGGCGATGCTGCCGGTGCTGTTCCCGCCCGAGGAGCGGGGCCGGGCGTTCGCGGTGGCCTCCGCCGCGGTGAGCCTCGGTCTCTGCTTCGGCCCCCTGGTCGCCGGCGCGCTGCTGGAACGGTACTGGTGGGGTTCGGTCTTCCTGGTCGACCTGCCGATCGTGGTGGTGGCCGCGCTGCTCGTGGCGGTGTTCTTCCCCGAGTCCCGGGCGCCGGCAGGTCGTCCGGCCGCCGGCGGCGGTCCCCGGCTGAGCCGCCCGGTCCTGGTGCTGGCGCTGGTGTACGTGCTCATGACCGGGTTCCTGTTCGTGCTGACGCCGTACCTCGACGGGGTCGGCGCCGCCCGCGGGCTCTCCGCCGGCCTGCGGCTGCTGCCGCTGGTCGGGGCGTTGCTGGTGGGCGCGGGCCTCGGCGAGCGGGTCGGTGCCCGGGTCGGCCCGCGGGGGGCCGCGGTGGCCGGCGCGCTGCTGGCCGCGGCCGGCCTGGCGCTGTTCGCCACGGCGGGCACCGCCACCGCCGCCGCCCGGGTCACCCTGGGACTGGTCGCGGTCGGGGCGGGCCTCGGCGCGATGCTGTCCAGCGCGATGCGGGCGGCCACCGCGGCGAGCCCGGACGACCTGCTCGGCGTGGTCCGCTTCACCACCGCGGTACGCCAGGTCGCCGGGGCGGTCGGGGTGCTGCTCGCCGGCACGGTACTGACCCTGGTGTACCGGGCCGGCTCCGCTGCCGTCGGTGCGCACCTGGGCGCTGCCCTGCGCCGGGGGGAGGAGGCCGGGGCGGCGGGCGACGAGCTGCGCGCGGCGGCCCGGCTGGCCTACGTGGACGGCCTGCAGGCGGCGGCGCTGGTAGGGGTGGGGCTGGCCCTGCTCGCGGCCGCGATCGCCGCGACCGGCCGGTTCGGGCCGCCCGCCGACGACCGGGCTCCGGCGGTGCGCCACCCGGCCCCCGCCGGCGCGGACCGCCCCGCCTGACCATCCGGCCGGCCCCGCACCCGCGCCCGCGCCGAGCGGCGCCGCGCGGTACCGCGCGGTATGCAGGCAGCAATTTCCCCGAAGGTGCTGCCTCGGGACGAGACAAGGCAGCAACTTCCCGGAAGTTGAGCGGATCTTGGGGGTGCGCGGGCGGGTGGGGTGCCGGGCGTGGCGTGCAGGGTGCGCAATGCAGGGTGCAGCTGGTGCCGTCGGTCCCGTCGCCGGGATTGCGAACGGTGCCATCGTCGCGATGTCCTCCGTCCGCGGAGGACGGTTGGCGAGCCGGTGCCTGAGCTGCACGGACGCCGATGGGGGCGGCCGGCCGGCGATGACCGGGCGGTGCCGTCGCCGGCGGCCGGGCGGGTCTGGGGAGGCCCTTAAGACCGCGTCCAGAGGGTCTGCAGAACGACCTGCGCAGACTGGCCTGGCGCACCCGGGACCCGCTCGTCGGACCGCGCGGGGCCGGTCGTCAGACATCGGTCCGCCCGGGTCGCCCGCCCCTTTCGTGGCCCGATCAAGGGAGAGTTGCGAATGTCGTCCAATCTCTACGGCATCCCCGACGACTTCGACGTCGTCGTCATCGGTGGCGGCCCCGCCGGCGGCACGCTGTCAGCGCTGCTGAGCGAGCGCGGCCGGCGGGTCCTCGTGCTGGACCGCGAGCGCTTCCCCCGCTACCACATCGGAGAGTCCCTCATCCCCGGCTTCATGCGGCCGATGGAGGAGCTGAAGCTGCTCGACCGGATGGAGCAGCGCGGGTTCGAGAAGAAGCACGGCGGCACCCTGGTCTGGGGCGCCCAGAAGATCCCGTGGGGCTTCTCGTTCATCGAGGGCGGCCCCTACAGCTACTCGTATCACGTCCGCCGGGCCGACTTGGACTCGATGATCCTCGACCGGTCGCGCGAGCTGGGCACGCACGTGATCGAGGAGGCCACCGTCAAGGAGGCCATCGAGGAGGACGGCCGCGTCGTCGGCGTCCGCTACACGATCCGGGGCTCCGAGGAGGTCCAGGAGGCCCGGGGCAAGCTGGTGATCGACGCCTCCGGCCAGGCCCGCGTGCTGGGCCGCAAGCTGAGCAACGTCAACTGGCACGACGACATGCGCAACGTCGCGGTCTGGACGTACTTCGACAACGCCGACCGGCTCCCCGGCGACGAGTACACCAACATCCTCATCGAGGGCCTGGAGGGTGGCTGGTTCTGGGGCATCCCGATCGACAAGGGCACGATGAGCGTCGGCTACGTCACCGCCTCCGCGGCGGCGGCCGCCTCCGACGAGTCGCTGGAGGACCTGTTCCGGGCCCAGCTCGCCCGGTCCAGTCAGCTCAAGGAGCTGCTCAAGAACGCCCGCCAGTCCAGCGGCTTCCGCTCGGCCCGCGACTGGTCGTACACCTGCGACCGGTTCTACGGCCCGGGTTGGGCGCTGGTCGGCGACGCCGCCGCGTTCGTCGACCCGCTCTTCTCCACCGGCGTGGCGCTGGCCACCCTGGCCGGCAGCGCCCTGTCGAAGATCCTCGACAAGGTGCTGGAGCACCCGGAGATCGAGGATGCCGCGCTGGAGCGGTACGCGACCGCGTACCGGGCCTTCTTCGACGAGATCCGCACCTTCGTCGGGAAGTTCTACGACCGCACCAGATACAAGGAGTTCTACTGGGAGCAGGCCCAGACGATCGTCGACCCGAAGCGCGAGCGCGACCCGCGGGAGGACTTCGTCACCCTGGTCTCCGGCCTCAGCGGCCGCCACCCCCTGTTCAACATCAACGTGGACGACCTCATCGCCGAGCGCGCGGAGACCGCCGCGGTCGGAGCCTGACCCACCCACGCGGCAGCCGCTCCGGCGGCTGCCGCGTGGCCGCACCGAAGCCGAATGGGGCCCGATGACCAGCCACACCATCCAGATGTTGTTCGTCGACCTGGCGCTGATCCTGTTGCTCGCCCGCGGCTTCGGCGTGCTCGCCGTCCGGTTGGGGCAACCGCCGGTGGTCGGTGAGATATTCGCCGGCATCCTGCTCGGGCCGACCCTGTTCGACGGCTGGATCGCCGCGAACCTGTTCCCGACCGCCGTCCGGCCGCTGCTCTCCGGTATGGCGGACGTCGGAGTGGCCCTGTTCATGTTCGTGGTCGGTCTCGAGCTGGAACGTGGCGTGCTGCGCGGCATGGGACGCAACACCGCCGTGGTGGCGGCCGGCTCCACCCTGCTGCCGCTCGTCCTGGGCCTCGGGCTCGGCTGGTACCTGCTGCGCGGCCACGGTCACGGCGACGCCGCGGCCTTCATGATCTTCATCGGCCTGTCGGTGTCGGTGACCGCGTTCCCGGTGCTCGCCCGGATCATCGCCGACCGTGGACTGTCGCGGACGACGGTCGGCACCTTCGCCCTGGCGACCGCCGCCGTGGTGGACGTGGTGGCCTGGGTCGCCCTCGCCGGCGTACAGGCCTCGATCGGCGGGGAGGACGGGCACTGGCGGGTCCTGCTGCTCCTGCCGTACGTCGCGGTGATGTTCCTCGTCGTCCGCCCGCTGCTGCGGCGGCTGGTGACCGGCGGCGACCCGGACGATCCGATCAGCGTCCCCCGGCTGGCCGCTGTGCTCAGCGGTGCCCTGCTCTCCGCCGCCGCCACCGAGGCGATGGGCATGCACTTCATCTTCGGCGCGTTCCTGTTCGGCCTGGTGATGCCGACCGGCGGCGCGGAGCAGCGCAGCGAGGCCATCCAACGGCAGACCGGCCAGCTCACCGCCCTCCTGCTCCCGGTCTACTTCGTGGTCGCCGGGCTCAAGGTGGATCTCGGCGGGGTGGGCCTGGACGGGCTGCTGGACTTCGGCGTGATCCTGCTGGTCGCCGTGGCCGGCAAGCTCGGCGGCACCTACCTCGCGGCACGCGTGCAGGGCGTGCCCGCCCGCGCGTCGCTGGCGCTGGGCACCTTGATGAACACCCGCGGGCTCACCGAACTGATCATCCTGGGCGTCGGGCTGCGGATCGGCCTGCTCGACGACTCCCTCTACTCGCTGATGGTCGTCATGGCGCTGGTCACCACTGCGATGACCGGCCCGATGCTCGCCTGGATCTACCGCCGGCCGGTGGAGATCACCGCGCCGGCCAGGGTGCCGGATCTGGTACCGGCGGCCCGGTCGTCGGCCTAGGAGGAGGAACAGATGCACCTCGTCGAACGTGGATCGGAGCTGGCCACGCTGGCGGAGGTCCTCACCGCCTCCGCCATGGGCACCGGCGGCGCGGTCCTGATCAGCGGCGGCATCGGCTGCGGCAAGTCGGACCTGCTCGACGCCGTACGCGGGCGGGCCGAGGCGGACGGCTTCGCGGTGCTCGCCGCGGTGGGCTGCTGGGCCGAACGGGAGTCGGCCGGTGGCGTCCTCGGACAGCTGCTCCGCTCCGCCGAGCTTCCCGGGGCCGCGCCGGACCGGATCGGCGAGCTGCTCGACGGGCTCGGCGGCGCCGCCCCGGTCCCGGAGGCCGAGCCGCGTACCCTCGACGCGGGCACCACCGCCGCCGTGCACCAGCTCTGCACCGAGGTGCTCCAGGTCGCTGAGCGGGTGCCGGTGCTCATCTGCGTCGACGACGTGCAGTTCGCCGACGCGGTCTCCCAGCACTGGCTGATCCAGCTGCTCGGCCGGCTGCGCAACGCCCGGGTGGCGGTGGTGGTCGCCGAGTGCGTGCTCTCCCGGCCGACCAACCCGCGACTGCGCGCCGAGCTGCTGCGGCTGCCCAGCTACCGCCGGATCCCGTTGCCGCGGCTCTCGCCGGCCGGGGTGGCCACCGTGCTGCACCGCCACCTGGACCCGGACACCGCCGCCGCGCTGGCCGGCGAGGTCCACCAGGTCAGCGCGGGGAATCCGTTGCTGGTCCGGGCGCTCGTCGAGGACCAGCGCACCGGTGAGCGGCCGCCGGCCGCCGGGACCCGGGTCCGGGTCGGCGAGGCCTACGGGGACGCGGTGCTCAGCTGCGTGCTGCGCGGCCGGCCGGTGCTGATGCGGGTGGCCCAGGCGCTCGCCGTGCTCGACGAGGGCGCCGACAGCGCCGCGCTGGCGGTCCGCCTGCTCGACGACGAGGAGCCGGCCACGGTCCAGCGCGGGCTGGACGCGCTGGACGCCGCCGGCCTGCTGAACGGGGGAGCCGTCCGGCATCCGGCCGCCACCGCCGCGCTGCGCGCCAGCGTTCCGGCACACGAGCGGGCGCGGCTGCACCGGCGTACCGCCGAACTGCTCTACTCCGACGGCGCGCCGCCGACCCGGGTGGCCCGCCACCTGGTCGCCGCCGACCGGACGCTGCCCGACTGGGCGCTGCCGGTGCTGCGCGCCGCGGCCGAGCGGCACCTGGTGGAGAACCGGGCCGCCGACGCGTACGCCTGCGTCGAGGTGGCGCTGCGGATCTGCGCCGACGAGAGCCTGCGCGTCCCGCTGAAGGCCCTGCTGACCAGCGCCGCCTGGCTGCTGAACCCGTCGATGAGCGTCCGGCACCTGGGCGAGCTGGCCGAGGCACTGCGGGAGGGGCGGCTCGGCGACCGGCACGCCCTGATGCTGGCGAAGTACCTGCTCTGGCACGGCCGCTTCGAGGAGGCGGCGGAGGCGATCGAGCGGATCGTGGCCCGGGGCGAGGAGAACGACCCGGCCGGCTCGGCGGAGCTGCGCGCGACCCGGGAGATCCTCGCCGCCTCGTACCCGGCGCTGGTGTCGGGCCGGCTGCGACCGGAGCGCAATCCCGCCCGTCCGGCCCGGGACCCCCGGGTACGCAGTGCGGCGGCGCTCTCGTCGCTGCTCGCCGGCGGTGACGAGGACGAGGCGGTGGCCGACGCCGAGGCCTGCATGCGGGCCATGCGGTTGACCAAGAAGACCCAGGAAGCGCTGATGTGCGCGGTGGCCACCCTCCAGTTCGCCGACCGGCTGCCCGCCGCGGCGAGCTGGTGCGATCACTGGCTGGCCGAGGCGCGGGCCTGGCAGGTGCCGCTCTGGGAGGCCGAGTTCGCCTCGCTGCGCGCCAGCATCGCGGTGCGGCAGGGCAACCCGCTGCTGGCCCGGCAGCTCGCCGAGGCGGCGCTCAAGCAGGTGCCGCTGGAGAGCTGGGGCGTCTGCATCGGCGGCCCGCTGGCCAACCTGGTGCAGGCCGCCACCGACACCGGCGACCACGAGGCGGCGTCGACCTACCTGGAGATGCCGGTGCTGGAGGGCATGTTCAAGAGCCGGTTCGGGCTCTACTACCTGCACGCGCGGGGCCGCTTCCAGCTGGAGAACGGCCGCCCGCACGCCGCCCTCAACGACCTCACCACCTGCGGCCAGCTGATGACCTCGTGGGGCTTCGACCGGCCGGCGCTGGTGCCGTGGCGGGCCGAGGCGGCCCAGGCGTACCTGCTCGCCGGCGACGTGGCGCGGGCCCGGACCCTCGCGCGCGAGCAGTTGGCCCTGGTCGGTCCCCGGGCCTCCCGGACCCGCGGCATGTCGCTGCGGGTGCTGGCCGCGGTCAGCCCGCCGGGGGAGCGCGCCGACCTGCTCACCGAGGCGGTCGAGGTGCTCCGCGGCTGCGGCGACCAGGCCCAGCTCGCCCAGGCCCTGGGCGATCTCGGTTGCCTGCACTACCAGGCCGGCCGCCCGGCGCGGGCCCGGCCGCTGGTCGAGACGGCGGCCCGGCTGGCCCGGTCCTGCGGCGCCCGGCCGATCCTGCGCCGGCTGCCGCTGGAGGCCGGCCCGGCCCGGCCCGAGCCGGCCGACCCGGCCGAGCAGGTGAGCCGGGTGGCCGCGCTGTCGCTGCTGTCCGGTGCGGAACGCCGGGTGGCGGCGCTGGCCGCGCGCGGGCACACCAACCGGGAGATCTCCCGCCGGCTGTGCATCACGGTCAGCACGGTGGAGCAGCACCTGACCCGGACGTTCCGCAAGCTCGGCGTCAAGACCCGGGCGGACCTGCCCGAAGAGATCGTGCTGGACATGGCGGTGGCGGGATGAGACCCGCCGGCCGTCGGGCCCCCGCACACCGTTTCCCGACGAGAAGGAGGTGAGAAGATTGCCGCTCGACAGCTCCGGATCGGGACGTGACGACCGGTACGATGTGGCGATCCTCGGCAGTGGTATCGCTGGCGGCATGCTCGGTGCGGTGCTGGCCCGCAACGGCGTCAAGGTGCTGCTACTGGACGCCGGCGCCCACCCACGGTTCGCGATCGGGGAGTCCACCATCCCCTTCACGTCCGGGATGACCCGGATCATCGCCGACCGCTACGGCGTGCCGGAGATCAAGCCGCTGTCCAGCTTCCGCGGCGTGCAGAAGCACGTCTCCCGCAACTGCGGCCGCAAGCAGAACTTCGGCTTCGTCTACCACCGTGAGGGCGTCCCGCAGGATCCCAGGCAGACCAACCAACTGGTCGTCCCGTCGATGCTGCGGACCGAGTCGCACCTGTTCCGCCAGGACGTGGACACGTACCTGTTCCAGGTAGCGGTGAAGTACGGCGCGCACACCCGGCTCAACACCCGGGTGGTGGACGTGGACATCGACCCGGACGAGGGCGCGGTGCTCCGCTCGGACCGGGGCGAGGAGTTCCGGGCCAGCTACGTGGTCGACGCCGGTGGGTTCCGCTCGCCGCTGGCCGACAAGTTCGAGCTGCGCGAGGTCCCCACCCGGGCCCGGACGCACTCGCGCAGCATCTTCACCCACCTCATCGGGGTGCGCCCGTACGACCGGTCGCCGGCCGCCGCGCGCGGCCACGACCAGCCGAACCCGTGGCACCACGGCACCCTGCACCACGTCTTCGACGGTGGCTGGATGTGGGTGATCCCGTTCGACAACCACCCGGACTCGCTCAACCCGCTGGTCAGCGTCGGTCTGACCCTCGACCCGCGGGTACACCCGAAGACCGACCTGCCGCCGGAGGAGGAGTTCCGGCAGTTTTTGAACCGCTTCCCGGACATCGCCTGGCAGTTCGAGGAGGCCAGGCCGGTGCGGCCGTGGGTCTCCACCGGCCGGCTCCAGTACTCGGCGAAGCAGATCGTGGGGGACCGGTTCTGCCTGACCTCGCACGCGGCCGGCTTCATCGATCCGCTCTACTCGCGCGGCATGACGAACACCCTCGAACTGATCAACATCATGGCCTGGCGGCTGATCGCGGCCGCCCGGGACGGCAACTGGTCGACCGACCGGTTCGAGTACCTGGAGACTCTCCAGCAGGGACTGTTCGACTTCCACGACGACATCGTCTACAGCTCGTTCGTCGCGTTCCGCGACTACGATTTGTGGAATGCGGTGAACCGCACCTGGCAGCTCGGCACCATGCTCGGGAACGTCGTCATCGAGGACGCCTACTTCCGCTATTCCCGCAGCGGGGACGACAAGGTCTTCCTCGCCCTCGAGGACAGCCGCCACCCCGGCTCGCCGTTCCCGGTCAGCGAGAAGTTCAGCGAGTTGGGCGTGTTCACCCGGCAGACCTGCCAGGCGGTCGAGGCCGGCACGCTGTCCGCGAAGGACGGGGCCGCGCAGATCTTCGCCACGATCGCTTCGGCCGACTACCTGCCCCCGTCGTTCGGCTTCGGCGATCCGGAGAACCGCTGCTTCAGCGCCTCCCCGTCGAAGATGGCGCGCAACGCGGTGTGGAGCCGGCGCAAGGCGCCGAAGGAGATCGGCGGCATGATGACCCGGGCCACCGCCGGCCTGGTCCGCATGCGGCTGCGCCCCTGACCGCACCCCCTACGCGGTACGGCGGCGGTCCCGGTGTTCCCACCGGGGCCGCCGCCAACGTGTGTGCGGGGTCACTCCACATTGGTATTCTTCGCTGCCTGCGGGCGGTCGCGATAGGGGTCGGCCTCGGGTACGGACGGGTCGAATCGGGGTTACCGCCCATTCGCCGCCCGCGTAGATTCTGGTGGGCGGCGACAATTTCGCCGCGACCCGTGGAATTTCCACACCGCCGGGCGACGAACGGTCGTAACCGCAATTTCTGCATTCTCCCGCCGCGGTCCCGTCGACGAAAAGGCAGTGAATGGACGCGATGGCAGACTTCGACACGGCAGACCAGATCGCGATCGTCGGCATGGCCGGACGCTTTCCCGGCGCCGACGGTCCGGAGGCCCTGTGGCGACTGCTGATCGGACGCGGCGACGCCATCGTCGGCGTACCGGCGCAGCGCTGGGACGCCACGGCCCAGCTGGACCCGGAGCGCGAGATCCAGGCCGTGGGCGGCTTCCTCGACGGCGTGGACGAGTTCGACGCCGCCTTCTTCGGCATCTCGCCGCGCGAGGCCGAGGACATCGACCCGCAGCAGCGACTCATGCTGGAGGTCACCTGGCGGGCGCTGGAGGACGCCGGGCAGCCGGCCGCCGGCCTGGCCGGCACCCGTACCGGCGTCTACGTGGGCGCGTCCTGGCACGACTACGAGCTCGCCCGCCGCGAGCGGGGCGCCCCGACCAGCCAGCACAGCCTGGTGGGCAACGCCCTGGACGTGATCGCCGCCCGCGTGTCGTACGCCCTGAAGCTGCGCGGCCCCAGCCTGACCGTGGAGACCGGCTGCTCGTCGTCGCTGGTCGCCCTGCACCTGGCCGCGCAGGCGCTGCGCGCCGGGGAGATCGACGCCGCGGTCGTCGGCGGGGTGAACCTGATCCTCGCCCCCGACGTCTCCATCGGCCTCACCCACTTCGGCGGGCTCTCCCCGAACGGCCGGTGTGCCGCCTTCGCGGCCGGGGCCGACGGGTTCGTCCGCGGCGAAGGGGTGGCCGCCGTCCTGGTCAAGCGGCTCGACCGGGCGCTGCGCGACGGCGACCGGGTGCACGGCGTGCTGGTCCGGTCGGTGGTCAACAACGACGGTGGCGGGGAGAGCCTGGTCACCCCCAGCCCGGAGGGGCAGCGCGAGCTGCTCCGCCTGGCATACGGCGACGGCACCGTGCCGCTGGACCGGCTCGGTTACGTCGAGGCGCACGGCACCGGCACCGGCCGGGGCGACCCGATCGAGGCCGGCGCCATCGGCGAGGTGCTCGGGGCAGCACGCACCGTCGGGCCGCTGCCGGTCGGCTCGGTGAAGACCAACATCGGCCACCTCGAGGCGGCGGCCGGGATGGCGGGCCTGTTCAAGGTCCTGCTGGCGCTGCGGCACCGCACCGTTCCGCCGAACCTGCACTCCGCCACGCTCAACCCGGAGATCCCGTTCGACCGGCTCAACGTCACCGTGGTGCGGGAGCCCCTGGCGCTCCCCGCCGACGAGCCGGTCTACCTCGGGGTCAACTCCTTCGGCTGGGGTGGCACCAACGCCCACGTGGTGGTCGGCCCGGCCCCCACGCCCGCCGCCGGCCCGGCCGCCGAGCCACCGGACACCGGCCTGCCCGCCGTGGTGCCGCTCTCCGCCCGCCAACCGGCCGCGCTCGCCGCGCTCGCCGGGGACCTCGCCGGGCGGGTGCCGGAGGCGGAGCGGGACCTGACCGCCGTCGCGGGCAGCCTGGCCTGGCACCGGGACCACTTCCCGATGCGCGCGGCGGTTGTCGCCGACCGGCCCGCCGCGCTGCGGGACGGGCTGGCCCGGCTCGCCGCCGCCGGACCGGACGCGCCCGAGGACCCCGACCTGCCCACCGGCCGGGCCGTGCCGCACCGCCGCACCGCGTTCGTCTTCCCCGGCCAGGGTTCGCAGTGGCGGGGGATGGGCCGGGAGCTGTACAAGCGCAGCCCGGTCTTCGCGGACGTGGTGCGCCGCTGCGCCGAGGCGCTGCGCCCGCACGTCTCCTGGGACCTCACCGCGGTCGTCGCCGACGAGGCGGGCGACGAGTGGACCACCCGGATCGACATGCTCCAGCCGACCCTCTGGGCGATGTCGCTCGGCCTGGCCGAGCTGTGGCGCGCCAACGGCGTCCACCCGGACCTGGTGCTCGGTCACAGCCAGGGCGAGATCACCGCGGCCACCCTGGCCGGCGCGCTCTCCTACGCGGACGCCGCCCTGCTGATGGCCCGGCGCAGCGCGATCGCCCGGCGGGCCTCCGGCCGCGGTCTGATGCTCGCCGTCGACCTGGACCGGGACGGCGCCCGGGAGGCGTTGCAGGGCTTCGAGGAGACGGTGGCCCTGGCCGTGCACAACGGCCCCCGTTCCTGCGTGCTCTCCGGCGCCGGGGACGACGTGCTGACGCTCAAGGAGCTGCTGGAGGCCGAGGACGTCTTCTGCCGCCTGGTCAACGTGGACTACGCGTCGCACAGCCCGCAGATGGAGGCGCTCCGCGACGACCTGCTGGCCGCGCTGGAGCCGGTCCGCCCGAGGGCCGGCGCCGTGCCGCTGCTCTCCACCGTCCGGGTCAAACTGCTCGGCGGCGCCGAACTCGACGCCCGGTACTGGGTGGAGAACCTCTGCCGCCCGGTGCTCTTCGCCGACGCCCTGCGGCAGGCCTTCGACGACGGCGTCACCCACGTCGTCGAGATCAGCCCGCACCCGGTGCTCACCCCGGCCGTCGAGCAGCTCGCGGCCGAACGCGCCGAGCCGGTCGCGGTGCTCTCCACCCTGCGCCGCGACCAGGGCGCCGCCGAGGACATGGCCCGCGCCCTGGCCCGGTCGTACGTGGCCGGGCTGGCCCCGTTCGGCGCGCTGCCCAAGGGCCGCCGGGTGGACCTGCCGGGCTACCCGCTGCGGCCGGAACGGTACTGGCCGGCGGACCGGCCCCGGCGTACCGGCGGGCGCGGCTTCGAGGTGGCGCTGTCCCCGGCGCCCGGGCAGGTGGACACCTGGCACGCGCCGGTCGGGCTGGCGCTGGGCGAGCAGTCGTGGCTGGCCGACCACCGGGTGCACGACGCCGTGGTGCTGCCCGGCGCCGCCATGCTCGGGCTGCTGCTGTTGGCCGCGCGGGCGCGCACCGGCGGCCGGCCCGGCAGCCTCGACGAAGTGGCCTTCGACCGTGAGGTCACCTTCGCCGGCGACGACGTGCGACTGACCGTGGAGTGGCGCGACGACGTCACCGAGGGTGGCAATGTACGCCTGCTCCACCTGCCCGACGGCGGCGCCGGCTGGACCGCCGCGGCCGGCGGCCGGGTCTCCTACCGGCCGGTCGACGCCCCGCCCCCCGCGTATCCCGACTGGGCCGAGCCGGCGGAACCGACCGACCCGGGCACCTTCTACCACGAGTGGGCCGGCCGGGGGCTCCGCTACGGCCCGGCGTTCCGCCCGGTCCGGGCGCTGCGGGTGCACCCCGGCGGGGCGGAGGCGGTCGGCGAGGTGGTGCTGGCCGACCGGCTGCGGGCCGGCAACCGGCCGCATGCCCTGCACCCCGCGCTCGCCGACGGCGCCCTCCAGGTGGCGCTCGCGCTCTGCCCCGGCGACCAGGCCGTGGTGCCGGTCGCCGTCGACCGGGTCCTGCTGCACACCGACCTCGACGAGCCGCCGACCACCGTCTCGTCGCACGTGGTCCGGCACGACGCCGAGCACTACGACGTGCACGTCTTCGACGCCGCGCGGCGGCCGGTGCTGAGCCTGCGCGGACTGCGCCTGCGGCCGCTTCCGGACACCGTCGGCGGCACCGACGACGCGGACCGGCTGCACCGGCTCACCTGGACGCCCGCCGAGCCGCCGACCGTGCCGGTGAGCCTCGGCCGGTGGCTGGTCTGCGGCCCGGCCCCCCGGGGTGAGCTGGTCACCGCGCTGCGGGCGGCCGGCGCCGACCCGGTGGACGACGGCAACGACCTGCTCGCCACCGACCCCCGCGCGGAGGCCGCCGGAGTGGTCTTCGTCGCACCGGACGCCGACGCCGGGCTCGGCGCGCAGCGGCAGGGCCTGCTCCGGCTCACCGCCGTGGCCCGCGCCTGCGCCGGGCGGAGCGTGCCGCCCCGACTCGCCGTGGTCACCACCCGGGCCCAGGCGGTCACGCCGGCCGACCGGCCCGACCCCGGAGCGGCCCTCTACTGGGGCTACCTGCGGGCGCTGCGCCGGGAACACGGCGAACTCGAACCCCGGGTGGTCGACGTGGACCCGGCCGACCCGGACCGGTCCGCCCGGTGCGCCGCCGAGCTGCTCGGTGGGGAGGACGACCAGGTGGTGCTGCGCGCCGACGGCCGCCGGGTCGGCCGGCTGGCCCGCGGCGAACTGCCCGAGGAGGACACCGCCGAGCTGCCCGCCCCGCGTACCGCGGCGCAGCCCTTCCGGGTCGTCCCGTCCCGACCGGGACGCTGGGAAGGGGTGGTGCCGGTCCCGCTGGCCCGGCGCGCCCCCGGGCCGGGTGAGGTGGAGGTCGAGGTCACCGCCACCGGGCTCAACTTCATCGACGTGATGAAGGCCGTCGGCACGTACCCCGATCCGTCCGGCGGGGCCGGCCTGCTCGGCGGCGAGTGCGCCGGCCGGGTCGTCGCGGTCGGCGACGGGGTCACCGAACCCCGGCCCGGGGACCGGGTGGTCGCCTGCGTCTTCGGCGCGCTGGCCAGCCACGTCACCGTCCGCGCCGGGCACACCCGGCCGATCCCCGCCACCCTCGCCGACCCCGACGCCGCCGCCCTCCCGCTGGTCTACGCCACCGCCTGGTACGCCCTGGCCGACCTCGGCCGGCTCGCCGCCGGCGAGACCGTGCTGGTGCACTCCGCTGCCGGGGGCGTGGGCCTGGCCGCCGTGCAGGTCGCCCGCGCCCTCGGCGCCCGGGTCGTCGCCACCGCCGGCGGCGAGGCCAAACGCGAGCACCTGCGGGCGCTCGGCGTCGCCGACGTCTTCGACTCCCGCGACCTGGGCTGGGCCGCCCAGGTACGGGCGGCGACGGGCGGGCGGGGCGTGGACGTCGTGCTCAACTCGCTGACCGGCGCGGCGATCCCGCTCGGCCTCGACGCGCTCGCCGAGGACGGCCGGTTCATCGAGATCGGCAAGAAGGACATCTACGCCGGGCGGCCGATCGGCCTGGACGCCTTCCGCAAGGGCATCACCCTCGCCGCCGTCGACCTCGCCGGCCTGATGGACCGGCGACCCGACCGCTTCGCCCGGCTCTTCGCCGATGTGTGGCAGCGGATCGCCGACGGCGCCCTCCCGCCGCTGCCCACCCGGGTTTTCCCGTACCCCGAGGCGGCCGAGGCGCTGCGCGAGATGTCGCATGGCACGCACATCGGCAAGCTGGTGGTCGTCGACCCGACCACCGTCGAGACGGTCACCGCGGTGCCCCTGCCCGACGGGCGGTTCCGGGACGGGACGTACCTGATCAGCGGCGGCCTCGGCGCGCTCGGCCTGGCCCTGGCCGAGTTCCTCGCCGGACACGGCGCCGGTGGCCTGGTGCTGCTCGGCCGCTCCGAACCCACTCCCGCCGCCCAGGCCCGGGTGGCGGCGCTGCGCCGCACCACCGCCGTCGAGGTGCTGCGCTGCGACGTGGCCGACGAGGCCGCCCTGCGCCGGGCGGTGGACGGGGTACGCGCCGGGCTGCCGCCGGTGCGCGGCGTGTTCCACGCCGCCGGCCTGCTCGACGACGCCACCGTCGGCACCCTCACCGCCGAGCAGGTGGCCCGGGTACTGGCGCCCAAGGTGGACGGCGCGCTCGCCCTGGAGGCGGTCACCGCCGACGACCCGCTGGACCTGTTCGTGCTCTTCTCCTCGGCCGCCGCGCTGATCGGCAACGCCGGCCAGGCCGCATACGGGGCGGCGAACGCGTACCTGGACGCCTTCGCCGAGTCCCGGCGGCGCGCCGGACGGCCGGCGCTCAGCGTCCAGTGGGGCCCGTTCGGCGACGTCGGCCTCGCCGCGGCCGACGAGAACCGGGGTGCCCGGCTGGCCGAGCGGGGCATGGAGAGCTTCCCCACCGGCGAGGCGTGGCCGGCGTTGCTGCGGATGCTCGGCCGAGACGAGCCGGTGGTCGGGTACGTGCCGCTGAACCTGCGCCGCTGGTTCGACGCGTACCCGGACACCGCCGGGCTGCCGAGCTGGCAGTGGCTGCGCTCGGCGGCCCGCGACGGGGAGGCCGCCGCTCCCGCGCACGGATTCCGGGGCACCCTGCTGCAGACGCCGGCCGCCGAGCGGGCCGCCCTGGCCGAGGCGAAGGTGCGCGAGCTGGCCGGCCGGGTGCTGCGGCTGGACACCGAGCGGGTCGACCGGGAGACCCCGTTCAAGGACCTCGGCCTCGACTCGCTGATGGGCCTGGAGCTGCGCAACCGGCTGGAGCAGGCGTTCGGGCTGCGGCTGTCGCCCACCCTGCTGTGGACGTACGGCAGCGCCCGCGCCCTGGCCGGCGCCCTCTGCGAGCAGCTCGCCCGCACCGCCGAGCCGCCCACCGCCGAGCCGGCCGAGCCCGACCGGGCGGCCGCCGAGCCGGCGGTGCCGAGCGGCACCGGCTGACTCACGGCACCGCCCGCCCGACCGCATCCGCGCCCCGAGGAACCGAGGTCATGGACGACACCGACAACGCCGCCGCCAAGCGGCAGGACGCCCAGCTCAAGCGGGCCCTGGCCACCATCCGGACGCTGCGCCGCAAGCTGGACGAGCAGGGCGGCGACCAGCCCGTCGCCATCGTCGGGATCGGCCTGCGGCTGCCCGGCGGGATCGACGACACCGAGGCGTACTGGGACGCGCTGGCCGCCGGCCGGGACCTGGTCGGGCCGATGCCCCCGGCCCGGCAGGGTCCGTTCGCCGCCGAGTGGGCGCAGCTGCCGCAGCGCGGCGGCTTCCTCGACGAGGTGCTCGACTTCGACGCCGACTTCTTCGGCATCAGCCCGCGCGAGGCCCGGGCCCTCGACCCGCAGCACCGGCTGCTGCTGGAGGTCGCCTGGGAGGCGCTGGAGAACGCCGCCGTCCCCGCCGACCACCTCGCCGGCCGCCCCGCCGGGCTGTACGTCGGCATCACCGGCCAGGACTACCGGGACTGGCTCCCCGGCGAGCCGGACGCCTACTGGGCCACCGGCAACGGGCACTGCTTCGCCGCCGGCCGGCTCGCGTACAGCCTGGGGCTGACCGGCCCGGCCATGGCGGTCGACACGGCCTGCTCGTCCTCGCTGGTCGCGGTGCACCTCGCGGTGCAGGCGCTGCGCCGGGGCGAGTGCGAGGTGGCCATCGCCGCCGGGGTCAACCTGATCATGTCGCCCCGCTCCACCCGGCTGGTCGTGCAGACCCGGTCGCTCGCCCCGGACGGCCTCTGCAAGGCGTTCGACGCCCGGGCCAACGGCTTCACCCGGGGCGAGGGGGCCGGCGCGCTGGTGCTCAAGTCGCTCGCCCGCGCGGTCCGCGACGGCGACCGGATCCACGCGGTGATCCGGGGCAGTGCGGTCAACCAGGACGGCCGGTCCAGCGGGTTCACCGCACCGAACGTGCTCTCCCAGGTGGCGCTCATCGAGGCGGCCCTGGCCGGGGCCGGCGCCGGGCCCGCCGACGTCGGGTACGTGGAGGCGCACGGCACCGGCACCGCGCTCGGCGACCCGATCGAGCTGGAGGCGCTGGCCACCGTGCTCGGCCGGCGCAACGGGGGCGCGCCCCTCGCGGTCGGCTCGGTGAAGACCAACCTCGGGCACCTGGAGGCCGGGGCCGGGGTGGCCGGCCTGGTCAAGGCGGTGCTCTGCGTCCAGCGCCGGCAGGTGCCGCCGGTGGTGCACCTGCGGACCCTCAATCCGCGCATCGACCTGGGCGCCACGGGGATGGTGGTGCCGGACCGGCTGATCGACTGGGCCGACGACGCCGGCCGGTTGGCCGGGGTCAGCTCGTTCGGGATGAGCGGCACCAACGCGCACCTGGTCATCGGCGCGGTCGAGCCGGACGAGCTGGCCGAGCGGCCGGCCGGGCCCGCCGGCCCGGTGGCCGGCTTCGTGGTCTCCGCGCGCACTCCCGAGGCGCTGCGCGAGCTGGCCGCCGCGTACGCCCGGCGGGTGCGGCGACTGTCGCCCGAGGACTATCCGGCCTTCGCCGCCACGGCCAACGCCGGGCGCAGCCGGCTGCCGGTGGCCGCCTGGATCGCCGCCGCCGACCCGGACACCGCCGTCGCCGGCCTCACCGCGCTGGCCACGGGCGCCCCGCCGGTCGAGGTCGACCCCGCCGCGCTCGCCGCCGCCTCGGCGGCGCGGGCCGTGCTCGACCTGCCCGGGTATCCGTGGCAGCGCCAGCGGCACGCCCCGGACCGGCCCACCGGCGGGGAAGCCGACGAGCCCCGGCCCGCCCGGCACACCCACGAGGTGGTCTGGACCGCACTGGACCGGCCGGCCCCGGACCCCGGCACCGGTCCGCTGGTCCTGGCCGGGGACGACGCCGCGCTCGTCACCGAACTGGCGGCCGCCGCTGCGGCCCGCGGGCTCGCCGGCACGCTGCTCACGCCGGAACCGGGGGACGCCCCGCCGGGCTGGCGGGCGGCGGCGCTGCCGGGCGACGCGGCGGAGTGGACCGGGCTCTGGGCCGACCACCCCGACGGGACCCTGGTGCTCGTCCCGGCCGCGCACCCCGTCCGCACCGCCCGGGACGAGGACGCCGCCGGCTCGGACGAGGACGCCGCCGGCTCGGACGAGGACGCCGCCGGCCCGGACGGGGACGGCGACCCGGTCGACCGGGCGGCGGCCACCGTCGCGGCGGTGACCACGGCGGTGGCGGCCCTGGCCGGCACCGGGGCCAGCGGCCGACCGGCTGTGCTGCTCACCCGGGGCGCCCGCCGCACCGGGCCGACCGACGAGGTGACCGCCACCGACCACGGGCCGCTGCACGGCCTCGCCCCGGTGCTGGGACTGGAGTTCGGTCCGGCGTTCGGCGGCGTGGTCGACCTGCCCGCCCGGCCGGGCCCCGACGACCTGGCCGCCGCGCTGGACCTGCTCACCGCGCCGCCCGGCCCGGTGCTGGAGGACCTGGTCGCGGTGCGGGCCGGCCGGATCCACGCCGCCCGGCTGCGTGACGCCGACCCCACCCCGGCAGCCCTGCGGGTCCGCGCCGACGCCACCTACCTGGTCACCGGCGCGCTCGGCGCGGTCGGCCGGGAACTCGTCACCGACCTGGTCCGGCGCGGCGCCCGCCGGCTGCTGCTGGTCGGTCGGCGCGCCGAGGCCGACCTGGAACCCGCCGCCCGGGAACTGCTCACCCGGCTCCGCGACGACGGGATCGGGGTCGGCTACGTCGGCGGCGGATGCGACACCGCCGACTCGCGTCGGCAGGTCACCGCCGCGCTGCGCGGCATGCCGCCGCTGGCCGGGGTGCTGCACGCCGCCGGCACCATCGCCCGGGTACCCGCCACCGAGCTGGACGCCGGGCGGATCGCCACCGCCCTGCGCGCCAAGCTGGGCGGCGCCTGGTGGCTGCACCGGCTCACCCGGAACCTGCCGCTGGACTTCTTCGTGCTGGTCTCCTCGGTCTCCGCGCTCTGGGGCACCGAGGGCTACGCCGCGTACGCCGCCGCCAACGGCGGGCTGGACGCGCTCGCCGCGTACCGCCGGTCGCTCGGGTTGCCGGCGGTCAGCATCGCGTACGGGCCGTGGGCGGTCTCCGGGATGGCCGACGGCGACTCCCGGGACCGGTTCGCCCGGCTGGGCGTGGGCGCGCTGGACCCGGCCACCGGCTGCGCGGCGCTGCGGGACGAGACACCCGGACCGGAGGGCTATTTGGTGGCCTGCCCGCTGGACCGGGCCCGGCTGGACAGCGTGCTGGGCGGCCTGCGCCCGCGCGGCCTGCTCGCCGCCGCGCCGGCCCGCGCCGGGGCACCGCCCGCCGCCGATGGCGCACCCGGATCGGAGGACGAGCGGGAGCCGTCGGTCGTGGCGGAGCTGACCGCGCTGCCGGTGGGCACCCGCCCGGCCGTCGCCCGCGCCCACGTGGCCCGCCTGCTGGCCGCCCAGCTCGGGCACCCGGCGGGCCACGTCGTCCGGGAGGACACCGGCTTCTTCGATCTCGGCCTGGACTCCATCATGGCGGTGGACCTGGCCCGCCGGCTCGCCGAGGCATTCGAGGTGCCGCTGCAGGTGGCCGACGTCTTCGACCACCCCACCATCCGCCAGTTCGCCGACCACCTGCTGGCCCTGGGCGACGGCCCGGCCGCCGTCCCCGGACCGGCCGTGGCGGTCGGCGTCCCGCCGGCCGACCACGCCCGGATGCACGCCGCCGACCCGCCGGTCCACGGTGGACCGGCCGCCGTGCGCCCCGTGTCTCCGGCCATCCCGACGGCTCTCCTCCCGGCCGCCCCGCAGGCGGGGGAGCCGGCCGCCCCGGTCGCCACGGTGACCGGACCGGCGGCGTCCCCGGCCGGGCCGGCGGCGATCATCGGGATGGCCGGTCGCTTCCCCGGCGCGGACTCGGTGGAGGAGCTGTGGGACCTGCTCCGCTCCGGCCGGGACGCGGTGGGCCCGGTGCCCGCGCACCGCTGGAGCCACCGCACGTTCCACACCGCCGACCCGGACAGCGGTCCCCGGATCACCACCGACCAGGGCGGCTTCCTGCGCGATGTGACCCGCTTCGACGCCGGATTCTTCGGCGTGCCGACCCGGGAGGCGGAGAACCTCGACCCGCAGCAGCGGCTGCTGCTGGAGTGCGCCTGGCACGCGCTGGAGGACGCCGGGATCGACCCGAAGGGGCTGGCCGGCAGCGGTACCGGGGTCTTCGTCGGGGTGAGCAACGGCGACTACGCCCGGGTGCTGGCCGGCGCGGGGGTGGACCGGCTCGACGCCTACTACAGCACCGGCACCGCGCTCAACGCCGTCGCCGGCCGGCTGGCGTACGTGCTGGGCCTGGCCGGGCCGGCGCTCGCCGTGGACACCGCCTGCTCGTCCTCGCTGGTCGCCCTGCACCTCGCCGTCCGCGCGCTGCGCGGCGGGGAGATCGACGCGGCGATCGTCGGCGGGGTCAACGTCATCGTCGACCCGCTCGCCTCGGTGGCGGTGAGCCGGGCGCACATGCTCTCCCCGGACGGGCGGTGCCGGGCCTTCTCCGCCGACGCCAACGGCTTCGTCCGGGCCGAGGGCTGCGGGGTGCTCGTCCTCAAGCGACTCGCCGACGCCGACCAGGACGGCGACGCTGTGCTCGCCGTGGTCCGGGGCAGCGCGGTCAACCAGGACGGCAGCTCGTCCGGGCTGACCGCGCCGAGCGGCCGGGCCCAGGAACAGGTCATCGCCGCCGCGCTCGCCGACGCCGGGGTCGACGGCGCCGGCGTGGACTTCCTGGAGGCGCACGGCACCGGCACCTCCCTCGGCGACCCGATCGAGGTCGGGGCGGCCTGGCGGGTGCTCGGCAAGGGTCGGGCCGCCGACCGGCCGCTGTGGCTCGGCTCGGTCAAGAGCAACCTCGGCCACTGCGAGTCGGCCGCCGGCATGGCCTCGGTGATCAAGACGGTGCTCGCCCTGCGGCACGGCACCATCCCGGCCAACCTGCACTTCACCGACCCGAACCCGCACATCGACTGGGCCGGCATGGACGTCCGGGTCGTGGACAGCCCGATCGCCTGGCCCCGCGCCGGCCGGCCCCGGCTCGCCGGGGTGTCCGGCTTCGGCTTCACCGGTACGAACGCGCACGTCCTGCTCGCCGACCCGGAACCGGCCACGGTCGGCCCTGTCGACGGTCCGACGTGGATCGCTGCGGATGCCGATCCGACCGCGGACGACAGCGCCGCGACCGCTCCCGGCGGGACGACCGACCCGCTGCTCGTCCCGCTCTCCGCGCCGGGCCCGGACGGGCTGCTCCGGCTGGTCGACCACTGGCGGGAGCGGATCGCGGAGTGCCCGCCGGCGGAACTGCGCGACCTGGCCGCGCTGGCCGGCACCGGCCGAGCCCACCTGCCGTACCGGGTGGCGCTGCTCGGCCGCGACCGTCAGCAGCTCCTCGCCGCCGCGCCGCCGGCCGACCCGGTCCCGGCGACCCGGCCGCCCCGCATCGCGTTCCTCTTCTCCGGCCAGGGCAGCCAGTTCTTCGGCATGGGCCGCGAGCTGTACGCCACCGAGCCGGTGTTCCGGGCGGTCTTCGACGAGTGCGACCGGCGGCTCGCCCCGACGCTCGGCACCTCGCTGACCGAGCTGATCTTCAGCGGCGACGACCGGACCGCGATCAACGAGACCCGGGTCACCCAGCCGGCCCTGGTCACCCTGGAGGTGGCCCTGGCCGAGCTGTGGCGCTCCTGGGGCGTCACCCCGGCCGTGGTGATGGGCCACAGCGTCGGCGAGGTCTCCGCCGCCGTCGTGGCCGGGGTGCTGGACCTGCCCGCCGGGCTCGACCTGATCGCCGAGCGGGCCCGGCTGATGCAGGCCACCCGGCCGGGTGCGATGCTCGCCGTGGTCGCCACCGAGGAGCAGGTCCGCGACCTGATCGCCGGCACCGGGCTGGACCTGGCGGCGGTCAACGGCCCCGAGGCCACCGTGGTCTCCGGCCCGCCCGAGGAGGTCGACGCCCTCGCCACCCGGCTGCGCGCCGAGGGCGTACGGCACCGGGGGCTGAGCGTCTCGCACGCGTTCCACTCGCGACTGCTGGACCCGGCCTTGGACGAGTTCCGCGCGGCCTGCGCCACGGTCCGCCACACGGCTCCGGCCATCCCGGTGATCTCCAACCTCACCGGGGCGGTCGCCGGCCCCGACACGTACGACGCCGACTACTGGGTGCGCCACGCCCGGCAGCCGGTGCGCTTCCACGCGGGCGCCGGGCAGCTCGCCGCGCTCGACGTGGACGTGTGCCTGGAGATCGGCCCGGACCGTACCCTGGTCAACCTGGTCCGGGCCGCGGGCCTGGCGCCGGCCGGCGGCCTGCTGTCGTCGCTGCGCCGTGGCGCGCCGGACCGGGCCGCGCTGCTCGCCGCGGTCGCCGGGCTCTACCCGCTCGGCCAGGACCTGAACTGGTCCCGCGTGCAGCCGCGCCGCCCCGGCGCCCGGGTCGAGGCGCCGCGCTACCCGTTCGCGGAGACCCGCTACTGGGCGGCGGCCGGGGAGCCGGTGGTCACCGCCGGCCCTGCCGCCGACGCGCCCGCCTGGGGTACGCCGGTCCGCTCGCCCGCGCTGCGCGGCCGGGTGTTCCGCACCGAGCGCAGCACCGAGTACCCGCCGCACCTGACCGACCACCGGCTCTACGGCACCGTCTCCGTGCCCGGCGCCTCGCAGACCGCCACCGCGCTCAGCGCGCTGGCCGGCGACGGCACCCCGCCCGCCCTCGCCGACCTGGTCTTTCCCCGCGCCCTCGTGCTGCACGACGGCGAGCGGTACGAGCTGCAGGTCATCGAGGCCGCGCAGGAGCACGGCGGCCGGACGGTGAGCGTGCAGAGCCTGATCGACCCGGAACGGGACCGCTGGCAGGAGCACCTCTCCGCCCGGCTGCTGCCGGACCCGCCGGCCGAACCCCGACCGGTGCCCGACCTCGCCGCCTTTCAGGCCGCCGCCGAGCGCCGGCTCGCCGGGGCGGACTTCTACCGGCACTTCCGCGAGATGGGCTACCTGCTCGGCCCGTCGTTCCGCTGGATCGACCAGGTGTGGCTGCGCGGCGACGAGGCCCTGGTCCGGTACGCCCGCCCGGAGCGGATGAACGAGGACCCGGCCGGCTGGGCCATCCACCCCGGCCTGCTCGACTCCTGCCTGCAGAGCACGGTGACCTTCGGCGTCGACCCCGACGCGACCGATGGGTCGGCAGAGGAGTCCGGCCGGGCCGGGCTGGCGGTCCCGTTCGCCGCCGCCCGGCTCACCCTGGCCCGCCGGCCCGACCCGGCCGGGGAGCTCTGGGGCCACGTACGGGCCCGGCGGTCCACCCCCCGCCCCGACGGGACCCGGCAGGTGGACGAGGCGGACCTGCACCTGTTCGACGGGCGCGGCCGGACCGTCCTGGCGGTCGACGGGTTCCGCATCCGGCACGCCCCCCGGGACCTGCTGGAGCGGTCGCTGCGGGACACCGCCGTGCACGTGCACGAGCTGGCCTGGGTCACGCCGGAACCGGACCGGCCGGCACCGGCCCCGACCGAACCGCCGCGCGCCGCCGTCCTCGGCGACGACGTCCGGCCCGCGCTCGCCGCGGCGGTCACCGGCCTGGTCGAGCCCGCCGACGAGTCGCCCGACCTGGTGCTGGACCTGCGGTTCGCGGCCACCGAGCCGGGGGAGTCGGCGGACGCCGCGCTGGCCGCCGCCCGCCGGCTCGCCGACGACCTGCGGACCGCCCCCGCCGCCGTGCCGTACCTGGTGGTCTGCGCCGACGGGGCCGCGGCCGCCCCGGTCCGGGAGGCGCTGTGGGGGATGCTCGCCGCGGTCGAGGCGGAGCACCCGGACCGCCGCCTGGTCCGGGTCGCGCTCGCCGCCGGCGCCGACCCGGGCGACGCCGCCGCGCTGCTGGTCGACGAGCTGCGGCGCGGCCTGCCGGAGACCCGGCTGCGGATCGACGCCGACGGCCTCCGGGTGGCCCGGCTGCGCCCGCTGCCCCCGGCCGAGGCCGACCTGCCGGCCGCCGTCACCACCGGCGCCGCGCTGGTCACCGGTGGGCTCGGCGCGCTGGGACTGAGCGTCGCCGGTTTCCTCGCCCGGCAGGGCGTTCCCGCGATCACCCTGGTCGGCCGGTCCGCGCCCGATCCGGCGGCCAGCGCGGCGATCGACCAGCTCACCGCCGGCGGCACCCGGGTCCGGGTGGTCCGGGGCGACGTCACCGACCCCGAGGACTGCCGGCGGATGGTGGCGGAGGCGGAACGCGACGGGCCGATCGGCAGCGTCTGGCACCTCGCCGGGCGGACCGCCGACGGGGCCTTCGACCAGCTCGGCGAGGCCGCCTTCGCGGAGGTCTTCGCCGGCAAGGCGGCCGGCGCGGACCGGCTGCTGGCGGCGCTGGCCGGGCGGCGGCCGGCGGCGCTGGTGCACTTCTCCTCGGTCTCCGCGGTGCTCGGCTCCGCCGGCCAGGCCAACTACGCGGCTGCCAACGGCTACCTGGCCGGCCTCGCCGCCCGGCTCCGTGACGGTGGCCTGCCCGCCGTCAGCGTCGACTGGGGACCGTGGACGCCCAGGGTGAAGGGCGGCCTCGCCGCCACCGAGGCGACCCGGCGGGCGATCGACCGGCTGGGCGTGCGTCCCTTCACCGACGAGGAGGCCGAGAGCGTCCTGCGGGCCGCGCTCACCGCCGGCCGGGACCGGCTCGTCGCCGTGGCCGTGGACGCCCGGGCGTACGTCGACCGGGCGGCCGGGCATCCCCGGGCGGCGCTGCTGCTCCCGCTGCTGGACCGGGGCGGGCGGTCCGGGTCGGCCACGCCCGCCGCGCCGGCCGCGCCGCGCGGCTGGTTGCGCGAGGAGCTGGACCGGACGGGCGCCGACGAGCGGGAGGACCGGCTCCGAACGGCCGTGCGGGGGGTGGCCGGTGCGGCGCTGGGCGACCCGGGGGCGCTCGACGACGAGGCCGGCTTCGTCGACCTCGGCCTCGACTCGATCATGGTGATCGACCTGCGGACCCGGCTGTCGCACGCCCTCGCCGTGGACCTGCCGGCCACCGTCGCCATCGACCACCCGACCATCGCGCAGGTCGCCGCGTACGCGATCGACCTGCTCTATCCCGACGACGGACCGGCCGACGCCGCGACGCCCGCCGGCTGGCCCGGGCCGGCGCACGCCGGTCCGGCGGACGAGCCGGCCGGGACGGACGGCGACCTGGCCGACCTGTCGATCGACGAGCTGGTCCGGGCCGTCCGGGCGGACCTGGCCATGGAGGAGTGAGGGACGTGACCATGGACGCCACCGAGCTGCGCCGACTCGTGGAGGACCAGCTTCGGCTCTCCCGGCGGCAGCAGGCCCGGATCCGCGAGCTGGAGCGGGAGCAGCGCCCGCCGCTCGCCGTCGTCGGCCTCGGCCTGCGCTTCCCCGGTGACCTGAACACGCCGGAGCAGTTCTGGGACTTCCTGCGCGGCGACGCGCACGCGGTCACCGGGATCCCCGAGGACCGGCCCGGGCTGCGGGCCGCGTACCGGCCGGGGCCGGCCCGCCCGGGCCGCTCCTACGTGGACCGGGCCGCCTTTCTCAGCGACATCGGCCACTTCGACGCGGACTTCTTCGGCATCTCCCAGCGGGAGGCCGAGCTGCTCGACCCGCAGCAGCGACTCCTGCTGGAGACCGCCTGGGAGGCCCTGGAACGGGCCGGGGTCGCCGTGCGCCGCGCCGACCGGCTCGACGTCGGCGTCTACCTCGGCATGATGGCCTCCGAGTACGGCGAGCGGCTGGCCGTCCGGGAGGACAAGACCCCGCTCGACCCGTACTACGCCACCGGCGGCGGCCTCTGCTTCGGCGCCGGCCGGATCAGCTACGTGATGGGCTTCGCCGGCCCCGTCGTCAGTGTGGACACCGCCTGCTCCTCCTCACTGGTGGCGATGCACCTGGCGGTCCGCGCGCTGCGCGCCCGGGAGTGCCGGTACGCGTTGGTCTGCGGCTCGAACCTGCTGCTGTCGCCGAACCTGATGGTGTCGCTGTGCCAGAGCCGGGCGCTCTCCCCGGCGGGTCGCTCGAAGTCCTTCCTGGCCTCCGCCGACGGGTACGGCCGGGGCGAGGGCGTCGGCGTGCTGGTGCTGATGCGCCTCGACGAGGCGGAACGGGAGGGCCGGCCGGTCCTGGCCGTGGTCCGGGGCAGCGCGGTCAACCACGACGGCGCCGCTTCCGGGCTGACCGTGCCCAGCGGACCCGCCCAGCAGCAGGTGGTCCGGGCGGCCCTCGCCGACGCCGGGGTGGGCGCGGCCGACGTCGGCTGGGTCGAGGCGCACGGCACCGGCACCCTGCTCGGCGACCCCGTCGAGGTGGGCGCCCTGGACGCCGCCCTCGGCACGGCGGTCCGGGAACGCGGGGTCCCGCTCGGCATCGGCAGCGTCAAGGCCCGGCTTAACCACCTGGAGGCCGCCTCCGGCGTGGCGGGGCTGATGAAGACCGTGCTCATGCTGCACCACGGCGAGATCCCGGCCGCGGCCGACGAGGCCGACGGCCCGCTCAACGAGCACATCCCCTGGGATCGGCTCAACTTCACCGTGCCCCGGCGTACCGCGCCCTGGCCGGCCGAGCTGCCCCGCCGGGTGGCCGGGGTGAACTCGTTCGGAATGAGCGGCACCAACGCGCACGTGGTGCTCGAGGCGTACCGGCCGGCGGATTCGGACGCGCCGGCCACGCTGCCCGGGCCCGAGCTGCTCACCCTCTCCGCCCGGGATCCGCAGGGCCTGGCCACCCTCGGCGCCGCCGTGGTGGCCCGGCTGCGCGCCACCGACCCGGCCGACCTGCCGTCGCTCTGCCACACCCTGCGCGCCGGCCGCGCGCCGTTCGGGCACCGGGTGGCGGTGCTCGGCGGCAGCGCCGACGAGCTGGCGGTGCGGCTGGCGGCGGCGGTCCGGCAGCCGGCCGGCCCGGCCGGGCGGCTGCGCCCGGTCACCCTCTGGGCCGCCGCCGACCACAGCGCGCTGGAGGTCGCGCTGGACGCGGTCCGGGCCCGCTGGCCCCGGCTGGTCCCGGACGACCCGACCGGCGAGGCGCCCGACCGGTGGGTGGCGCTGCTCGGCCGGCTCGGGGTCCGGGTCCGGTCCCGCCGCGACACCGGCCGACCGGCCGGCGCGGCGCGCCTGGAATGGCGCGGCGAGGACGGTACGGCACACGTGGTGCCGCTGGTCACCGCCGTCCCCGAGGCGGCCCCGGGGCTGCTGCTGGACGCCCTCGCCACGCTCTTCCTGGCCGGGCTCGACGTCCGCTTCGACGCGCTGCGACCGGCCGGCGCGCGGATCCTGCCGGACCTGCCCACCTACCCGTTCCGGCGCCGGCGGTTCTGGGTGGACGAACCGGTCGGCGGGGCCGGGACCGCGGCCGCGGCCGCGGCCGCCGACGCCGGGGACCCGGAACCGCTGCCCAGCGACCGGGCGGGCATCGAGGCGTACCTGATGACCGAGCTGCGCGAGGTGTTGCACGCCGAGGAGGAGCTGGACCCGAGCCGGTCCTTCCTGGAGACCGGCGGCGACTCGTTCGTCTCCACCCTGTTCATGACCCGGATCGAGGAACGGTTCGAGATCGCGCTCACCCCCGAGGACCTGCCCATCGACCGCCCGCTGGCCGCGCTGCTGGCGACGATCGCCGACCACATCACCGGCCGCCCGGTCGCGGCCGGGGGACGGGAGTGAACCGATGACCGCCTTCCTCCGGCCGCGACCGGTCCCCGACCCCGACCTGCGCCTGGTGGCGTTCCACCACGCCGGCGGCTCCGGCAGCGCCTACTTCCCGCTCAGCCGGGGCATCCCGCCGGAGTGGGACCTGCTCCTGCCCGACCTGCCCGGCCGGGGCCGCCGGCACCGGGACGAGCCGCTGCGGGACATCCCCGCCATCGTCGCCCGGGTGGCCGAGGAGCTGCTCGACTGGGCCGACGCGCCGCTGGCCCTGTTCGGGCACAGCCTCGGCGCGGTGGTCGCGGCGGAAACCGCGCGGGCGCTCGGCGCGCACGGCGTCGAACCGGTCTGGCTCGGCGTCTCCGGCCGCCCCGCCGCCGGCTACCGGGGTCCGAAGGCGACCCTGCCGTACGACGTCTCGGACGAGGAGATGCTGCGCCACCTGTTCGCGCTGGGCGGCATGCCGGACCGGATCCACGAGGTGCCCGAGTTCCGGGCCCAGCTGCTCCGGCTGGTCCGCGCCGACCTGGGCGCACTGGCCGGATACGCCCCGCCGCCCGTCCGCCCGCCGCTGACCGTGCCGATGACCGCCTTCGGCGGCACCGAGGACGACTGGGCGCCGCCGGCGGCGGTCGCGGCCTGGGCGGGGGAGACCACCGGGCCGTTCCGACGGCTACTCTTCCCTGGCGGGCACTTCCACTTCCTCGGTGCCGCGTTCGGGTCCTTCACCGCCGCGCTGGTGGCGGAGGTCCGCGCCGCGACCCGGTCCACCTCCCGGCCCCGGCCCACGTCCGGCGTGGTCACCGCCGGAGCCGCGTCACCCCCGGTGTGAGGAGCGCAGGTTGAACACGAAGGACCAGCTCGTCCCGGCCGAGATCCCACCGGTCGACATGCGACCCCTGATGGCCAGCTTCCCGTCCGGGGTCACGGTGACCACCGCGCTGCACGACGACGGCCAGCCCTGGGGGATGACCTGCACGTCGCTGTGCAGCGTCTCCCTCGACCCGCCGATCCTGCTGGTCTGTCTGCGCTGCGGCAGCCCCACCCTGGAGGCGATCGCGGCGAGCCGGTCCTTCGCGGTGAACCTGCTGCACGACCAGGCCCGGGTCTTCGCCGAGCTGTTCGCCTCCGGGGCGGTCGACCGCTTCGAGCGGGTCCGGTGGACCGTCGGCCCGGCGGCCGGCGGCCCGCACCTGCTCGACGCCGCCCACACCATCGCCGACTGCGAGGTGGTCGACGACAGCGTGGTCGGCGACCATGCCGTGGTGATGGGCCGGGTCCGCGCGGTCACCCGGCTGCGCCCGCAGCGGCCCCTGCTCTACGGCCTGCGCCGCTACGCCACCTGGCCGGAACTGGTCGACGGCAGCTACCTCTCCTCCGACGCCCAGGCCTTCGACTGGTCCTGACGCCCCTCACGGGGAGGGGCAATTTCGGGGAAGTTGCTGACTCGACGCGCCGGGAGGCGGCAACTTCCCCGACGTTGCTGCCTACCCGCGCGGATCGCGGGTCAGAAGGGGACGGGGAGGGGGTCGTCGGCCGGCTCCGCCTCGGCGGCGAAGCGGGCGATGCGCTCGGCCAGTCGGGCCGAGGAGGCGGCCGACACGATCGAGTGGTGGTCCTCCGGCCAGCGTTCCACGGTCAGCTCCGGGCAGACCGCCTGCCAGGCGGGCACCGGGTCCGGCCGCTCCACCCGATCGGCGACGACCAGCAGCACCGGCGCCACTCCCGGGGCGGGCCGGTGGGCGGCCAGCGCGGCCAGGTTGTCCCCGTGCACCCGGACCAGCCGGCGGGACCCGACCTCGTCCAGTTCGGCGGGGAGCAGGCCGGCGGCTCGGGCCGCGGCGTGTGCCGCCCCGGCCAGCCCGTCCTCCGCAGCGGCGGCGAGCGCGGCGGCCACCGGTTCCGGCAACCGGCCGCCGGCCAGGTCGGTGAGGAACTCCCGGTGCCGCTCCCGATCGTCGGCCGGCAGGCGCAGGGTGCGGATGTCGCTGTCGACCAGGACCACCCGGGCCGCCTCGCCCTCGTCGCGCAGTTGGGCGGCCAGCTCGTGGGCCAGCACGCCCCCCATCGACCAGCCGGCGAGCAGGTACGGCCCGTGCGGCGCCAACCGGCGCAGCTCGGCCCGGTACCCGGCGGCCATGTCGGCGAGGCTGGGCGTACCGGCCGCGTCGTCGCCCGCGAGGGCCCGGCTCTGGAAGCCGTACACCGGGCCGGCCCAGGCGCGGGCCAGGTCGGCGTAGCGGGCCACCGAGCCGCCGACCGGGTGGCACAGGAACAGCGGCTGCCCGGCACCCTCGGCCAGCGGCACGGCGCACCGGACGGTGCCGTCGCCGGCGGCGAGCCGGGCGGCCAGCCCGCGTACCGTGGGGGCGTCGAAGATCTGCCCGAACGGGACCTCGGTGCCGAGGTCGGCGCGGAGCCGCTGCACCAGGCGCAGGGCGAGCAGCGAATTGCCGCCGAGGGCGAAGAAGTCGTCGTCCGGGCGGACCGCCGGCACCTCCAGCAGCTCCGCCCAGACCCGGCAGAGCCGCTCCTCCACGGGGCTGGCACCGCCGGCCCCGGTTCCCGTGGCGGGGGTGTCGTCGCGGGCGGCGGCCTCGGCGGCGGCGAGCGCGCGGTCCAGGTCCACCTTGCCGTTGCCGCTCAGCGGCAGCCGGTCCAGCAGGTGGATCCGCGCCGGCACCAGGTACGCGGGCAGCCGCTCCCGCAGGTATCCGGCGAGCGCCGCCCGGTCCGGCGCGCCCTCCTCCCCGGGCACCACGATCGCGACCAGCCGGCGCTGACCGCCGGGCACCTGCTGGGTGGTGACCGCGCAGTCCCGTACCCGCGGGTGGGTGCGCGCGACCGCCTCGATCTCGCCCGGCTCCACCCGGAACCCCTGCACCTTGACCTGCCGGTCCTCCCGGCCGAGGAACTCGATGGTGCCGTCCGGCCAGTACCGCCCCAGGTCACCGGTGCGGTAGAGCCGCTCCCCGGTGGCCGGATCGGTGACGAACCGCTCGGCGGTGCGCTCCGGGTCCCGCCAGTAGCCCTCGGCCAGCCCGGCCCCGCCGATGTGGATGCCGCCGACCGCCCAGGGTGGACGCAGCCGGAGCCGGTCGTCGAGCACCCGCATGGTCTGGTTCGGCAGTGGCCGCCCGTACGGGATGCTCCGCCACGCCGGGTCGACCGCGCCGATCTCGTAGCTGTTGGACCAGATCGCCGCCTCGGTGGCGCCGCCCAGCGCGGTGACCCGGGTGCCCGGCCAGGTCTCCCGGAGCCGGTCGGGCAGCGTGGTGGGCACCCAGTCGCCGCTGAGCAGGAACGCCCGGACCGGGGGCCGATCGGCGGCCGGTCGAGTGGCCACCACCTCGACCAGCATCTGGGCCAGCGCGGGCACCGAGTTCCACACGGTCGCGCCGTGCCGGGTCGCGGCGTCCGCCCAGCCGACCGGGTCGGGGCGGCTTCCCCCGGCGGGCAGCACCAGGGTCGCGCCGGCCGCCAGGGTGCCGAACACGTCCCAGACGGACAGGTCGAAGCTGAGCGAGGAGATGCCGAACACCCGGTCGTCGGGGCCCAGCCCGAACCGGTGGTTGATGTCCGCCACGGTGTTGAGGGCGGCCCGGTGCGCCACCGCGACCCCCTTCGGCCGCCCGGTGGAGCCGGACGTGTAGATGACGTACGCCAGATCGGTCGCCGCCCCACTCGACGTGACCGGTTCGGCGGCGGGTGCCAGGCGGTCCACCTCGATCGCCGGCACGGCCCGCCCGCCGAGGTCGGTCGGGCGGTGCGACTGGACCAGTGCCACCCGGGCCGCGCACTCGTCGAGCAGATGGCCGATCCGCCCGGCGGGCAGCGCCACGTCGACCGGGCAGTACGCCGCGCCGGCGCGCAGCACGCCGAGGACGGCGACCACCTGCTCCCAGCCCTTGGCCATCACCACCGGCACCAGCTCACCGGGACCGACGCCGTGCCGGCCCAGCGCGTTGGCCACCGCCGCCGAGGCCGCCGCCAGCTCCCCGTAGGTGAGCGTCCGGGCGTCGGTGACCAACGCCGGGTGGTCCGGCCGTTCGCCGGCCCGGCGCAGGAAGCCGTCCTCCAGCCGCCCGGCCGGCCGCGGCCCGGCCGGCTCGTTGTCCCGGGCCACCACCGCCCGGTGCGCGGGTGGCACCGGCTCCAGCGGGGTGCCGGCCCCGCCGAGCGCCCGCAGCAGCCGCTCGTACGCCTCGAACGCCGCCTCCGGCAGGCCGGCCGGGAAGGCGTCGTCGACCACGTCCCAGATGCAGTCCACGCCCCCGTCCGGGGCGTCCTGGAGTTGGTTGTCCACCAGCACCTGCGGGGTGCGCAGGTGGCTGTCGACCTGGCGGCAGACCGGCCGCCCGACCGCCGCGCCGGCCGGCCGACGCGGGGCGAGCATGCTGTTGAAGACGTACGGCAGGGCCGCCCGGCTGGTCCAGCCGCGCCGGGCGGCCAGCTCGCGGGTGACCCGGACCGCGGTGACGTCGCTGTGCGCCATGTCCCGCCAGAGCTGGCGCTGCACCTGCCGGGCCCGGTCCCAGAAGTCGTCGCCCGCGCCCAGGTCCACCTCCAGCGGCAGGGTGGCGCTGAGCTGACCGACCACCCCGGCCAGCTCGGGGTGCAGGCTTGGCACGTTCTGGTGCAGCACGTTGAGACAGAACCGGGGCTGCGCGGCCCAGCCCCCGAGGACCTCGGCGAAGACCTGGAGCAACGCGGTCGGCGGCAGCACCCGCTGCCGCCGGGCGGCGGCGCAGAGCCCGTCCCACTCGGCGCGGCTCAGGTGGCAGACCCGGCGGACCAGGCGGACCGGGTCGATGCCGGCCAGCGGGCGGGCCAGCGGCAGCTGCGGCGCGTCCGGCAGGCTGTCCAGCCGCTGCTCCCAGTACCGCCAGTGCTCCCGGTACGGCTCGGTGTCCTGCCAGGCCACCAGGTCCCGGACGCTCTCGGCGAAGGTGCGGGCCACCGGCGGCAGCGCGACGTCGGGGTCCTGGTAGAGCTGCCACCACTCGCCGAGCAGGTGCCGGGTGCTGGTGGAGTCGAGCAGCAGCAGGCTCATCGCCAGGTGCAGCCGCCACCGGCGCCGGCGCAGCCGCTGGGCGACCACCTGGAACAGCGGCCACCCGGTCGGGTCCACCCCCTGCTCGGCGATCCGCTCCCGGACCGCGCGCAGCGCCGCCTCCCGTTCGGTGGGCGGCAACCCGGTCAGGTCGGTCACCGCCAGCGGGAACGGCGTCACCCGGGCGTCCGGCAGCACCCGCTGGCCGCCCTCGGCCAGGATCACCGTGCGCAGGTGCTCGTGCCGGTCGATCAGCCGGTCGACCGCCGCCCGGGCCCGCTCCGGGTCGAAGTCGACCACGTCCAGCTCGACGTACATGGTGGGCCGGAAGCCGCCGAGCTCGATCAGCGGGCTGCTGCCGACGAGGTAGCCGGCCTGGAGGTCGGTCAGCGGGAAGGTGCGCCGCGACTCGGGGTCCGTCGTCACTGGGGCCTCCGGCGGGTACGGGTGTCGGTAGGGGTGCTCCGGGTGCTGCCCGGCCGGGGCGGCCGGCGGATCCGGCCTGGTCGGCGGTGGTGTGGGGGCACCCGACCGGGCCTGAGTCCGCCTAGAGGGTGCGCCGCTCGGGGCGTGCTGTCTTCGCGCAGATTGCTGTTCCCGCAGCGCGTCGGCACCGCCGGCCGGAACCCCTGCGGCGGCCGAGCGGTCCGCCGCCGGGCGGTGCTCGCGGCCGGCGCTCGGGAGCCGGCGGATTGTCCACCTGGGACGCCGCCGGATCACCTCCCAGATTGCCCAGATTCGGCGCTTGTGACCGGCTTCCCCGGCTGCCTATCGTGCGCTCACCGCCCGACCGCCGAGGGAGCGTACGCCGATGACTCTCACCGCCTCCGCCGCGCCGCCGCAGACCGCACCGCCCGCCGCCGGCCTGGGCGGCCCCGACGCGGCCGACGTCGTCGACCGGCACCTGGCCGCCGCGCCCGGGCTGGAGCAGGCCGTCTGGGCGCAGGCCCGGTCCGCGCCGACCCGGCTGCGGGCCGCCGCCGGCCTGCTGCTGGCCGCGGTGGTCGCCACCGGACTGGACTGGGCGTCGTCCCTGGCCTGGCTGCGCGGCGACGCCGACCCGGTCGAGACGGGCGACGGTACGCGGGTCCCGGCCGACGAGGCCGGACCGGCCGGCGAGGGGCGGTTCGCCGCGGAGACCGCCTTCCTTCGCAACGAGGCGGAGTGGACGGCCTGGTACCGGCGTACCCGCGCGGAGGCCGAGGGCGCCGGCACCGGGCTGGGGGAGTGGCGGCGGCACCTCGCCGACACCCTCGCCGAGCTGCGCGGGCTGGAACGCGCCGGCCGGCTCGACACCCCCGCCGGGACGGTTTTCCGCCGGTTGGTGGGCGCGCAGCAGGAGCGGATCGGTCTGACCGTCGCCGAACGGGCCCAGGCCGCCTGGCTGGTGTCCCTCGTGGTGCTCCGGACCGCGACCCGCGGCCCGTTCTTCGCCGACGGCCCCGACGCGCCCGACCGCCGGCTGCACGAGGAGGCCAAGTACGCGCCGGCCACCATCCTCGACCAGATGCCGGACCTGGTCGGCGCCGGCGTCGAGGGCCGGCAGCCAATGCCCGTGCGGGGCGCGCCGCTGCCGCTCGCCGGGCGGGACGCGGACCTTCCCGGGCTGGCCGAGGTGCTGCTCGCCCGGCGCAGCGCATACGGCACGTACGGCGGCCCGCTCACCGCCGACGAGCTGGGCCGGCTGCTCTACCACTCCGCCGCCGTCACCGGCGAGAAGGCCATGGACGGCGCGGAGGCGTCGCTGCGAGTCCGACCCCACCCCAGCGGCGGCAACCGCTACCCGGTCCGGCTGCTGGCCTACTGCCACGACGTGGCGGGCGTGCCGCGCGGCCTCTATCTGCACGACCCCGAGGCGCACGCGCTGCTCCCGCTCGACGCCCGTGACCTGACCGGCGAACTCGTCCCGGCGGTGCCGGCGACCGATCCCCGGCTGCCCGCCACCAAGGCCGGCGGCAAGATCGACGCCGCCGGCTGTCCACTCTGGCTGTTCCTGGTCGCCGACCTGACCTACCAGCGGCTGCACTACGGGCTGCGGTCCTACCGCCTGGTGCTGCTGGAGGGCGGGCACGTGGCCCAGAACCTCTCCCTGGTCTCCACCGGGCTGGGGCTGTCCAGCGTGGGCCTCTGCGGCTTCTACGACGACGCGCTGCACGCCGCCCTCGGCCTGGACGGGGTGAACTCCGCCATCCTCTACACCTACCTGGTCGGCCGGGTGTCGACCCCGGCCACGCCGGGCTGACCCGACCGGCGCCCCGCCACGACGCCGACGTTTCGTCACCGCGTCGGTACCCGGTGAGATGATGGGCCGCATGCAGGTTGGCATCCTCGGGCCGCTCACGGTGGCCGCCGACGGGCGGCAGGTGGAGATCGGCGGCGCCCGGCTGCGCCGGCTGCTGATCCTGCTCGCCCTCGAGGTCGGCCGCACGGTGACCGTCGAGGCGCTGACCGACGCGCTCTGGGCGGACACCGCCCCCACCGACCCGACGAACGCCGTCCAGTCGCTGGTGTCCCGGCTGCGCCGGGCCCTGCCGGTCACCTCCGCCCTGCACTCGGCGCACGGTGGCTACCGGCTGGAGCTGCCCCGGGAGGCGGTCGACGCGTACCGGTTCGAACGGTTGGCCCGGGAGGGGCAGCGGGCGCTGCGCGCGGGTGACCCGGCGACCGCGACCACCTGCCTGGCCGAGGCGTTGTCGCTGTGGCGCGGTCCGGCCCTGGCCGACGCCACCGACACCCGGTACGCCGCCGCGGCGGCCGCCCGGCTGGAGGAGCTGCGGCTCTCCGCGTTGGAGGACCGCGCCGAGGCCGACCTGGTCTCCGGCCGGGCCGATCAACTCGTCGCCGAGCTGGAGGAGCTGGCCGCCCGGCACCCGCTGCGGGAACGCACCCGGGCGCTGCTGATGAACGCCCTCTACGCCACCGGCCGGCAGGCCGAGGCGCTGCGCTCCTACGAGGACTTCCGCGCCCGGCTCGCCGAGGAACTCGGCGTCGACCCGTCCCCCCGGGTGAGCGACCTGCACGTGGCCATGCTCCGCCGCGACCCCGCGCTGACTCCGGCCGCCGTCCCGGTCGCCCCGGCCTCGCCGGGTGGGGCACCGGAGGCCGCCCCGCCGCCCGCGGCCGACCGCCCGGAGGCGCCCGGTCCGGCCGCCCGCCCGGGCAACCTGCGGGCCCCGCTGACCAGCTTCGTCGGCCGGGACGCCGAGCTGCGCCGCCTCGCCGGCCAGCTCCGCGACGGCCGGCTGGTGACCCTGGTCGGGCCCGGCGGCGCCGGCAAGACCCGGCTGGCCACCACCCTCGCCGGTTCGCTGGCCGACGCCCATCCCGGCGGCGCCTGGCTGGTGGAGTTGGCCGCCGTCACCGACCCGGACGACGTGCCGCAGGTTGTGGTCCGGGCGCTCGGCCTGCGCGAGGCCGGCCTGCTCGAGGGCCCGGCGCCCCGCGACCTGCTCGACCAGCTGGTCGAGGCGTTCTCGGTGGCGCCGGCGCTGCTGGTGCTGGACAACTGCGAGCACCTGGTGGACGCGGCCGCCCGGCTGGTCGACGAGCTGCTCGGCCGCTGCCCCGAGCTGCGGATCGTGGCCACCAGCCGGGAGCCGCTGGGCATCGTCGGCGAGGCGCTCTGCCCGGTGCCGCCGCTCGCCCTGCCGGCTCCGGCGGCCACCGTCGCCGCGGCCGTCGAGTCCCCGGCGGTGCAGCTGTTCGTCAACCGGGCTTCGGCGGTCCGGCCCGGCTTCGCCGTCACCGGCGCCAACGTCGCGGCGGTGGTCGAGGTCTGCCGGCGGCTGGACGGGCTGCCCCTGGCCGTCGAGCTGGCCGCCGCGCGCACCCGGACGCTCCCGGTCGAGGAGTTGGCGGCCCGCCTCTCCGACCGGTTCCGGCTGCTCACCGGGGGCAGCCGCACGGCCATGCCCCGGCACCGCACGCTGCGCGCCGTGGTCGCCTGGAGCTGGGACCTGCTGGAGCCCGACGAGCGCCGGCTCGCGCAGCGGCTGGCCGTCTTCCCCGGCGCGGTCACCCCGGAGAGCGCCGCCCGGCTCTGCGAGCTGTCCCCGGCGATCGCGCCGGCCGCGCTGGACCTGCTCGCCGCGCTGGTGGACAAGTCACTGCTACAACGGCTGGACGGTCCCCATCCGCGCTACCGGATGCTGGAGACCATCCGGGAGTACGGCCTGGAGCGGCTGGCCGAGCAGGACGAGGTGGGCGCCGCCCGGCGGGCGCACGCCAACTACTTCCTCGAGCTGTCCGAGCGGGCCGAGCCCCGGCTGCGCGGGCCGGAGCAGATCGTCTGGCTGCCCCGGCTGGCCGCGGAGCGGGAGAACCTGCTCGCCGCGTTCCACTTCGCCTGCGACACCGGTGACGCGGCGGTGGCGGTCCGGCTGGCTGCCGCCGTCAGTCCGCTCTGGACCGTGCAGGGCAACCACGCCGAGGCGGCAGCCTGGCTGCGCGCGGTGCTCGAACTGCCCGGTGCGGCACCGCCGGCGGCCCGTCGGGCGGCCACTGCCGCCTACCTGTTCAACACGGTGCTCACCGGCGGCCGGGTCGGCGGGGACCTCCCGATCGAGGCCCTGCTGGCCCGCCTGCCCGAGCGCGGCGGGCCGGACGACCACCCGGTCGCCGCCCTGCTCGACCCGGCGCTGGCATTCCTCCGCGCCGACGCCGCCGCCGGTCTGGCGGCCATCGCCCGGCTGCGCGACCACCCCGACGCGTGGGCGCGGGGCCTGCTCATGCTGATGGCCGCCCTGCTGCACGGACAGGACGGCGACACCGACGCGATGCGGGCCGACCTGGCGGAGGCGGCGGCCGCGTTCCGCGCGACCGGGGACCGTTGGGGCCTGGCCATGGCCCTCACCTTCGAGGCGCACGTGCACCTCGTGCTCGGTGACTTCCCGGTGGCCATGGCGGCCGCCGGAGAGGCCGGCACCCTGCTGCACACGCTCGACGCGACGGCCGACGCCGCGTTGCAGCGCGTCCTGCTCGCCGTCGCGCTGATCTGGCACGGCGACCTGTCGCGGGCCCGGGACGAGCTGCGCGCGCTGGTCGCCCCCGCCGCCCGGCCGGTGGCCGCCCGCTATCTGGTGCTGGCCCACCTCTGGCTGGGCCACCTGGCCCGCTACGACGGCGCCCTCGACGAGGCGGCCCGGGCGTACGACCGGGCCCGCGCAGACCTGGAGCGGATCACCTTCGATGCGGCCTTGTACCAGGCCATGCACCGGTGCGCCGCCGCCCAGCTGGCGGTGGCCCGAGGCGATCAGGAGACCGCCCGGGAGCAGCTCGCCGCCGCCTTCGCCCTGGCCGCCGAGCCGGGCTACGTGCCGGTGCTGGCGGAGATCGGAGTGGCCGCGGCGGCGGCGTGCCTGGCGAGCGGCGAGGCGGAGCTGGCCGCCGAGCTGCTCGGCGCGGCCAGCGCCCTGCACCGTGGCCCGGACTCGTTCCACCCCGACGCGACCGAGCTGGGCCGCCGGCTCGCCGACGTGCTGGGCGGGGACGTCCACGCCGCCGCCGTCGAGCGAGGGCGGGCCCGGGGCCGGGCCGACGCCCTGGCCCTCATCGACGCTCAGGTACGCCGGCGGTAGGCGCGTACCGCCAGCGGCAGGAAGAACGCCAGCAGCCCGACCGACCAGAGCAGGGTGCGCATCACCGGCCCGGCGACCGGCCCGCCGAGCAGCAGGCCCCGGCACGCCTCCATGGCGTGGCTGGCTGGGTTGATCTTGACCCACGCCTGCAGCCAGCCTGGCAGGGTGTCGGTCGGCGCCACCATGTTGGTGCCGAAGGCGAGGGGGAACATGGTCAGCGTGACGATGCCCTGCACCCCGGCAGCGTCCCGGGACACCACGCCGGCCAGCACGTAGCCCCAGCTCAGGCAGAAGCCGAAGAAGACCGTCAGCGCCCCGGCCGCGAGGGCCTGGAGGAAGCCGGTCTCCACCCGGAAGCCGAGCAGGTAGCCGAAGGCGAACACGGTGACCAGCGAGATCACGTACCGGACGAGGTCACCGACGACTGAGCCGATCAGCGGCGCCGACCGGCCGATGGGCAGGCTGCGGAACCGTTCGAAGACACCGGTGCGGATGTCCGCGTTCAGGCTCACCCCGGTGATCATGATGCCGGAGATGATCACGGTCATCACTAGCGCCGCCGGGAAGATGAACTGGAGGTACTGCTTGGTGTTGCCGGAGACCGCGCCGCCGAACAGGTAGACGAACATCACCAGGAAGATCACCGGGATGAGCACCGCGTGGGCGAGCCCCTCCGGGGTGCGGCGCACCTTGATCAGGCTCCGCCGGGCCAGGGCGAGGCTGTGCCGGAGCAGCCCGTACGGGCGTTTGACCGGCTCGGGCACCGTGCCGGTGGACTGGCTGGGGACACTGGTCGCGGTCACGCCGCCACCTCCTGTTCGCGCTCGGGCTCGGCGGTGTGCCGGCCGGTGAGGGTGAAGAACACCTCGTCCAGGCTGGGCAGCCGCAGGGACAGCTCGGTCACCGCGATGTTCGCCGCGGCGAGCTGGCGGACCGCCTCGGTGAACGCGGCGTCGCCGACCACCGGCACGGTGAGCACCCCGGGGCCGACCTGCTCGGGCGCGTGCCCGGCGACGCTGGCCAGGATGGCCGCGGCCTCGCTCAGCTGGGACGGGTCGGCCGCGCGCAGCTGGATGGTCTGCCCACCGACGACCTGCTTCAGCTCGTCCGGGCTGCCGTTGGCGATCACCTTGCCCCGGTCGAGGACGACGATGTCGTCGGAGAGGGTGTCCGCCTCCTCCAGGTACTGCGTGGTGAGCAGGACGGTGGTGCCGTCGCCGGCCATCGTCCGGATCATCCGCCAGACCTCCTCCCGCTTGGCCGGGTCGAGCCCGGTCGTCGGCTCGTCGAGGAAGATCACCGCGGGTCGGCCGATCATGCTGGCGGCCAGGTCGAGCCGCCGCCGCATGCCACCGGAGTAGGTGCCGGCCCGGCGGCCGGCCGCCTCGGTCAGCTCGAACCGCTCCAGCAGCTCCGCCGCCCGCGCGGCCGCCTCGGCCTTGCGCAGGTCGAGCAGTTGGCCGATGAGCACCAGGTTCTCGGCGCCGGTCAGGTCCTCGTCGACCGAGGTGTCCTGCCCGGCGATGCCGATCAGCCGGCGCACCCGGGCCGGTTGGCGCACCACGTCGACCCCGCCCACCATCGCCGTGCCCGAGTCCGGGCGCAGCAGGGTGGCGAGGATCCGTACCGCCGTGGTCTTGCCGGCGCCGTTGGGCCCCAGCACGCTCAGGACCGTGCCCGGGCGGGCCGCGAAATCGACGCCGCTGAGCGCTGTGTTCGTGCCGAAACGCTTGACGAGGGCCTCGGCCTGGAATCCGTACCGCATGCCGTCGATGCTGGCAGCGCCCGCTGGCAGAGCCCGCACAGATCGCTGTCACCCTCCGTCGCCGGGGCGCGGGTCACGGACGTGGCACGGGGGGGGGGGGGGGGGGGGGGGGGGGGGGGGGGGGGGGGGGGGGGGGGGGGGGGGGGGGGGGGGGGGGGGGGGGGGGGGGGGGGGGGGGGGGG
>NZ_JBVJJA010000022.1:0-120280 GCF_055586005.1 Micromonospora sp. NPDC051924
CCCCCCCCCCCCCCCCCCCCCCCCCCCCCCCCCCCCCCCCCCCCCCCCCCCCCCCCCCCCCCCCCCCCCCCCCCCCCCCCCCCCCCCCCCCCGCTCCGGTGTAACGAGAATTTCTCCGAACGCGCTGCGCCCGTCACCCGGTGCGCGGGCGCGTGACCGGTCATAGGCTCGCCCGTACATCGAGGCCCGGCAGTGCACGGCCACCCCGCGTCGGGTCGCCGGACGCGATCGAGGGGGCGTGTCCGACGCCGGCCGTCGCCGAGGCCCGAGCCCACTCTGACCACGGAGGACCCTTTGCGTCGTTCCGCTCTACTCGCCTCCCTGGCCACCGCGACGGTCGCGGCGGTCCTGGCCGGCGCCACCCCGGCCTCGGCGATCAACACCTACCACGCCCAGCCCGCTCCCGAGCGCACCGAGGTCGGCGCCATGCTGGCCCTCTGGGACCGGGACGGAGACGGTGTCTCGGAGACCATCGACTGGTACTGCTCCGGCACGATGGTCGACCGGAACACGTTTCTCACCGCCGCGCACTGCACCACCGACTGGTCGTCCGGCGTGCGCTTCTACGTCTCGCTCGACCAGGACGTGCAGGGCGCGCTCGACAAGGCCAAGGCCAAGGGTCTGAGCCCGGCCGAGATCGCCGCCGAGGTGGGGGTCGAGGGCACCGAGCACACCAGCCCCGACTACCCCGGCAACTCCGCCGACGCGCACGACATCGCGGTCATCGAGTTCACCGACGCCCAGGCGGACGCGCTCGCGAAGCGGTGGCCGTTCACCCCGGCGACGCTGCCCACCGCCGGCCTCTTCGACACGCTCGGCTCCCGCCAGCTCGACGCGACGACCTGGCAGGTCATGGGGTACGGCACGGAGGAGGCGTTGAACGGCCCCGGCGGCCAGACCCACCCGGGCGGCGGCGTCCGGATGAAGGCCGAACTGGGCTTCGACGCGCTGAACAAGACCTGGCTGCGGCTGGCCATGAACGAGAGCCGTGGCTACGGCGGCGCCTGCTACGGCGACTCCGGCGGCCCGAACTTCGCCACCGTCGACGGCAAGCTGGTCCTCGCCGGCACCACCATCACCGGCGACACCCCCTGCTACGCCACCAACGTGGCGTACCGGGTGGACACCCCGAGCGCCCGAGGCTTCCTGGGCGAGTTCGTCGACCTGCCCTGACCGGGCTGAACGACCGGCGGCCGGCGGGTGCACCCCGCCGGCCGCCCCCGTCCCCGGTCGCCCCTCAGCCGGGGAGCTGCTCGGCCCGGGTGACCACCTGGTCGATCAGGCCGTACTCGCGGGCCTGCTCGGCGGTGAACCAGCGGTCCCGGTCCCAGTCGCGCTGGATCTCGTCCAGCGTGCGCCCGCTGTGCCCGGCGATCAGCTCCTGCATCGTGCGCTTCACGTGCAGCATGTTCTCCGCCTGGATGGTGATGTCGGCGGCCGTGCCGCCCATCCCGCCGGACGGCTGGTGCATCATGATCCGCGAGTGGGGGAGTGCGAACCGCTTCCCGGCCGCCCCGGCGCAGAGCAGGAACTGCCCCATCGAGCCGGCCAGCCCGAGCGCCAGCGTCCCGACGTCGTTCTTGACGTACCGCATGGTGTCGTAGACGGCCATGCCCGCGGTGACCGAGCCGCCCGGCGAGTTGATGTAGAGGAAGATGTCCCGCTCCGGATCCTCGGCGGCCAGCAGCAGGATCTGCGCGCAGATCTGGTTGGCCGACGCGTCGGTGACCTCGGTGCCGAGGAAGATGATCCGCTCCTTGAGCAGCCGTTCGAAGACCCGGTCGCCGAACGACGGCTGCCCCTCGTCGAGCATCCAGATGCCGTACCCCATGACCTGACCACCCTCCGTGCCGCCGGCGGGCGAAGGGGCCGCCCGGGAACCGGCCGCCTCCAGCCTCCGGCGGGCGGTGGCCGGAGGCCCAGCGATTCTGCCGGCGGCAGATCCGCCCTGGGCAGAAGTGGCCGGGCGGTGGCGGAGGGTCAGCCGGCCGGCGTCACCACCCGTACCACCGCCGCCTGGAACTCCTCGCCGGCCGCCCAGATCGACTCGTACGCCTGGATGAGCAGTTGGGCCAGCGCCGGGTGCTCGATCAGCAGCGAGGTGCTCGACGCGTCGTCCGCCCGCGGGTCCCGCATCGACATGAGCACCCGCGCGCCGTCGGCGATGCAGAGTCGCATCGGCACCTCGGCGACCAGCCGGGCCCGCTCGCCGGCGTCCACGAAGCCGCGGGTGTGCGCCACCAGGGCCAGGTCGTCGAGCATCGCGTGCTCGTAGACGCAGCGGACGTCCCCGCCCTCGCGGGCCAGCCGCTGGGCCGCCTCCATCCCGGCCGGGTTCTCCACCACCAGGTAGGGCATCTTGGCCAGGGTGAGCAGCTGGTGCCGGGCGCTCGACTGGAGCTCGGCGAACCGTTCGCCGAGCTGTTCCCGGTCCCGGATGACCTCGACGTAGTCCAGCGGGTCGTCCTCGGACCGCCCGCGCGTCCACAGCGGAGCGAGCTGGTCGATCAGCTCGGTGCCGGCCCGCTCGCGTTGCTCGTACGCGCTGCGATGGACCTCCATCATCCGGCTGACCGCCGCCTGCGGGTCGACGGCCGCGTAGCGCGCCACCGGGCCGGGGCGCACCCGGACCAGCCCGCGCTCGTTCAGCGAGTTGAGCACGTCGTAGATCCGCTGCCGGGGCACACCGGAGGCGCGCGCCAGCTCCGCCGCGGTGTACCGATCGCGGACCACCAGGGCCAGGTAGGCGCGGGCGGCGTACTGGGTGAGGCCCAAACCGATGAGGGCGTCGATGAGGGGCGTTACGCCGGTCATGGCACACACCGTAGCTGCCGGGACACCGGCGCGGGGAGATCGATCACGGCCGGCGGCGGCGGGCGCCCCTCCGCCGCGGCCGGTGACCGCCGTCAGACGCGCGCGGTCCGTCGCCGCGCCACCCGCCGGCCGGTACGCGGCCGCTGGCGTGCCGGCGGCGGGGACGGGAACAGCCAGATCCGGGTGCCGGGCATGGTCGGCGTGGCGTACCCGATCCCGGCGCTGAGCGGCCCACCGGCCGGCAGCCCGAGGCCGGTGAGCGTGCCGCGGGTGCCCAGCAGCGGCGTGCCGCCGAGCCGGGGCCGACGCAGCACGTGTGGCTGGGGCCGGCCCGGGCGGGACCCGACGCGCAGGCGCACCTCGTCCCGGCGGGCCGGGGCCCGCTCCAGCCGGACCAGACCCGAGCCCGACGTCACCGGCGCCCGCCGCTCGGCCCGGCGCAGCTCGTCGCGGGCCTCCTCGAGCAGGTCGGAGAGGTAGATGCCGAGGGCCCGGCAGATCGCCGCCAGCACCTCGGAGGAGGCCTCCTTGCGGCCGCGCTCCACCTCGGAGAGGTACGGCAGCGAGACCCCGGCCGCCAGGGCCACCTCCCGCAGCGTGCGGCCCTGCCGCAGCCGCACCCGGCGCAGCACCCCGCCGATCACCCGTCGCAGCAACGACATGCGGGCCTCCTCGCGGTCGTGGTCCCGGGACCTCCCCATCATGCCCCGTCCGGGTACCGGACACCGGCCCGGTCGCCACCCGGGAGGCCGGGCGGCCGCGTACCCGTTATCTTGTGCACGTGCAGGCGACGGCGGCGGAGCAGGACCGACGGTGATCCATTTTCCCGCGCAACGGCGGGGGCCGCTGAGCGCGCTGAGTCTGCGCCTGCTCGCCGCCCTGGCCCTGGTGCTCGCCGTGGTGACCGTGGTCTGGATCGACCGCGACGGCTACCGCGACGTCAACGAGGACGGCCTCACCCTCCTCGACTGCTTCTACTACGCGGTGGTCTCGCTCTCCACCACCGGGTACGGCGACATCACCCCGGCCGCCCCGTCGGCGCGCCTGGTCAACGTCCTGTTCGTCACCCCCGCCCGGGTGATCTTCCTGATCATCCTGGTCGGCACCACCCTGGAAGTCCTGACCGAGCAGTACCGGACCGGCCGTCGCCTGTCGCGGTGGAGGAGAATCGTGAAGGACCACGTCATCATCTGCGGCTACGGCACCAAGGGCCGCAGCGCCGTCTCCGCGCTGCTGGAGAATGGCCTGGACAAGTCCCGGATCGTGGTGGTGGAGCGGAGCGGCGCCGCGTTGCGGCAGGCCACCTCGGCCGGACTCGTCGCGATCGAGGGCTCGGCGACCCGCTCGTCGGTGCTGGAGGAGGCGCACGTCCGGACGGCCAAGGCGGTGATCATCGCGACCGACAGCGACGACGCCTCGGTGCTGGTGGCCCTGACCGTCCGGCAGTTGACCGCCGGTCAGGTGCGGATCATCGCCGCCGTGCGCGAGGCGGAGAACGCCCCGCTGCTCAAGCAGAGCGGGGCGCACCACGTCATCGTCTCCTCGGCCACCGCCGGGCGGCTGCTCGGTCTCTCCACCACCGCGCCGCCGCTGATCGACGTGGTCGAGGACCTGCTCACCCCGGGGCAGGGCATGGCGCTGGCCATGCGTTCGGCCGAGCGCGACGAGGTGGGCAGGTCGCCGCGCGAGCTGGACTCGCTGGTCATCGCGCTGGTCCGGCGGGGCAAGGTGGTCACCCTGAACGACAAGGCCGGTGCGGTGATCGAGACCGGCGACATGCTGGTCCACGTCCGCGACGACCGGCCGACGCCCACCGTCCTGCCCTGACCGGTCCGTTGTCGACCCACCATGGCCGTTCGCAGGGTCATGAGCTGCGAATCGGGCATCGAAGTTTCCGCCGGTCGGATCTTTAATTCTTTCTCAAGCCTTGCTACGGTCAGGCCGCTTGGAATTGCCAACGGACGCGGCGCCCGATCTGTCGCCGGCGCCTCCTGATTGGCTCGGACACGGGGGATCCACTGTCACGCGAGGTCACGACCTCGAATCTCGTCGTCAGCTCCTGCGGCGCCCCGTCACATCGGCAATTTCGAGTGCCTCGATAACCGAACGACGGGAAAACTAGTGGCTGAAGAGGCAAACATCGCACGAGCCCGACGGCGGCGGGTGGCCGGAATCCTGGCTGCCGGTCTCGCCCTCGGTGGTGCGGCGGCTGTCGCGCCGGGCACGGCCGGTCAGGCCGCCGCGGCCGGCGGAACGTACGACGCGTCGAGCGTCCAGGCCGACCGGTCGACCAAGCTGCCGCACTTCCGGGCGGGTAACTTCACCCCGCCCACCGCTGGCCTGAAGGGCCCGCTGTTCCAGTCGACGACCACCGGGGCGACCCCGAAGATCGTCGGGGGCACGACCGTCAGCGCCTCGCAGTACCCGTGGATCGTCGGCGTCGTCACCTACCTGGACAACAACGCCGGCATCGGCTGGTGCACGGGTACCGTCGTCGCGCCCAACAAGATCCTGACGGCGGCGCACTGCACCGCGGACGGCGCCGGTACGACCCGGGTCATCGCCGGGCACGACCAGCTCCTCGACGCGTACGGCAACATCGTGCCCAACGTCGGGTACGTCGCCGAGGTCGGTTCCACCTGGACCCACCAGGGCTGGAACATCGCCGCGCAGTACGCCGGCACCGCCACCACGATCCTCGACGACGTCTCCGTCCTGACGCTGAAGACGAACCTGCCTTCGGCCTACACGCCGGTCAGCCTGGCCGCGCAGGGCGACACGGCGGCGTACGCGGTCGGCGACACGGCGGACATCGTCGGGTACGGCGTGACCGACTCGAACACTGACCCGGGGGACACCCGGCTGCGCAAGGCGTCGGTTCCGGTCCAGTCCGACGCCTACTGCTCCAGCGACGCCAACGCTGCCGGCATCGGGTACGACAACAACCGGATGCTCTGCGCCGGTAACGGCACGCCCACCACGCCGTCCGCCGACACCTGCGGCGGCGACTCCGGTGGTCCGCTGCTGGTGAACGGCAAGCAGGTCGGCATCACCGACTGGGGCTACGGCAACTGCGGTGAGCACCCGGGCTACTACGAAGAGGTCAACTACTACTCCAACGCGATCAAGGCGGACTTCACCCGTCCGCCGCTGGTCAACGCCGACTGGACCGGCGACGGCCACACCGACCTGATGTCCCGTGACGCCAGCGGCAACCTGTGGATGCACGTGGGCAGCGGGTTCGAGAACGACGGGTACGGCGGCTTCTGGGACTCCCGGATCATCAACAAGGGTTGGGGCAGCTTCAAGCGCGTCTTCCGGGTCTACAACTGGAACGGCGACAAGAAGCCGTCGATCATGGCGGTCAACACCCTCGGCGAGCTGTACATCTACAACACCGACGGCAAGGGCAACTTCGTCGGCGGTGCGAAGAAGATCGGCACCGGCTGGGGCAACTTCACCGCCCTGATGGTGACCAACAACTGGCTGGGCAACAACCTGCCGAGCCTGATGGTCCGCAAGTCCAACGGTGAGCTCTGGCGCTACACCAGCAACGGTGCGGGCGGCTGGCTCAACCCGGCGGGCACCCGGATCGGCACCGGCTGGAACGGGTTCAACCTGTTCCTGACCCCGGGCGCCTGGAAGGGTGACGGCAAGGAGGTCCTGATCGGCCGTACCTCCACCGGCTACCTGCGGATGTACCAGACCGACCTCAAGGGCGGCTGGACCAACCCGGCCGGCACCCAGATCGGCAGCGGCTGGGGCGGCTTCAAGAACATCGTGACGCCGGGCGACTGGAACGGCGACAACATGATGGACATGCTCGGCGTCGACAGCAGCTACCGACTGCGGATGTACACCACGGACGGTAAGGGCAACTGGATCAACGCCAGCGGCAAGGTCATCTCCACCGGCTGGAACTACTTCAACCTGGTCTTCTGATCGGGCTGACGTACCACGGCTGAACGGGAAGGGCCCGCGACCTCACGGTCGCGGGCCCTTTCCGTTGTCGCTGGTCGAGCTACATGATCGTCCAGGTGTCGCCGCTGGCGAGCAGGCCGGCGAGTTGCTGCTCCGGGCTTTCCTCGGCCTTCGCCTTGGCGGTGGTGACCTGTTCCTGCACGACGGCGTCGTAGGCGGGTCGGTCGACGGAGCGGAACACGCCGATGGGGGTGTTGCGCAGGTCGAGTCCGGGCAGCCGGGACAGGGCGAAGGCGTAGGCCGGATCGGTCACGGTCGCGTCGTGCACCACGATGTCGTCGGCTGGGGTGGCCGCCGTCTCGCGCACTTCGAGGCCGAACCCGCCGGGTGGGTGGACGACGCAGAACTGGCCGTCCTTGCCGAACGTGATCGGCTGCCCGTGCTCCAGCCGGATCAGGTAGTCATCCCGCGTGGCCGGTTCCTTGAGCTGGTCGAAGGCGCCGTCGTTGAAGATGTTGCAGTTCTGGTAGATCTCCACGAACGCCGACCCCTGATGCTGCGCGGCGGCCCGCAGCACCGACTGGAGGTGCTTGCGGTCGGAGTCGATGGTGCGGCCGACGAAGGTCGCCTCCGCGCCGAGCGCCAGCGACAGCGGGTTGAACGGGGCGTCCGCCGAGCCCACCGGGGTCGACTTGGTGATCTTGCCGACCTCGGAGGTGGGGGAGTACTGGCCCTTGGTCAGGCCGTAGATCCGGTTGTTGAACAGCAGGATCTTCAGGTTGACGTTGCGGCGCAGCGCGTGGATCAGGTGGTTGCCGCCGATGGAGAGCGCGTCACCGTCACCGGTGACCACCCAGACCGACAGGTCTGGCCGGGACACCGACAGGCCGGTGGCGATCGCCGGGGCGCGGCCGTGGATCGAGTGCATCCCGTAGGTGTTCATGTAGTACGGGAAGCGCGACGAGCAGCCGATCCCGGAGACGAAGACGATGTTCTCCCGGGGGATGTTCAGCTCCGGCATGAACTGCTGGACTGCGGCCAGGATCGCGTAGTCACCGCAGCCGGGGCACCAGCGCACTTCCTGATCGGACTTGAAGTCCTTCGCGGTGAGCTTGAGGGCGACGGGCTCAGACATTCTTCACGACCTCTTCCAGCATGGTCTCCAGCTCGGCGGCGGTGAACGGTAGGCCGCGGACCTGGTTGTAGCCGATCGCGTCGACCAGGAACCGGGCGCGGATCACGTGGGCGAGCTGGCCGAGGTTCATCTCCGGGATCACCACCCGGTCGTAGGCACGCAGCACCTCACCGAGGTTGGCGGGCATCGGCGCCAGGTGCCGCAGGTGCGCCTGGGCGATGGGGAGCCCGCGCTGCCGCAGGCCGCGGCACGCCGCGCCGATCGGCCCGTACGTCGAGCCCCAGCCGAGCACCAGCACCCGGGCGTCGCCGTCCGGGTCCTCCACCTCGACGTCCGGCACCGGGATCGTCTCGATCCGGGCCGCCCGGGTCCGCACCATGAAGTCGTGGTTGGCCGGGTCGTACGAGATGTCACCGGTCTTGTCGGCCTTCTCCAGGCCGCCGATCCGGTGCTCCAGCCCGGGTGTGCCGGGGATGGCCCACGGCCGGGCCAGGGTCTCCGGGTCGCGCAGGTACGGCAGGAAGGTCGTGCCGTCCTCCCCGTTGGGCTGCGTGGCGAACTCGACCCGCAGGTCGGGCAGCGACTCCACGTCGGGGAGCAGCCAGGGTTCGGAGCCGTTGGCGACGTAGTTGTCCGACAGCAGGATCACCGGCGTCCGGTAGGTCAGCGCGATCCGGGCGGCCTCGATGGCCGCGTGGAAGCAGTCTGCGGGCGACTTCGGCGCGATCACCGCCACCGGGGCCTCGCCGTGCCGGCCGTACAGCGCCATGTTGAGGTCGGCCTGCTCGGTCTTGGTCGGCATGCCGGTGGACGGCCCGGCCCGCTGCACGTCGACGATGACCAGGGGCAGCTCCAGGGCCACCGCCAGCGAAATCGTCTCGCTCTTCAACGCGACACCCGGGCCGCTGGTGGTGGTGACGCCGAGCGAGCCGCCGTACGAGGCGCCCAGCGCCGCGCCGACCGCGGCGATCTCGTCCTCGGCCTGCATCGTCACCACACCGAACCGCTTGTGCTTGCTCAGCTCGTGCAGGATGTCCGAGGCCGGGGTGATCGGGTACGCCCCGAGGAAAACCGGCAGCCCGGAGCGGACGCCGGCGGCCACCAGGCCGAGCGAGAGCGCCGCGTTGCCGGTGATGTTCCGGTACGTGCCCGGCACCATCTTTGCCGGCTTGACCTCGTACCGGATCGAGAAGTCCTCGGTGGTCTCGCCGAAGTTCCAGCCGGCCCGGAAGGCGGCGATGTTCGCCGCGACCAGCTCGGGTCGGGCGGCGAACTTACGCTCCAGGAAGCGCAGCGTCGACTCGTACGGCCGGGAGTACATCCAGCTGAGCAGACCGAGGGCGAACATGTTCTTGGCCCGCTCGGCGTCCTTCTTGGACACGTCCTGCTCGGCCAGAGCGCCGACCGTCATCGAGGTCAGCGCCACCGGGTGCACGACGTAGCCGGCGAGCGAGTCGTCGTCCAGCGGACTGACCGTGTAGCCCACCTTGGCCAGGTTCCGCTTGGTGAACTCGTCGGTGTTGACGATGATGTCCGCACCGCGCGGCAGATCCGTCAGGTTCGCCTTGAGCGCCGCCGGGTTCATCGCCACCAGCACGTTCGGCGCATCACCCGGGGTCAGGATGTCGTAGTCGGCGAAATGCACCTGGAACGACGACACCCCCGGCAGCGTCCCCGCAGGCGCCCGAATCTCCGCCGGGAAATTCGGCAACGTCGAAATATCATTCCCCAACTGCGCCGTCTCCGACGTGAACCGATCACCCGTGAGCTGCATCCCATCACCGGAATCACCAGCGAATCGGATCACCACCCGGTCGAGTTGACGGATCTGCTTGCTCACGCCCGCACCTCGCTTCGCTCAGCGCCGTCGCAGGGGCGGCTGAACAGTGTGGTGACCCCGCCTTGCCCCGCCACGTGCCCTCCTTGACGCGCTGCTGCCGCCGGCCGTCCCCACCTGGGGCGGCCCGCTCCATTTCTCACGTCAGAGCCTACGTCGGGCCGTTAGGGCCACCTTGGTGGAGGTCCGACGTATGGGACCTGATCGGGCCGGTGTATGCCCGGCTTTGCGGGGTTTAGTACCGCGACCCGTAATCCAGATCACCGGACGGCAGGCCCGGGCCTGCGCGGGTCACTCCCCGCCGTTCGAATCGGTCATCCGGCGGCGCAGTGAGGTGGTCGCCAGGGCCAGGGCGAGCACCACCAGCAGCCCGGAGACCACGATCAGGATGATCGCCGTCTGCTGCGTGGAGTTGACCCCGTTTCCGGCGGTCCGTTGCTCGGCGGCGGCCAGGACGCCCTGGGAGCCGGTCGGGGCGGGCGTGCCGGCCGGCGGGGTCAGCGCCGCCGCGGCGGTGATCCGGAAGCTCATCTGTACCTGCCGGTCGCGTCCGCTGCGCGGGTCCAGCCGGCCGACCACCGCACCCGCCAGCGGGGCCTGCCGCTGGGCCTCCGGGGTGGCGATCACCGGCAGGCGTAGGTCGGTGGTGCGTCCGGCCGGCAGGGTGCCGAGGTCGCAGCGGGTGCGGTCCGGGGCGACCACGGTGCAGCCGGCCGGCGGGTCGGTGGCGGTCACCCCGTCGGGGAGGACCACGTCGACCCGTCCGGCGGCGTCGACCTTGCCGGTGTTGCCGAGGCTTACGGTCAGCGCGCTCGGTGCGCCGCTGATGTCGAAGACCACCTCGTCGGCGCGGAGCGAGATGCCGGGCACCGGTGGGCCGGGCGGGAAGAGGACGGCGAACCCCTCGTCGTCGGTGGCCGTTCCGGCGATGCCCGGTGCGGTGGCGGTCACCCGGACCGATCCGCTCAGCGGCATGGACTTCCAGGCCGTACCGGTCACCCGGATCCGGATCGTGCTGCTGAACCGGGCCCCTGGCGGGGCGGTCCACTCACCGCAGCGGTAGCCGCCGCCCCCAGAGGAGAGGCAGCCCGGGGTGCCGGCGTCGGTCAGACCGGCCGGCAGCGTGTAGCCGAGACGGATCCGCTCGGGGGCGCTGCCGGTGTTCGTCACGGTCACCCGCAACGTGGTCACCGTGCTGTCGGCGTTCCAGTAGGCGGAGGTGAGCGAGACGTCCTCGGTGGTGACCCGTACCCCGAGCTGACCGCCGGCCGGTCGGCCCGGCTCGGCCGGGGGAACCACCGGCGGTGGGGGCGGCGCGCTCGTGGTGGTCGGTGCGGTGGTGGTCGGCACGGGGTTGCCCGGGGCGGTGGTCGTCGGCGCCGGCTCGGTGGTCGGCGGTGGCGGCGGAGTGGTCTCCGGGGGCGCGCTCTCGGTCGGCGGCGCGGTGGTCGGCTCCGTCGCGGTCGGATCCACCGTGGGGGTGGCGTCGGTCGGATCGGTGGCCGGGTCGGTCGCGGGGTCGGTGGCCGCTCGGACCACGCCGGTCACCGTCGGTGAGGCCGTGGCCCACCCGGGCGCGACCGCGACCGCCGCCACGATGCCGGCCGCCAACGCGGGCGCGAACAGCGCGGCAGTACGTCGTAGCGCGACCCGGCGAGCGGGGCGTACGCGGGGGCGGGCCATCTGTCCTCCGTGACGCTCAGCGAGGTTCCATTATTTGGTAACGGTTGCCTTCGGGCACTAGTCCCACAAGGAAACAAATCCGTAACGTGTTCGGGACGCCCCGACTGCCGGGACGGTAGGCTCCCGACCGTGACCGGTTACCTCGGCTCGTACGCCACGCTCGGTCTCCTGCTGCTCGCCGCCGTTCTCTTCTTCGTTACTGCGTTCTCGGCCAATCGGGTGTTACGTCCTGCCCGTCCGGCCGATCCCTGGGGCAAGCGATCCACGTATGAGTGCGGTCTCGACCCGGTGGGCGGCGACTGGGCGCAGATGCAGATCCGCTACTACGTCTACGCGTACCTGTATGTGCTCTTCGCGGTCGAGGCGGTCTTCCTCTTCCCCTGGGCGCTGGTCTTCGACCGGCCCGGGTTCGGCGTGACCACCGTCGTCGAGATGGCGGTCTTCGTCGCCGTGGTGGCGCTCGGCATCCTCTACGCCTGGCGCAAGAACATCCTCCGCTGGACCTGACCCGGCCTGAGTGCCCGGCGGGCTCGTCAGGCCAGGCCGCGGCGGCTCAGCGTCGGCGGCCGGTCGCCCCGGATCGAGGCCACCATGTCGAGCACCCGGCGGGTCTCGCGTACCTGATGGGCGCGGAACACCCGGGCGCCGAGCCAGGCCGACACGGCGGTGGCCGCGAGGGTCCCCTCCAGCCGCTCCGGCACCGGCAGGTCCAGCGTCTCGCCGATGAAGTCCTTGTTCGACAGGGCGACCAGCAGCGGCCATCCGGTGTCGGTGAGTTCCGCCAGCCGCCGGGTGATCTCCAGCGAGTGGCGGGTGTTCTTGCCGAAGTCGTGCGCCGGGTCGATCAGGATTCCGTCCGGGCGTACGCCGAGGGTGACCGCGCGGTCGGCGAGCCCGGTCACCGTCGCGGCCACGTCGGCCACCACGTCGTCGAAGGCCGCCCGGTGCGGCCGGGTACGCGGGGTGAGCCCGCCAGCGTGCGAGCAGACCAGCCCGGCGCCGGTCTCGGCGGCGACCCGGGCCAGCGCCGGATCCGCCCCCGACCAGGTGTCGTTCAGCAGGTCGGCCCCGGCCGCCACCGCCTCCACCGCCACCTCGGCCCGCCAGGTGTCGATCGAGATGACCACGTCGGGGAAGGCGTCCCGGACCGCGGTGATGGTGTCCACCGTCCGGCGGATCTCCTCGGCCACGTCGACCTCGTCGCCCGGCCCGGCCTTCACCCCGCCGATGTCGATGATCTCCGCGCCTTCGGCGACCGCCCGCTCCACCGCGCGCAGCGCGTTGTCCTGGGCGAAGGTGGCGCCCCGGTCGAAGAACGAGTCGGGCGTGCGGTTGACGATCGCCATCACCACCAGCTCACCGGGGGAGAAGGTCCGCCCACCGAGCCGCAGCTCCGCCGCCATGCCCCGCCTCCTGATCTCCGGTCCCACGCCGGCCCGCCCCCGACGCTATCCGGTCCCGCCCTGAGCGGCCCGGGCGGTACGCCCGGTTTCGATTCATGATCGGAGCGGTGGAGGGCTCGCCCCGCGCCGTCCCGCATGCCACGATCTCCCCATGGGTGAGGTTCTGCTCCTCTTGGTCGTGGCGCTGACCGTCGCGGCGGTGGTGTTCGGGGTGACGGTGCTGGTCTCCGGGCGCGATCCGGGTCTGGTGCCGGTCGAGCCGGACGGGCGGGCCGTGCCCCTGCCGGGCGGCCGCCCGCTGGACGAGGCGGACGTCGCCGAGGTGCGCTTCGACACCGCCCTGCGCGGCTACCGGATGGCCCAGGTCGACCAGGCCATGCGCCGGGCGGCGTACGACATCGGCTACAAGGCCGAGCTGATCGGCGTGCTGGAGGCCGAGGTCGCCGCGCTCCGCGAGGGCCGGACCGAGGAGGCCGACGCGCTGCGCCGGGCCCGGGCGGAGGCCGCCGCGACGAGCCCGGCCACCACGACCGAGGACGCCACCCCGGCCGGCGGGCTGACCGCCGAGGCCGGGCTGGCCGAGGCACCCGCCGCCGCCGCGGTCGAGGACGAGACGGCACCGATCACGGGCGCCGCCGCCGGTCCCACGGTTGCCATCTCCGCGCCGGCGGCGCCCGCTGTGCCCGCCGACGCGACCGCCGAGGCCGAGCCGTCCCTGCGTCCGTCGACCGACCCGACTGCCGCCACCGCCGATCCGGCCACGCCGACAGGTGACGGATCCACCGACACCCCCGCCGACCACGAGGTCGAGGGTGCGGGGACGCGAGGTGCGGTGGTCCGGTCGGAGTCGGCGTGACCGCGCCGGGCGAGGCCGACGACTTCGCCGAGGCGGCCCAGCCCGGTGCCGGCGAGGTCACCGCGACGGTGGTGGTCAACGCCCCGGCCGAACGGGTCTTCGCGGCGCTGACCGCCTGGGAGCGGCAGTCCGACTGGATCCCGTTCACCACCGTCAAGGTGGTCGAGGGGGACGGCGGCGAGGGGAGCCTGGTCGAGGCGGTCACCGCGCTCGGACCGGCCGCGTTGCGGGACGAGATGCGGGTGGTGCGGGTGGACGCGCCGTACGAGGTCGGCGTGGTGCACTGCGGCAAGCTGCTGCGCGGCCCGGGCGTGCTGCGCTGCACCCCGATGGACCGGGACCGGACCCAGGTGGTCTGGCACGAGTGGTTCCACCTGCCCGGTGGGACCGCCGGCCGGGTGGCCTGGCCGGTGCTCTGGCCCGGCTCCAAGTTCAGCCTGACCCAGGCGCTGAAGAAGTTCGCCCGGCTGGTGGAGCAGGGCCGGCTGCCCTGAGCCCCGGTCGCTACGGGTTGTCGGTGGGCTGGCCTACCGTGTACGCCGTGACTGACCTGGTGACCGGCGCCGACGGGCTGCCCCGCTGCGCCTGGGGGGCGAGCACCCCGGACTATGCCGTCTACCACGACGAGGAATGGGGCCGGCCGCTGCGCGGCGACGACGCGCTCTACGAGCGGCTGACGCTGGAGGCGTTCCAGTCCGGGCTGTCCTGGCTGACCATCCTGCGCAAGCGGCCCGCGTTCCGGCTCGCCTTCGACGAGTTCCGGATCGAGAAGGTCGCCGGCTACGGGGAGGCCGACGTCGCCCGGCTGCTGGCCGACACCGGCATCGTGCGCAACCGGGCCAAGGTCGAGGCCGCCATCGCCAACGCCCGGGCCGCCCTGGAGCTGCCCGACGGCCTCTCCGCGCTGCTCTGGTCGTACGCGCCGCCGCCCCGGGCCGCCCGGCCCGAGGCGTTCGCGGAGGTGCCGGCGCTCACCCCGGAGTCCACCGCGCTGGCCAAGGCGCTCAAGAAGCAGGGCTTCCGGTTCGTCGGCCCGACCACCGCCTACGCGCTGATGCAGGCCACCGGCATGGTGGACGACCATCTCGCCGGCTGCCACGTGACCCGGGGTCCGGCCGGGGCGTGACCCGTCCGGCGGACGGCGTCGGCACCGCGGCCGCCCCGGCGTGGTGGGATGGCACCATGACCGACACCGAGCTGCGGACGAGCGGGACGATCGACGCCACCACGCCCGGCGCCTGGGCGGTGCTGCTGCCCGCCGAGCGGTACGAGGCCGAGCGGCTGGTCCACCACGACACGCTGGAGCTGACCGGGCTGGACGGCGCCGCCCGCCCCCGGCCCGGTGACCCGGTCGCGGTGCTGGTCGACGAGCCCCTGCGGCTGGTGGCGCTCGGCCGGGTGGCCCTGGCCACCGCCGAGACCCGCGAGGACCCGGACGACCCGCAGTCCGAGGCGGCCCCGGGGGCGCTCGTGGTGACGTACACCCGGCGGGTGCTCGACGAGCCGGTGCCGGTCGCCGGGCTGGCCCTCGCCGGGCCGCTGACCGGGCTCGACCCGGCCGCCTGGCAGGGGCTGGCCGACCGGCTCGGCCCGCCGCCGGCCCGCCGGTCCTGGCTGGTCAGCCTCGACCTGCCGATCGAGGCGGCCTCGCCGGCCGAGGCGGTCCGGCTGTTCTGGTCGTACGTGCAGGAGTTGGGCCCGCGGCAGCTGCCGGCGTTCGTCTCGCCCTCCGGCGACGAACTGGCCATGCAGGCGTTCGTGCTCGGCGTGGAGGCCAACCAGGATCCGGAAGAGGACGACTGACCCGTCGCGCCCCGGTTACCGTGCCGGGAGGGGCCGGTGCCGGCCGGCCGCGCGCGAGGGGGTCGGATGCGCTTCCAGGACAAGGTCGTGTTCATCACCGGCGGGGCGTCCGGGCTGGGTGAGGGGGCGGCCCGCCGGTTCGCGGCCGAGGGCGCGAAGGTGGTGGTCGCCGACATCAACGCCGAGGGCGCCGAGCGGGTGGCCGCGAGCCTCCCCGACGGGTACGCGGTGACCGTGGACACCGGCGAGGCGACCTCGGTGGAGCAGGCCGTCGCCGACGCGATGCAGCGGTACGGCCGGATCGACGTCATCTTCAACAACGCCGGCATCGACGGCCGGCAGCAGCCGCTGCACGAGATGGACGTGGAGAACTGGGAGAAGGTTCGCCGGATCAACGGGGACGGGGTCTTCTTCGTGCTCCGCTACGGCATCCAGGCGCTGCTGCACGGCGGCGGGGGCGCGGTCGTCAACACCTCGTCCACCACCGGACTGGCCGCCCAGGAGAACATCTCCCCGTACACCTTCACCAAGGCCGGGATCGTCGGCCTGACCCGGTCGGCGGCGATCGAGTACGCGGCGCGCGGTGTCCGGGTCAACGCGGTGGCCCCGACCGTGGTGATGACCCCGCTGGTGGAGCACTTCATCGACAGCGCGCCGGACCCGGCGCAGATGCGTCGGCAGATGGAGTCGTTCAACCCGAAGCCCGGCATCCCGACCCCGGACGACGTGGCCGGCGTGGTGCTCTTCCTCGCCTCCGACGACGCCGCCTGGATCACCGGCCACACCATCCCAGTTGACGGCGGCTACACCGCCCGCTGACCGCCCCTCCCGCGAGGTCGAGCGGCCTGATTCACGGAAAGAGTGGCTATCCGGCGCGGAATGGCCACTCTTTCCGTGAATCTGCGCGGATCTTGAAAGGGGTCAGCGGCCCTCGAAGGTCGGCTTCTGCTTGTTGACGAAGGCCATCGTCGCCGCCCGGTGGTCGGTGGTGGCGCCGCAGATCGACTGGGCCTGCGCCTCGGCGGCCAGGGCGTCGGCCAGGGTGCCGGCGTCGGCGATGGAGAGCTGGCGCTTGATCGCCCCGTACGCCACGGTCGGGCCGGCGGCGAGCCGGGCGGCCAGCTCCTGCGCGGTCGGCAGCACCTGCTCGTCGTCGTCCACCAGCCTGGTGAGCAGGCCCAGCCGGCAGGCCTCCTCGGCGCCCACCGGCTCGGCGAGCATCAGCAGCTCGACGGCCTTGGCGTGACCGACCAGCCGGGGCAGCGTCCAGGAGGCGCCGGTGTCGGCCGCGAGCCCGACCCCCGCGAAGGCCATCAGGAACCGGGTCTTCGGCCCGCCGATCCGGAAGTCGGCGAGGAACGCCAGCGAGGCGCCCGCGCCGGCGGCCATCCCCCGGACCGCGGCGACCACCGGCTTGGGCAGGTTGGCCAGCCGGGCGGCGATCGGGTTGTAGTGCGCCCGCACGGTCGCGAGCGGGTCGGCGTCGGCGGATTCGAGGGTCTGCACGTGCTCCCGCAGGTCCTGCCCGGCACTGAACGAGCCACCCGCGCCGGCCAGCACGACCGCCCGGCAGGACCGGTCGGCCTCCAGCTCGGCCAGGGTGTCCCGGAGCGCCTCCTTGAGCGCCACGTCGAGCGAGTTCATCGCCGTCGGGCGGTTCAGCGTCAGGGTGACGACGGCGTCGGTGCGGTCGACGAGCAGCGGCTCGGTCACGTTTCTAACGACCCTTCTGTCGGGCGAGGCGGTTGCTGGCGTCGAGGCACTGCTCGACGTACCGGTCGGCGGCCGGCCGGAGCCGGGCCGCGTGCCGGTCGAAGAAACTGGCCGCGCTGGTGCCCGGCCAGCGCTCGGGGAGCAGCGCCGGGGGCAGCTGCGGGTCCCGGAAGAGGAAGGTACGCCACGCGTGCACCAGCGCGAACCGGGCCGCGTACGCCTCCTCGTCGCTGCTGCGCACCGTCACTCCGGACAGGAGCGGCTTCTGCTCGGCGACGAACCGCTCGTACGCCCGGCCGATCTCGGTCAGGTCCCAGGCGCGGCGGACCACGCCCATCGCGCCCGGTGTGCCGGCGGCGTGCGCGGCGGTGAACCGCTCGTAGCGCACGCCCGCCTCGGCGAGCAGCACGTCCACGTCCTCACCCGGGCGGGTCGCCACCCAGGTGCAGTCGTCGAGCGTGCCGTAGCCGAGGAAGGTCAGGTTGGCGGCGAGCCGCTGCCGGTCGCGGCGGGAGGCGGGGGCCTCCAGCACCAGGAGGTCGAACCGGCCGTCCCAGCTGTGCCGGCCGGTGCGGTAGATCCGGGCGGCCGCCTCGTCCAGTCGGCGGGCCGCCTTCGGCGTGATCGAATAGCCGGGTCCGGAGACGAGCCGGAGGGGATCCAGCCAACCCTGGCGGACCATCCGGGAGACCGCGGTGCGTACCGCCGGAGGGGCGATCCCGAGCGGCGCCAACAGCTTGACCAGGGCGGCGACCGGTGCGCGTCCACCCCTCGCCCGGAGGTGGTCGCCGTACAGGTCGAAGAGTGCCGACCGTGCCTGCATGACCGCACATTGTGACAGGCCTATCCAAGATAAGCTAGATGCTGTTACATCAATGCTGCTTCGGTTTGGGTCCGGCGGTGTTCATCAGGGAAAATCATGGGTCGAGGCCCCCGTGGTGGTTGCGGGTGGTCATGGCGAAGTGGCTGTGGGGCAACCCACCGACCCTGGTGTAGGTCTGAGGGGAGACAACATGGCGGCGATGAAGCCGCGGACGGGCGACGGTCCGCTGGAGGTCACCAAGGAGGGCCGGGGCATCGTCATGCGGGTCCCGCTGGAGGGTGGTGGCCGGCTCGTCGTCGAGATGACTCCCGACGAGGCCACCGCGCTGGGTGACGCGCTGAAGGCGGCCGCCGGCTGATCGAGGAACGGTCCGCACGACGGGTGTCGTGCGGACGGTTCGTCCTTCCCTGAGCCACCGGCTCCGCCGGTGGCTCAGGGTCTTCGCCGGCTGGCTTCTGGCGAATTGTCCTTCTTTGAAAACTTTCCGGAGGTGCGGTCCAGCGTGCTGGCCATCCGTTTGGTGAGCGAGCCCGCGCGGCTCGACACCCTCGTCCTGCCCGTACGTCGCGAAGGGTCGGACACGCCGGCCACGCTGGTCCCCACCGCCTCGCCGCCCGCCGACGAGGTCCGGGAGGAGGCGGCCGCGCTGATCCCCGCCGCCCGGCTGACCGGGGACGCGGGCGAGGCGCGGGAGCACCTGCGTCCCGGCGGCACGCCCGCGCGACTGGTCCTCCTCGGCGTCGGCGAGGGTGACGAGCAGGGCTGGCGGGCGGCGGGAGCGGCGCTGGCCCGGGCCGCCCAGGATGAGACGCACGTCACGGTGGCGCTGCCGGCCGACGCCACGACGGCACTGCGCGGCCTGGCCGAGGGGCTGCTGCTCGGGTCGTACCGGTTCCGGCTCACCGAGGCCGGCGGCGCGCCCGCGCTGGCCGAGGTGGACGTCGTGGTGACCGACCCGGCGGCGCTCACCCCCACCCTGGACGCGGCGCGGACCACCGCGGAGATGACCCGGCTGGCCCGCGACCTGACCAACACCCCCTCCTCGGTGAAGAACCCGGCCTGGTTCGCCCAGCAGGTCGAGGCCGCGGCCGCCGGCCACCCCGACCTGCACCTGCGGGTACGCGGCCCCGAGGAACTGGCGGCCGAGGGCTTCGGCGGCATTCTCGCCGTCGGCGGCGGCTCGGCGAGCGGACCCCGCCTGCTCGAGCTGGACTGGCGGCCGGCGGACGCGCGTACCCACGTGGTGCTGGTCGGCAAGGGCATCACCTTCGACACCGGCGGCATCTCGATCAAGCCGGTGCCGGCGATGAAGCTGATGCGCAAGGACATGGCCGGTGCGGCGGCGGTGATCGCGGCGACGCTGGGCGCCGCCGCGCTGCGGCTGCCGGTCCGGGTCACCACCCTCGCCCCGCTCGCCGAGAACATGGTCAGCGGCTCGGCGTTCCGCCCCGGCGACATCGTCCGCCACTACGGCGGCCTGACCAGCGAGACCACCAACTCCGACGCCGAGGGTCGGCTGGTGCTCGCCGACGCGATGGCGTACGCGGTGCGCGAGCTCGAGCCCGACCTGCTGGTCGACCTGGCCACCCTGACCGGCGCGAACGCGGTGGCGCTCGGCAAGCGGCACGGCGCCCTCTACAGCGAGAACGACCAGCTCGCCGCCGACCTGCTGGCGGCGATCGAGGCGGCCGGCGAGCGGGCCTGGCGGATGCCGCTGCCGGCCGACTACGTCGAGTACCTCGGCAGCGACATCGCCGACCTGCACAGCTCCCCGGACCGGGGCGCCGGCTCGGTGGTGGCCGCGCTCTACCTGCGCGAGTTCACCGGCGAGCTGCGGGACCGCTGGGTGCACGTGGACATGTCCGCCCCCTCGTGGTCCGAGGACGCACACGCGGAGCTGACCAAGGGCGCCACCGGCTGGGGCGTACGCGGGCTGCTGCGCTGGCTGGCCACGCTGGGCTGACCGCCCGGCGGGGTCAGCCCTTCACGGCGGCGAGCAGGCCGTGCCCGACCGGCAGCAACGCCGGGATCCAGTGCTCCGACTCCCGGAGCGCCTTGATGGTCTCCCGGACGGTGACGGTCTCCACGTCGCGGGCGGCCGGGTCACCGATCCGGCCGCCGGCCAGCGCGCCGTTGAGCGCGAGCACCCCGCCCGGGCGCAGCAGCCGCAGCGCGGCATCCACGCAGGCGGTGAAGCCGGTCGCCTCGGCGTCGACGAAGACCAGGTCGTAGGCGCCGTCCGCGAGCCGCGGCAGCACGTCGAGGGCCCGGCCGGTGATGATCCGGGTACGCCCCGACGGGAAGCCCGCCTCCAGGAAGATCCGCCGGGCGATCCGCTGGTGCTCCACCTCCACGTCGATGGTGGTGAGCACGCCGTCGGGGCGCATGCCGCGCAGCAGCCAGACGCCGCTGACCCCGGTGCCGGTCCCGATCTCCACCACCGCCCGGGCGTTGCCGGCGGCGGCGAGCAGCCGCAACGCGGCGCCGGCCCCCGGGGTGACGGCGTCCACGCCCACCTCGTGGGCGAGACTGCGGGCCGTCCGCAGGACGAGGTCCTCGGTGACGTACGACTCGGCGAACTGGAGTGCCTGGGCGATCGAGTTGCCGGAGTCGGCGACCGTGACGATGGGACACCTCCGGGCGGCGGGAGTGGTGCGAGGGGTCGGTTGGCGGTATGAGCCTAGAGGCGGCCTCGGATGGGCGCAGCCGCGAGTCGGCTCGGAACGATCACGGGCGGGCAACCCCTGACTGCACCCGTGGCATCCGTGCAATCCTGGACGGTGTCCCGTGTGTCACGGTCACCGGCTCCGCCGGGGCCCGGCACGGGACGCGCGGGACGGAGTGGGAGGCACCGACGTGACCGACGGCTGGGACTGGCGCCGGCCCGGCGGGGGTTCGGCACCGGCGGGACGGCCGGCGCCCGGCGACCCGCCGCACGGCGCCGGTGGGGGCAGCTCGCCCTGGTGGTCCGACGCGCTCGCCGACCCCTGGCGGGACCCGTACGCCCCGGCCGCGGTGGTGGTCCCGGCGGCTCCGGCCGGGGGCACCGGCGAGCCCGAGCCGCTCGTCGACCCGGACGCCCCGGGCCGGCCGGGGATCCGGCAGGTGGTGCTGATCTCGCTGATCACCGCGCTGCTGGCCGGCTCGCTCGGCAGCGCCCTGACGTACGCCTTCCTGCGGGGCGGCAGCCAGGCCGCCACCCTCGGCGCGTCCTCGGGGCAGGCGCCCGCGCTCGCCCAGCGCAAGCCCGAGTCACTGGCCGGCGTCGCCGAGAAGGTGCTGCCCAGCGTGGTGACCATCCGCGTCTACAGCCTCGGTGGCACCAGCGAGGGCTCCGGCTTCGTGGTGAGCGCCGACGGGCACATCGTCACCAACGACCACGTGGTCTCCGGCGGCCCCGGCAAGGCCACGGTGATCTTCGGCGACGGCAGTACCGCGCCCGGCACGGTGGTGGGGCAGGACCCGGAGTCGGACATCGCGGTGATCAAGGTGGCGCGTACCGGGTTGAAGCCTGTGGAGTTCGGCGACTCGGACGCGCTCGCCGTGGGCGACCCGGTGCTCGCCATCGGCTCGCCGCTCTCCCTGGCGAACACGGTCACCGCCGGCATCGTCAGCGCCCTGGACCGGACCATGCAGGCCGGCGAGCCGGGCGGTCCGACCCGCTACTACGCGGCGATCCAGACCGACGCGGCGGTCAACCACGGCAACTCCGGCGGCCCGCTGGTCGACGCCGCCGGGCGGGTGGTCGGGGTGAACTCGACGATCAAGTCGCTGGTCGCCGACGGGCAGGAGGCCGGGAACATCGGGCTCGCCTTCGCCATCCCCATCAACCAGGCCAAACGCGTCACCCAGGACATCATCGGCACCGGCAGGGCCCGGCGTACGGTGATCGGCGCCCAGGTCGGCGGCACCGGCGCGGCCAGCGGCACCGGCGTACGCCTCAACTCGGTGGAGCCCGCCGGTCCGGCGGCCGCGGCCGGCCTCAAGGCCGGCGACGTGGTGCTGCGGCTGAACGGGCACCCGATGACCGAGCCCACCGACCTGGTCGCCCTGGTCCGCAAGTACGCACCCGGGTCAGTGGTGACGGTCGAGTACCGGCGGGGAGCGGCCACGCAGAGCGCCTCCGTGACGCTCGCCGCAGACGCGAAGTGAGCTGCCGTCACCCCCTCCCGGACCACCCCGCGACGTGCGTAGTCTGGGCGTGACACGCACGAGGAGGCCGGAGTGCTCGACAACCTGAACTGGTGGGAGATCGCTGCGCTGCTGCTCCTGGCGCTGCTGATCTTCGGTGACCGGCTGCCCGCCGTCATCAGCGACGGCCTGCGGATGGTCCGCAACCTGCGCGCCATGGCCCGCAACGCCACCGGCGACCTGAGCCGCGAGCTGGGCACCGACATCCAGCTGGAGGATCTGCACCCGAAGGCGTTCATCCGGAAGCACCTGCTCAGCGAGGAGGACGAGCAGGCCATCCGGAAGCCGCTGCAGAGCATGTACGACAACATCCGCCAGGACGTCTCCGGCGTGCACGAGGACCTGAAGGACGTCGCCAAGGCGACCGACCTGCGGACCAACGGCACCCGCCCGGCCACCGCCACCGGCGGTGTCCCCGCCCCGGCCCCCCGCCCCAGCTACGACGACGCCACCTGACCCGGCGCCCCCCGCGCCCCCCACCCCGGGCGCAGATACAGAGAAAGAGTGGCCATCCCACGCGGGATGGCCACTCTTTCCGTGAATCAGGGTGGATCTTGGGTGCGGTGCCCGGTCAGCGGCCGGCGGGCTTGAGGCCGAGGGGCTTGCCGAGGAGGGACTCGCGGCGGACGGCGAGCCGATCGGCGACCTGGACCAGGGCCTTGGCGGCGGGAGCGTCCGGCTGGGCCAGCACGATCGGGGTGCCGGCGTCGCCGCCCTCGCGGACCCGGGTGTCCAGCGGAATCTGCCCCAGGACCGGCACCTGCGCGCCGATGGTCCGGGTCAGCGACTCGGCGACCGCCTCGCCGCCGCCCGCGCCGAAGACCTCCATCCGGGAGCCGTCCGGCAACTCCATCCAGGACATGTTCTCGATGACGCCGACCACCCGCTGGTGGGTCTGCAGCGCGATCGCGCCGGCCCGCTCGGCCACCTCGGCGGCGGCCGCCTGCGGGGTGGTGACGACCAGGATCTCCGCGTTCGGCAGCAACTGGGCCACCGAGATCGCGATGTCGCCGGTGCCCGGAGGCAGGTCCAGCAGGAGGACGTCCAGGTCGCCCCAGTAGACGTCGGCGAGGAACTGCTGCAGCGCCCGGTGCAGCATCGGGCCGCGCCACACGACGGCCGCGTTGCCCGGGGTGAACATGCCGATCGAGATGACCTTCACGCCGTGCGACTGCGGCGGCATGATCATGTCCTCGACCCGGGTCGGGGCGCCCTCCGCACCGAGCATCCGGGGCACCGAGTGGCCGTAGATGTCCGCGTCGACCACGCCGACCGAGAGGCCGCGGGCGGCGAGCGCGGCGGCCAGGTTGACCGTGACGCTCGACTTGCCGACGCCGCCCTTGCCGCTGGCGACCGCGTACACCCGGGTGCGGGAGCCGGGCTGGGCGAACGGGATGACCGGCTCGGCCGTGGCCCCGCCGCCACGCAGCTTCGCCTGCAGCTCCTGCCGCTGCTCCGGGCTCATCACGCCGAACTCGATCTCGACGCCGGTCACCCCGGGCACCGCGCCGACGGCGGCGGTGATGTCGGTACGCAGCTTGTCCTTCAGCGGGCAGCCCGCGACGGTGAGCAGCAGCTCGACGCGGACCACGCCGTCGTCGCCGACCTCGGCGGAACGGACCATGCCGAGCTCGGTGATCGGCCGACGGATCTCCGGGTCGTTGACGGTGGCCAGGGCGGCCTGGATCGCGTCGGAGACGGTGCTGACGGGTGCTGACATGCCCGCCATGCTACGTCGGTGGTCATCGGCGGCCGCCGCTGGCGGGGGCCGGTGTGAGCGAATCGATGACCCGGACCGAGGGGTGGACGGGGCGTGTCGCGAAGTGGGACGATTCACGACGAACGCCGCGCGCCCGGCCCCTTGAGGCGCGCGGCGTTCAATACGCTCCGGGTCAGCCCTCGAAGCGCCCGTCGTGGGCGTAGTCGCCGTCCAGGTCGTCCCGGGGCTCGTCGAGCGGTTCGCCGCCGGCCTGCCGCCGGGCCTCCCGGTCCTGCTGCTTCCGCTCCAGCCTCCGCCGGCGTTCCGCCGCCTCGTCCAGCTCCTCGGCCAGCCGGGCCAGCTCGGACCGGAGGAAGTCCCGGGTGGCCACCTCACCCATCGCGATGCGCAGCGCGGCGATCTCCCGGGCCAGGTACTCCGTATCGGCCTTCTGCATGGTGGCCCGCCGCCGGTCCTCCTCCAGCGCCACCCGGTCCCGGTCGGCCTGCCGGTTCTGCGCGAGCAGGATCAGCGGGGCCGCGTACGACGCCTGGAGGGAGAGCACCAGGGTCAGGAAGGTGAACGTGTACGGGTCGAAGCGCAGGTTCGCCGGGGCGAGCGTGTTCCACAGGAACCAGGCGGTGAGGACCAGGGTCATGTAGACGAGGAAGTTCGCCGTACCCATGCCGCGGGCGATGCCCTCGGCCACCCGGCCGAAGGTCTCCTGGTCGATCCGCGGCAGCCGGAGGCCGCGGGGCGCGCGCGGCTGGTCGAGCCGCTCGGTTCGTCGCTGGTCAACCATCGGCGCCGGCCTCCTCGCCGGTGGCGGGCGCGCTCACCATGGCGTCCCGGTCGCGCCAGTCGGGGGGCAGCGAGTGGTCCAGCACGTCGTCCACGGTCACCGCCCCGACCAGCCGGTTGGTCCGGTCCACCACCGGCATGGCCACCAGATCGTAGGTGGCCATCCGGCGGGTGATCTCCGGCAGCGGGGTGGTCGTCCGGAGCGGGTCGATGTCGTTGACCACGATCCCGCCGAGCAGGTCCGCCGGCGGTTCGCGGAGCAGCCGCTGGAAGTGGACCATGCCGAGGTAGCGGCCGGTCGGGGTGGTGAGCGGGGCCCGCGCCACGAAGACCTGTGCGGCCACCGCCGGAGAGAGCTGCGGCTCGCGGATCCGCGCGAGGGCCTCGGCCACCGTGGCGTCCGGCGGCAGGATCACCGGCTCGGAGGTCATCACGCTGCCGGCGGTGCCCGAGGCGTAGCGGAGGAGCTGGCGTACCGGGGTGGCCTCGTCCGGCTCCATCAGGTCGAGCAGCACGTCCTGCTCCGGTGGGGGCAGCTCGTTGAGCAGGTCGGCGGCGTCGTCCGGGTCCATCTCCTCCAGCACGTCGGCGGCCCGCTCCCGGTCCAGCGCGGCCAGGATCTCCACCTGATCGTGCTCGGGCAGCTCGCTGAGCACGTCGGCGAGGCGCTCGTCGTCCAGGGCCGCCGCGACCTCGTTGCGTCGGGTGTCGGGCAGGTCCTGGAGTGCGTTGGCCAGGTCGGCCGGGCGCATGTCCTCCAGCACGGCGAGCAGGTTGGCCGTGCCCCGGGCATCGCCGAGCCCGCCGAGGCCGCGTACCCGGTCCCATTCGACCTGGTGGAGGTGGCCGCGGCGGGTGAGCCGGCCGGTCTGCTCGCGAACGGCGACCCGGGTCAGCGCCCACTCGCCGCCGCGGCTGCACTCCATCGCCACGTCGACCACCGAACCGGACTGCCCGGTGTCCAGCTGGACCCGCCGGTCCAGCAGTTCCTGGAGCACCAGCACCTCGTTGGGGCGCTTCTCGAACCGGCGCAGGTTGAGGGTGCCGCTGCCGAGCACCACGGCGTCCGGGTCGATGGAGGTGATCCGGTTGATGGACAGGAAGATGCGCCGGCGCATCGGCATCTCGGCGACCAGGCCCACCACCTCCGGTGGGCGCTGGGTCGGCCGCATCCGGGCGACCGCGTCCCGGACCCGGCCCACCTGGTCGCCGTTCGGGTCGAAGACGGCGACTCCGGCGAGTCGGGCGATGTAGACCCGGTTCGGCGTGCTCACGGGCACCAGCCTAAGGGCCTAGTGTTTATCAACATGTCGACCTTGGCCTACGAGATCGTGGACGTCTTCACCGATCGCCCCTTCGCCGGCAACCCGCTGGCCGTGGTGTTCGGCGCCGAAGCGCTGGCCACCGAGCAGATGCAGGCGCTCGCACTCGAGTTCAACCTGTCCGAGACGGTGTTCGTGCTGCCGCCGACGCAGGTCGGCGCGACGTACCGGGCGCGGATCTTCACCCCGGCGGCGGAGCTGCCGTTCGCCGGGCACCCCAGTGTGGGCGCCGCGGTGACGGCCGGTCGACGCGGGATGTTCGAGGTGGGCCGGGTCACCCAGGAGTGCGGCGCCGGGGTGCTGCCGATCGAGGTCACCGCCACCGGCGCGACCCTCACCGGCGGCACGCCCACGCTCGGCCCCGAGCTGGACCCGGAGCCGCTGCTGGAGATGGTCGGGCTGACCGCCGCCGACCACGCCGGCCCGGCGCCCCGGGTCGCCGGCTGCGGCCTGGAGTTCCCCTACCTTCCGGTCCGCCCGGACGCGGTGGCCCGCGCCCGGATGAACGCGGCGGCGGCGGAGCGGTACGGCGTGGAGCACGTCAGCGTCTTCTCCTGGGAAGCCGGAACGCAAACCGCGCACGCCCGGGTCTTCGTGCCGGGGCTCGGCGTGCCGGAGGACCCGGCGACCGGCTCGGCCGCCCTCGGCCTGGGCGTGTGGCTGGTCGCCAGCGGGCTGCTGCCCGGCGAGGGCCGCTCCGAGTACGCGATCCGCCAGGGTGTCGAGATCCACCGGCCTTCGACGCTGTCCTGCACGGTGACCGCTGCCGGTGGGGTGGCCGTGGGCGCGACGGTCACCGGCCAGGTGATGCCGGTGGCGCGGGGCGAGATCGCCGTCCCGCCCTTCGTGGGCTGAGCGGCGGCGGCACCGCCACGGACTGCTCGGGCGTAGGAGAGGATGCCGGTGTGACGGACGAGTTGGACAGCCCGGGGACGACACCACTCGTCGACGAGGCGGTGAAGAAGGCGGCCGTCTGCTGGGTGAGCGTCGGCGGCGGACCCGCGTACGCGCTGTGGTGCCTGCCGCTCGACGGCGCGCTCCTGGTGGTCACCGGATCCGGCGAGCAGTCCGCGCCCGGCCTGGCCGACGCGGACGCGGTGGAGGTGACCCTGCGCGGCGACCACGGCGGCCGGATCGTCACCTGGCCGGCCCGGGTGACCCGGCTGCGACCGGGCACCGAGGAGTGGGAGACCGCCGCGCCGCTGGTCGCGGCGAAGCGGCTGAACGCCCCCGGCCCCGTCGCCGACCTGGTGACCCGCTGGGCCGCTGAGGGCTGCGCGGTCAACCGGTTGGCCCCGGCGGGCACCCCGGTCGCCGGCGGCGACCTGCCCGCGGAGTCCCTGGCCGAGCCGCCCCGGGAGGCCCCGGTGGTGCGGGCCACCCGCAAGCCCTTCCGGCTGCACAAGGTCCGCCGCCGCTGACCGGCACCGGTCACCCGGCGGCGAGCGGTGCGGCGACCGCGTCGACCAGGTCGAGCACCCCGGCCAGCGAGGAGAGGATCGGGCCGTCCCAGGACCGGTCCGCGTTGAACACCATGTGGTCGGCCAGGTCCGGCGCGGCCAGCCGGACCGCCGTCATGCCGGCCCGCTCCGCGCCGGTCAGCTCCTGGCTGCCGCCGTCGCCGACGTAGAGGCAGTCGGCCGGGGCGAGGTCGAGCCGGTGGCAGGCGGCCAGGTAGAGCGCCGCGTCCGGCTTGCAACAGCCCACCTGCACCGAGAAGACGCGGACGTCGAGCAGTGGCGCGATCGCGAGCTGGGGCAGGAACGCCGGCAGCTCGTGCGTGCAGTCGCTGATCAGCCCGGTGCGTATGCCCCGCTGGCGCAGCCCGCCCAGCACCGGCGCCGCCTCGTCCCGCAGCCGGGTGTCGGCGCGTACGGCCCGGTGGCGGGAGGCGACGGCGGCGCGTACCGCCGCGTCGGAGGGGTGCACCCCGGCCTGTTCGCAGACCCAGCGCAGGGTCGCCTCGGCGTTGCCCAGCCGGCCGCTGGCGCGCTGGTAGTAGGTGCGGTCGAGCACCTCGGTCAGCGTCTCGAGCGGGCAGCCGAGCAGGTCGGCGGTGGCCCGGTGGGCGGAGCCCCGCTGGACGCAGCGGGTCAGCGTGCCGAAGAAGTCGAACAGGACCGCCTGGTGCCTGGGCATGGGGTAGTGCCTCCGGGCGTCGAGGGGAGGGTCGCCGGGACGGGCATGATCGTAACCGAGCGCTGACGTTCCGTGCTGTCCCCCGGTCGTGTGAGGATTGCTCTCCGTGTCGTCCAATCCGCACCGGCCACTCGAACCGCTGACCCTCGGCGCGCTCGCGCTGGCCGTCACCGCCGTCTCCTCGTCGGCCCCGCTGGTCGCCTTCGCCGCCGCGCCGGCGCTCGCCATCGCCTTCTGGCGCAACATGCTCTCGATCGCGGTGCTCGGTCCGTTCTCGCTGGCCCGCCGGCGGGCGGAGTTCCGGGCGCTGACCGTGGGCGCCGGCCGCCGGGAGGGGCTGTACTGCGTACTGTCCGGGTTGGCGCTGGCCGCGCACTTCGCCACCTGGATGCCGAGCGTGCAGCTCACCACGGTCGCCGCGGCCACCGCGCTGGTCGCCACCCAGCCGGTCTGGCAGGGCCTGATCGCCCGCTGGCAGGGGCGGCGGCTGCCGCCGGCGGTCTGGGCCGGCATCGCGCTCGCCGTGGTCGGCGCGGCGCTCGCCACCGGGGCCGACGTCAGCGTCTCCGGCCGGGCCTTCGCCGGTGACCTGCTCGCCGTGGCCGGCGGCATGTTCGCCGCCGTCTACACCGCCTTCGGCGAGCGGGCCCGGGCCACCATCAGCACCACCACCTACACCACCATCTGCTACGGGGTCTGCGCGGCGGTCCTGCTGGTGGTCTGCCTGCTCGGTGGGGTCCGCCTGCACGGCTACGCCGCAGGCACCTGGCTGGCGATCCTCGGCCTGGTGGCCGGTGCCCAGCTGCTCGGCCACTCGATGTTCAACTACGCCCTGCGCCGGGTCTCGGCCACCACCGTCAGCGTGCTGATCCTGCTGGAGGCGCCCGGGGCGGCGCTGATCGCCTGGGTCTGGCTCGGTCAGCTGCCCCGCCCGCTCGCCCTGCCCGGGCTGGCCTTGCTGCTGGCCGGAGTCGCGGTGGTCATCCTGGGCGGCGCCCGCGCCGGCCGCCGCACCGAACCGGTCGCCGTGCCCGCCGACCCGGCTCCGCTCGGCGACTGACCCCCACCGCTTTTCCGCAAAGCACGGCCCCGGGCCGCCGACATCGGTGAGAGTGCGGAGGATGGGGACGGAAGCGGACCAGCGGGGCGACGACGCGGCCGAGCGCGGCACCGTCGTCACGCCCTCGGCCGAGTTCCCGCCGCTCGGCCCCGAGGAACGGGCCGCCCTCGGGCGGATCGGGGAGCACTGGCAGAGCCCCCGCCGTCCCGACGACCTCCCGGTCGACCCGACGCTCGGCCGGAACCGGGGGCACCCGGCACCGACCCGGTTCGGCCGGCTGGCGCCGATCGAGATGTTCACCGTCGAGCAGCCGGACGAACTGGTCGCCACCGCGCCGGCCCACCTGCCCCACACCCGGGCCGGCCGAGCGGTCACCCGGCTCCGCCGCGCGCTGGTCGGCCCGCCGCTGTCCAGCGCCGCCGTGCTCTACGAGCGGATGCGCAAGCTGGTCGCCCTGCCGATCCTCTCCTCCGACCTGCTCAGCTCGGTGGCCTACGGGCCGGAGGCGATGCTGACCGTGCTGGTGCTGGCCGGCAGCGCCGCGCTCGGGCTCTCCCTGCCACTGGCCGCCCTGCTGGTGGTGCTGATGGTCGCGGTGGGGCTGTCCTACCGCCAGACCATCCCGGCGTACCCGCACGGCGCCGGGTCCTACATCGTGGCCGGGGACAACCTGGGCCGGACCCCGGGGCTGGCGGCGGCGGCCGGGCTGATGCTCGACTACGTGCTGACCGTGTCGGTGTCGGTGGCGGCCGGCGTGCACGCGGTCACCTCGGCGCTGCCCGGGCTGGCCCCGGCCACCGTCCCGCTCGGCGTGCTGGTGATCGCCGTGCTGCTCGCCGGGAACCTGCGCGGGGTACGCACCGCCGGCAACATCTTCGTGCTGCCCACGTACGCCTTCGTGGCCGCCGTGCTCGCGCTGCTGGTAGTGGGCTACGCGCGGGCGGCGGGCCGCGGCTTCGCGCCGGTGCCGCCCCCGGCGGTGCCAGCCACCGAGGGGCTGGGCCTGCTGCTGGTGCTGCGCGCGTTCTCCTCGGGCGCGGTGTCGATGACCGGCATCGAGGCGGTGTCCAACGCGGTGCCCGCGTTCCGCCCCACCGAGTGGCGCAACGCCCGCACCACGCTGGCCTGGATGGTGGCCATGCTGGTGGCGCTCTTCGCCGGCCTGGTCGGCCTGATCCACCTGGACGGCCTGGCGCCCCGGGCGGACGAGACGATCCTGTCCCAGCTCGGCCGGGTCACCTTCCCCACCGGACCCTGGTACGCGTTCCTCCAGGCCACCACGGCGCTGATCCTGCTCCTGGCGGCGAACACCGCGTTCAACGACTTCCCCCGGTTGCTCTTCTTCATGGCCCGGGACGGCCACGCGCCCCGCCGCTTCCTGCACATGGGGGACCGGCTGGCGTTCAGCAACGGGCTGGTTGCGCTGGCCGGGGCGGCGACGCTCATCTTCGTCGTGTTCGGCGGGCACACCGCGTCGCTGATCCCGCTCTACGCGGTCGGGGTGTTCCTCGCCTTCACCCTGTCACAGGGCGGCATGGTGGTGCACTGGCGGCGCCACCGGGGACCGGGCTGGCGCCGCAAGCTGGTGCTCAACGCGGTCGGCGCGGTGCTCTCCGGGCTGGTGCTGGTGACCGCCGCGGTGGCCAAGTTCGCCGAGGGCGCCTGGGTGGTGGTGGTCGCGGTGCCGCTGCTGGTGCTGCTCTTCCGCCGGATCCACCGGCACTACGCCACGCTGCACCGGGCCCTGGCGCTGCACCCGCCGTCGGCCGCCGGGTCGCGCGGCCCCGCCGGGTCCGCCGAGGGCGAGGAACTGCCCCAGGAGGTACGCCACCTGGTGGTGGTGCCGGTGGCCCGGCTGAACCGGGCCTCGCTGCGCGCCCTGGCATACGCGGCGTCGCTGGGCCAGCCGACGCTGGCCGTGCACATCGCGCCCGAGGAGGCCGAGGCGGACCGGTTCCGGGAACAGTGGTGCGCCTGGGGCGACCATCTGCGGCTGGAGACGGTGGTGTCGCCGTACCGGTCGGTGATCGGGCCGCTGGCGCACTACCTGGAGGCGCTGCACGTCGCCCGGCCGGACCTGACGCTGACCGTGATCGTGCCCGAGGTGGTGCTGCGCCGCCGCCGGCACCGGCTGCTGCACAGCCGGGCCGAGCAGCGGCTCCGGGCCGCGTTGCGGGCCCTGCCCGGGGTGGTGGTCACCAGCGTCCCCGTGCACGTGGCCGAATGACCGTCAGACGTCCTGGACCTCGAGCACCTGGGTGGTGGGGGCGGCGTCGCCCAGCCCGGCCCGGAGCGCGGCCCGCTCGGGGTCGACCAGGAACGCCTCGTGACCGGCCCGCGCGGCGAACCGGATCACGTGCACCTCGGTCCGCCCGTCCCCGGTGCGCAGCCGCCGTTCCAGCCGTCCGCCGTGCCGCCCGAGCAGCGCGAGCACCGCGTCTTCGTACCGTCGGCCGGCTTCCGCGTCGGCGCTCAGGTCGACCAGCGCGACCAGCAGGACCCCTGCGGAGTCGGTGTCGTGATGCCCCGTCGTCATGCGCTGGAGTATCCCAGCCGCCCGCCCAGCCCGGGCCCGGAGAAGCTCAGGCGTCGATGCCGACGGCCTGCGCGCTGGCGGCCCAGAGCCGGGCGGCGAGCTGCGGATCGCGCGCCTTGGCCAGCGGCCGGCGGGGTCGGCGGTCGTAGTAGTAGCCGCCGGTGGTGAGCCGGGCCGGGTCCTGGTTGGCCAGCCAGATCAGCGTCTCCGCGCCCTTCTCCGGGCTGCGGAAGGGCAGCAGCCGCATGCCGAGCGAGACCAGCGGGCTGTCCGCGCCGAACCGGGTGCGCACCACCCCGGGGTGGAACGCGTACGCCGGCACGTCGGGCCAGCGCCGGGCCGCCTCGGCGGTGAACAGGATGTTCGCCTGCTTGCTGGTGCCGTAGGCCCGGTACGGCCGGAAGCCGCGCAGGGTGGCGTTCAGGTCGTCCGGGTCCAGCGCGCCGCTGCGGTGGGCGCCGGAGGCGGTCACCACCATCCGACCGATCCGGTCCCGCAGCAGGTTGCTGAGCAGGAACGGGGCGAGGTGGTTGGCCTGGATGCTCAGCTCGAAGCCGTCCACCGTGGTGACCGGCTGGAGCACGATCGCGCCGGCGTTGTTGGCGAGCACGTCGATCCGGTCGTACGCGGCGCGCAGCTTCTCGGCCAGCCGGCGGACGTCGTCCAGCACGGCGAAGTCGGCCCGGAAGAGTTCCGGGCGCTCGCCGCCGGCGTCGCGGACCCGGTCCCCGGCGGCCTGCAGCCGGGCCGGGTCCCGCCCGACCAGGACCACCTGGTCGCCACGGCCGGCCAGGTCGACCGCGGCGGCCAGCCCGATGCCCGAGCTGGCGCCGGTGATCACCACGATCCGACGCTCAGTGAGATCTTCCACAGGTCCATTCACCCCGGTCACGGCACGAGGTTACCGTGGCGTCACAACGCCCTTTGGGATCGTTAAGTTCTCGATTTCTCGAAATCTTGGCGTCGGCGCCCGCCGGACGCTGGAAGGAGCGCATCCATGGCCGCTGTCGGTCGCCCCCGCCGGTCCTGCCTCGCGGTACCCGGCTCCAGCGTCAAGATGCTCGGCAAGGCCCAGGGCCTCCCCGCCGACCAGGTCTTCCTCGACCTGGAGGACGCCGTCGCCCCGCTGGCGAAGCCGGACGCCCGCAAGAACATCGTCGCCGCGCTGAACGAGGGCGACTGGACCGGCAAGACCCGGGTGGTCCGGGTCAACGACCTCACCACGCCGTGGACGTACCGGGACGTGATCGAGGTCGTCGAGGGCGCCGGCGCCAACCTGGACTGCATCATGCTGCCGAAGGTGCAGAACGCCGAGCAGGTGCACTGGCTGGACCTGCTGCTCACCCAGATCGAGAAGACCCTCGGCCTGGAGGTCGGCCGGATCGGCATCGAGGCGCAGATCGAGAACGCCGCGGGCCTGGTCAACGTGGACGCCATCGCAGCCGCCTCGCCCCGGGTCGAGACGATCATCTTCGGCCCGGCCGACTTCATGGCCTCGATCAACATGAAGTCGCTGGTCGTCGGCGCGCTGATCCCGGACTACCCGGGCGACCCCTACCACTACATCCTGATGCGCATCCTGATGGCCGCCCGGATGCACGACAAGCAGGCCATCGACGGCCCGTTCCTGCAGATCCGGGACGTCGACGCGTTCCAGGAGGTGGCCAAGCGCTCGGCGGCGCTCGGCTTCGACGGCAAGTGGGTGCTGCACCCGGGCCAGATCGACGCGGCCAACGAGGTCTACTCCCCGGCCCAGGCCGACTACGACCACGCCGAGTTGATCCTCGACGCGTACGACTACTACACCTCGGAGGCGGGCGGCAAGCTCGGCGCGGTGATGCTCGGCGACGAGATGATCGACGAGGCCTCCCGCAAGATGGCGCTGGTGATCGCGGCCAAGGGCCGGGCGGCCGGGATGAGCCGTACCTCGTCCTTCACCCCGCCCTCGGAATGAGTGTCGCCGGACGGGCCGCCCCGGGACCGGGGCGGCCCGTCCGCGTCAGTAGCCGCTGGAGCTGTCGTTGTTGACGGCGATGACGATCGCCACGATGTAGACCACGATCAGCACCACCATCAGGCCGGTGAGGATCCAGCCGATGATGATGCCGGCCTTCGCCATGCCGTCGCCCTGCTCGCCCGTCTCCCGGATCTGCTTGCGGGCCACGTGGCCGAGGATCGCGCCGATCGGGGCGGTGATGCACGAGGTGAAGCCGACCAGCGCGAGCACCAGCGCCACGATGGCCAGCCCGTTGGTCTTGGTCGACGGAGCGGCGTACGCCGGGTAGGCCGCCGGCGGGTAGCCGCTCGCCGCGTACGGGTCGCCCGCGGTCGGGTAGGCCGGTGCGGCGTACGGGTCGCCCGCGGTCGGGTAGGCCGGCGAGGCGTACGGGTCCGCCGAGGTCGGCTGGGTCGGGATCGGGCTGCCGCCCATCGGCAGCGTCGGGTCGGCCGGCGGGCCCGACTGCGGGCCGGGCGCGGAGGGGTCGTGCCAACCACCGGACGGCGGGGGATAGCTCATCTGCTCATCTCCGTAGCTCTTCGGGTGCCGTCAGGGTAGCCAGCGCCGGGCAAACCGGAGGACCGGCTTACCGGGTGCCGCGTTGCCCGCAACGTCCACAACGGGCAGGATCGCGGCATGGCACTTGACGCGCGCGGCGGCCGGTCGCGACGGGACGTGAGCCGGCCGGGGACGGTGCGCCGCACCCGGAGCGGCCTTCCGGCGGGGTCCGCCGACCAGGACGACCAGCCGGCGCCGCTGGCCGAGCCGGTCACCATGCGGTTGGACGGCCGGGTCGCGCTGGTCACCGGTGCCGGCAGCCCGGACGGCATCGGGTACGCCACCGCGCGCCGGCTCGCCGACCTGGGCGCCCGGGTGGCGATCGTCTCCACCACCCGGCGGATCCACGAGCGCGCCGAGGAGCTGGGGGTGACCGGCTTCGTCGCCGATCTCACCGACGAGTCCGAGGTGGGCGCGCTCGCCGACGCGGTGGCCGAGCAGTTGGGCGACGTCGAGGTGCTGGTCAACAACGCGGGGCTGGCCAGCCGGGCCAGTCCGGAGGTGCTGCGGCCGGTGGCCCAGCTCAGCTACGACGAGTGGCGCGGCGAGATCGACCGCAACCTCAGCACGGCGTTCCTGTGCAGCCGCGCGTTCATCGGCGGGATGGCCGAGCGGGGCTGGGGTCGCATCGTCAACCTCGCGGCCACCGCCGGCCCGGTCAACGCGCTGCCCACGGAGGCCGCGTACGCGGCGGCGAAGGCGGGCGTGGTGGGGCTGACCCGGGCGCTGGCGATGGAGATGATCGCCGACGGCGTGACGGTGAACTCGGTCGCGCCGGGCACCATCTACACCGCCGCGTCGACCGCCGCCGAGATCAAGCAGGGTCTGGGCACCCCGGTCGGCCGCCCCGGCACGCCGGACGAGGTGGCCGCGGCGATCGCCTTCCTCTGCTCGCCGGCGGCCTCCTACATCACCGGGCAGATGCTGGTGGTCGACGGCGGCAACAGCGTGCGCGAGGCCGAGTTCCGCTGACGGTCAGCGGTAGTTGCCGTTGTCGGAGTTCGCCCACCAGGCCAGGCCGATCCAGCCGCAGCAGGCGAGCAGCCCGATGACGGTGAACACGTAGCTGAGGATCAGACCCCAGGTGGCGAGCTGGTCGCCCTCCTCGCCGGTCTGCCGGATCTGCCGCTTGGCCAGGTGACCGAGGACGATCCCGGCCGGGGCGAAGACGAAGGCGAACACCAACGACAGCACGGCGAGGACGTTCGGCCCGCCGCCGCGCGGTCGCGGTGCCTCGCCGGGCGGCCCGTACTGGCCGTACGGGGGCTGCGGCGGGTACGGCGGCTGCTGCCCCCACTGCGGGTGCTGCGGCTGGCCTCCGTACGGCTGGCCGTAGGACGGCGGCTCGTACGGCGACGGCGGCTGGTCCGGCTCGCCGGGTGGTTGGCTCACGCCTGCTCGCCCCCTCCGTCGCAGGTCATCGGCCCTCTCTCTTGCGGACGCTACTCGCAGCGGTGAACCTTTTCACAGCGGTTGTGTGGACTGGTCACCTTGGCCTCACCGGTCGCGGGGTCGATACTGACCGAGCGTTCAGTTACCCATGAGTAATGCGCCGATTCCCCGGAGGCTGAGATGGCCCGACTCGCCCAGACGCCCGGCCTGACCGACGTGCAGCGGTCGATCCTGGAAACCGTCCGGGAGTTCGCCGACAAGGAGATCATCCCGCACGCCCAGCGGCTGGAGCACGCCGACGAGTACCCCACCGACATCCTCGACGGGATGCGCGAGATGGGGCTGTTCGGCCTGACCATCGACGAGGAGTACGGCGGCCTGGGCGAGTCCCTGCTGACCTACGCCCTGGTGGTCGAGGAGCTGTCCCGTGGCTGGATGTCGATCTCCGGCATCGTGAACACCCATTTCATCGTGGCGTACCTGGTCTCGCAGCACGGCTCGGCCGACCAGAAGGCCCGGCTGCTGCCCCGGATGGCCACCGGCGAGGTGCGCGGCGCCTTCTCGATGTCGGAGCCGGAGTGCGGCTCCGACGTCTCGGCGATCAAGTCGAAGGCGGTCCGCGACGGCGACAACTACGTCCTCAACGGCCAGAAGATGTGGCTGACCAACGGCGCGTACTCCTCGGTGGTGGCCACCCTGGTCAAGACCGACACCGGCGCCGACTCGGTCTACGGCAACATGAGCACCTTCCTGCTGGAGAAGGAGCCCGGCTTCGGCGAGACCGCGCCCGGTCTGACCATCCCCGGCAAGATCGACAAGATGGGCTACAAGGGCGTCGAGACCACCGAGATGGTGCTCGACGGCGTCACCGTCCCCGCCTCCGCCGTGCTCGGCGGCGAGGAGAAGGTCGGGCGCGGCTTCTACCAGATGATGGACGGCATCGAGGTCGGCCGGGTCAACGTGGCCGCCCGGGCCTGCGGCATCTCCATCCGCGCGTTCGAACTGGCCGTCGCGTACGCCCAGCAGCGCCGCACCTTCGGCCAGCCGCTCGCCAAGCACCAGGCCGTCGCGTTCAAGCTCGCCGAGATGGGTACGAAGATCGAGGCGGCACACGCCCTGATGGTCAACGCGGCCCGCCTCAAGGACGCCGGCCAGCGCAACGACGTCGAGGCCGGCATGGCCAAGCTGCTCGCCTCCGAGTACTGCGCCGAGGTGGTCCAGGAGGCGTTCCGCATCCACGGCGGTTACGGCTACTCCAAGGAGTACGAGATCGAGCGGCTGATGCGGGAGGCTCCCTTCCTGCTCATCGGCGAGGGCACCTCCGAGATCCAGAAGACCATCATCTCCCGCGGCCTGCTCAAGGAGTACAAGCTCTGACGGTTGCGAGCCGGGGTCCCTGTCAACGCGTTCGGTGTGGCAGGGGCCCCTTCTCGACAAGGGCGACCAGGGCCGACGGGTCGTCGGCGTAGAGGCGGATCTCCCGCACCGGCTCGCTCGGGCCGTTCGGGAGCCGTACCGAGAGCGGCTCGCGCAACACCAGGTCGACGCTGGTCTGCTTGCCGGCGCCGATGTTCAGGATCGCCCCCGACTCGTCGTGCTCGATCTGGACGGCTCGGCTGGACGGCAGCGACCGGTAGTGGGCGCCGGCCGTGGCGATTGCCGCCCAGGGCACGAGGAAGTCGACGGAGAAGCCGTTGCGGACGCGCAGCCCGGCCGCCCCGGCGACGTGCGGATGGACCCGCAGGCCGGCGAAGAGCCCGATCATCCACAGCAGGCCCCAGATGCCGAGCGCCAGCACGACTTTCCGTACCGACGGCCACGGCAGGGTGTGCCGGAGGATCAGGTCGAAGATCGGGATCTCGACCGCCGACAGGACGATGAAGGCGATCAGGATCGGCTGCACCACGCCGACGTAGCCGAAGACCTCGGCCCCGGGTTCGGTGGTCGGTGGTCGGCGCAGGAGCCAGCGGTAGAGGCTGCGCCACATGCCGATCTCGTACCGGACCGCGCTCCACAGCAATGCGACCGGACTCCGCCTCCGCACAGGTCACCCCCGCTGCTCGCGTTTTTGCATTGCAGTCGCAACGTATCCGGCGGGGTGCCCGGGTGTCAATGCAGTCGCATTGTGAAAGCATGGGGGCATGCCGAAGCGGGTCGACCACGGCGAGCGCCGCAAGCTGATCGCCGACGCCCTGATGCGGGTGGCAGCCGAACGCGGGCTGGAAGCGGTCAGCCTGCGGCACGTGGCGGCGGAGGCCGGGGTCTCCGCCGGGATGGTGCAGCACTATTTCCGCACCAAGGACGAGATGATGACCTTCGCCCTCGCCGTCGTTCGCGAGCACGGCGAGGCCCGGGTGACCCGGGCGGTCGCCGCGCTCGGCGGCCACCCCGCCCCGCGTACGATGCTGCGCACCATGCTGGTCGAGCTGTTGCCGCTCGACGAGGCGCGCCGGGCCGACGGCCGGGTGGCCGTGGCCTTCCTGGCCTACACGGCGGTGCGGCCGGGCGCCGCCGCGGCACTGCACCAGGAGACGGCCGCCCTGCTGGGCTTCCTCGCCGGGCAGATCCGCGCCGCGCAGGCCGCCCGGCCGGCCGACCGCCGGGTCGACCCGGACCGGGCCGCCGTGGGCCTGCTCGCCGTCCTGGAAGGACTCGGGATCTACCTGCTCGGCGGGCACTATCCGGCGGAGACCGCGCTCGCCGCCCTGGACACCCAGCTCGACCTGATCTGCGGACCGGCGCAACCCGCCGGTTGAGCCGGTCGGCCCGTCGGGCAGCGGACCGGCGGCACACGGTCAGCCGCGTGCCGGGGACAGCGGGGAGTGGCGTACGGGCCGTACCGTACGCCCCGTGCCGACCCCACGCCGCCGCGCGGCCCTCCCGGCCCTCGTGCTGGTGCTCGTACCGTTGTCTCTGGTGCAGCTGCTCCTCGGCCTGCTCCCGATCCCCGGCGCCGACCCGGCGCGGGTGGTCAACGGGATGCTCGTCCTGCCGGCCGGCGTCGTCGGTGCGCTCGTGGTCGCGGTCGGCTGGGCCCTGGCGCTGACCGCGGGAGTCGCCGCGGCGGCCCACGAGGACCGTCCACTGCGCCGCGCGGTCCGGGCGCTCCCCACGGTCTCCGCGGCCCTGGCCGCCGGGGTGGTCACGGTGCTCGTCGGGTTCCTCCTGCTCGGGTTGATGCTGCCCGCCCGCCCGGAGGTGGTCTGGGTCGTCGGCGCGCTGCTCGCCGTGGCGACCGCCCCGCTCCTGGTCCGCTTCGCGCTGGTGCTGCCGATCGCGGTCCTCGACGACCTGCGGGGACGGGCGGCGTTCCGGGCCGCGTCCGCCGACGTGCGCGGCCAGGTGGCGAGCTTCGCCCTCTCCCTCCTGATCGGCGTGGCGGTGCCGGCCCTGCTGTACGGGTGGGCCTTCGCGAACTTCGAGGAGCATGTCTCCGGCCCGCTCGAGGGCGCTCTCGCCTGGCTGCTGCGGGACCTGAGCCTGATCGGGGTGGCCGCCCTCCAGACGTGGACCCTGCTGGCCGTGTACCACGACCTGCCTGGGCGAGGGCAGGCCCGCGCCAGCGGCGGGGCGCAGCCCGCAGCCGAGCCGGTCCGCCCGCGCACCTGGCATCCCGGCCGGCTCACCGTCCCGCTGGGGATCGCCGCCCTGCTGCTCCCCACGGTGCTCGCCGGCGGCGTCGTCGCGGCGGAGCGGCTGCCCCAGGTCACCGTCCACGCCGGCTCTGCGCACCGGATGATCGCGGTGGCCTGGCCGGCGGGCCGAGGTCCGATCCTCGTCGGCCAGCACGCGATCGAGGACTGCCTCGACGACCGGTGCCGGACGACCCGGCAGACCACGCTGTCCGTGACGATGTACGAGCCGCACGGGGGAGCGGCCTTCGGCCCGGACGGTTCCGTCTACGCCCTCGGCCAGCACGAGTTGGAGCAGTGCGATGCCCGGCGGGTCTGCCGGCGCGCCGAAGGGCCGCTGGCCGTGCTGCGCGGATCCAGGGCGGCGGCGATCACCCTGTCACCGGCCGGGGAGATCCTGCTCGCCAGCGCGATGGAGATCCGGCCCACCGGTTCCGATGACGGCACGGTTCGCGCCGAAGCCCGCCGGGTCGAGCTGAAGTTGATCCGCTGTCCCGACGTCCGCTGCGTGGACCCGACGGTCACCAGCTTCGGGCTCGTGGACGGTGCACTCGATACGCCCGACAACTCGCCGACGCGACTGATGATCCGAACCCGTAGGAGCGGAGAGCCGGTCGTCGCCTTCCGATCACCGTTTACCGGCGTGGTCTCGGTCGGCTGGTGCACCACCTCGGACTGCGGCCGGGCCGAGGTCGCGCCGTTCGGTGGCGGAGCGCGGCCCGGCATGCCGTCGGAGGAGGAACTGGTGTCGTTGGACTTCGACGACGTCTTCGGCTGCCCGGGCTGCGGGGACGACGCGCCGGTCGCCACCGTCCATCGGCCGCAGGGCGAGCGCTACGACGTGGTGATCGAACGCGGCAGCCGGGACGGCTTCCATGTCGAGGTGGGTGCCCCCAACTCGACGCCGGGCCGCGCCGTGCTGCGGATCTGCGCCGACCACTCCTGCCGGGAACCGCGGCGGGTACCACTCACCGAGGTTCCGTACTACACCTTCTCTGACCTGGGGTTCTTTCCCGAACTTCAGCGCTGGCTGATGGCCGTCGCCCCCGACGGGCGGGCGGTGATCACCGACGCGTTCGCCAACCACACCCTGGTCGTCGGCCCGTGAGGCGCGCGGGGGTCAGCCCCGCCGGCTGAGCCCGCCGGCCGCCCGCTCGATGATCAGGCAGCGGTCCTCGACGTAGTCGATGCCCGCCTCCTCGGCGATCCGCCGCGCCTCGGCGGAGAAGATCCCGAGCTGCAACCACACCGCCGGCGCGCCGACCGCTACCGCCTGCCGGACCACCTCCACCGCGTCGCGGGCCGGGCGGAACACGTCCACCAGGTCGACCGGGTGCGGGATGTCGGCCAGCGACGGGTAGGCCTTCTCGCCGAAGAGCTCGTCCACCGTCGGGTTCACCGGGATGATCCGCCAGCCGTGGCGCTGCATCTCCAGCGGCACCCGGTGCGCGGCCTTGTCCGGGTCGCGGGACGCGCCCACGACGGCTATCACGGCGGAGTCGGCGAGGATCTGCTGGGCGGAACGCATCTGCCGAGACTAACCCGGGTGGTGCCCGGCGACCCGGCGAGCGCCGGTCTCCCCGCGTCGGCCCTACAGCAGCGAGAGCTGCTCGGCCGGCGGCGGGGGCGGTGCCGCGGGTAGCTGCCGGTTGTCCCCGACCTCGCCCCGGTGCAGCCCGTGCCGGCGGGCCGCCATCCGCACCCGCGCGGTCACCTCCCGCTGGTACGCCTGCGGCGCGTACGCGCCCGAGCGGTAGAGCTGCCGGTAGCGGGGGACCAGGTGCGGGAAGTCGCGGGCCAGCCAGTGCGCGTACCACTCGCGGGCGCCGGGGCGCAGGTGCAACGGCAGGGGAGTGACACTGATGGCCCCCGCCGCGGCGATCGCCGCCACGGTGGCGTCGATCGACTCGTCGTCGTCGCTCAACCCGGGCAGGATCGGCGCCATCAGCACCCCCACCGGGAAGCCGGCGTCGGTGAGCTGGCGTACCGCGTCCAGCCGGCGGCGCGGGCTCGGCGTGCCCGGCTCGACCGCCCGCCACAGTGCCTCGTCGATGAAGCCCACCGAATACGACAGCCCGACCCGGGTCACCTCGGCCGCCTGCCGCAGCAGGGGCAGGTCGCGCAGGAGCAGCGTGCCTTTGGTCAGGATCGAGAACGGGTTGGCGAAATCACGCAGCGCCTCGATGATCGGCGGCATGAGTCGGTAGCGGCCCTCCGCCCGCTGGTAGCAGTCCACGTTGGTGCCCATCGCGATGTGCGCGCCGCGCCAGCGCGGGGCGGCCAGCTCGCGGCGGACCAGCTCACCGGCGTTGACCTTGACGATCACCTGCCGGTCGAAGTCCGCCCCGGCGTCGAGGTCGAGGTAGGTGTGGGTGTTGCGGGCGAAGCAGTTGTGGCTGACCACGCCATTGGCGATGAAGTCGCCGGTGCCGGTGGTGATGTCCCACAGCGGCAGCGCCAGGCCGAGGTCCTCAATCTTGACCACGCCGAGCCGGGCCCGGCACTTCAGCGCGGCGCCCTCGATGGACCGCTTGCGGGTGATCGCCGGGTCGGTCAGGTGGAAGAAACGCAGCCGTTCGGGCAGGCCGCCGGTCAGCCGGACCTGGCCGACCCGGTTGGGCCGCCCTGAGGGCTCAAGGATGCAGGAGAAGCCGAAGTGGCGCAGAGCGTCGGCCGTCCGGCCGAGGATCTCGTCGGCACCGCCGCTGATCCGGAAGACGCTCCGGCGGCAACTGCCCCCGGCGTCGAAGATGCCGGCGAGGAAGCCCAGCCGCCAGTCGTCCGTCGGCTCGTCCGGCCAGCGGATCAGCTCGGTGATCGCCTCGACGTCCCGCTGCCGGGCGGTGCGCAGGGTGCTGATCGCCCGCCGGGTCCCACCGGTCGGGGCGGACGCGGACCGCGCCGTCTCGACACCCGCCTCGGCGAGGAACCGCTGCGTGCGATCGAGCGCCTCCTCGTCGGCGAGGGCCAGCCGGAACCGGCTGCCGAGGTGCGCGTCGCCGCGGACCATGCCGCAGAGGTAGCCCTGGCGGTAGTCGGCCGACTCCTTGGGCGGGGCCGCGAACCGGCCGGTGCCGATCAGCCGGTTCCGGGTGGTCAGGTACGGCCGCTTCCCGGCGCCGCCCATCGCGCCGGTGACGTACTTCCAGCCGCGCTCGGTGAGGAACCGGTGGTCGCCGCTCGCGACCAGGGTGGTGCCGTCCTCCAGGGTGACCCGGTACGCCCGCTTCACCGTCGACCAGACGTCGCGGACCGTGGTCACCACGTATCGGCGGTAGGCACCCTTGCGCTCGGTGCCGTAGATCCGGTCGCCCGGGGCCAGCTCGCTGATCGGTCTGGTGCGGCCGTCGGCCATCAGGATCGGGGTGTCACCGGCGAGGCAGTAGACGCACGCATGACTGCAGCCCCGGTACGGGTTGATCGTCCACTCGAACGGCACGCGGGACTGGCCGGGCACCCGGTTGATGATCGACTTCGCGCGCACCTCGTAGAAGGTCATGCCGGCGAAGCCGGGGGTGTCGAAGGTGCGGGCGATCGCGCCGGGGAGCGCCAGCGGCAGGGGTGGAGTCGCTGGCGCTGCCCCGTCGGGAGTCCCCTCGTCCGGGGGAGCGGAGAGGTTGTCCCAGCGCATGGCCCTCATTCGAACATGCGTACGAAGGATCCGCAAGTGACGCGCCGGACACCGGCCACCGGAGCGCGCCGGCCGGGTGCAGGATGGGGGCATGGAGACGTCGACCTTCGTCTACGACGGCGACTGCGCGTTCTGCACCCGCTGCGCGCAGTTCATCGAGCGCCGGATCCCCACCGGCGCCCGGGTGGTGCCCTGGCAGTTCGCCGACCTGGCGGCGCTCGGGCTGACGGAGGCCGAGTGCGAGGAGGCGGTGCAGTGGGTGGGCGCCGACGGCTCCCGCGCTTCCGGCCCGGACGCCATCGCCAAGCTCCTGGGGGAGAGCGCGCCGCTCTGGCGGGTCGCCGGTGCCGGGCTGCGCTTCCCGCCGGTCCGGGTGGCGGCCTGGCCGGCGTACCGGTGGGTGGCCCGCAACCGGCACCGGCTGCCGGGCGGCACCGCCGCCTGCTCGCTGCCGCAGGAGGCCCGCGAGCGCCTCTACGGCCCCACCGCCCGCCCCACCCCCGACGCCTGACCCGCCGCCCCCTGGGGCGCGCTCGCCGCAGTCACTGATTCACGGAAAGAGTGGCCATTCCGCCGTGGATGGCCACTCTTTCCGTGAATCTGCGCGGATCCCGGTGGTGTGCGTGGGCGGCGTGGTCAGGCGCTCGGGGCGGGGTCGGAGCCGGCGAGTGGGGTGGCCGGGAGGATCGGGGTGGGGTCGCCGTCGGACCGGGACCCGCGGGCGAGGAACCGGCGGGCCCAGACCACCGGGCGGACCTGCTCCAGCGGCAGGAAGCTGGTCATCGCCACCAGGTGCGGCGCGAACGAGATGGTGATCGTCGCGATGGTCACCAGGTGGAACGAGTAGAAGAAGCCCACGGCGGCGACTCGCCAACGCTCGGGCAGCACGAAGACCAGCGGGCTGAGCAGCTCGAAGGCCAGGATGCCGAACTGGGCGACGATCAGCAGGTGCGGCACCTGGGCGATCAGGTCGGCCAGGTCGGTGCCGCGCCGGATGATCGCCCGGGCCAGCACCGAGCCGGTCGCCCAGTCGAACCCGCCGAACCGGAACTTGGCCCAGGCCGCCAGGAAGTACGTGCAGATCACCGCGATCTGGGTGACCCGCAGCGCCCAGCCACCGGCCTCCGTGCGGGTGGGATCGCCGTGCCGGGCCCGTCCGGCGGTGGGCAGCACGGCCAGCGCCACGAGGAGCCCGAACCGGTCGTGGTCGACCTTGCCGTAGCTCATCGCGACGATCATCCACTCGAAGTAGAGGGCGAAGATCGTCCAGCCGAGCAGCCGGGGCGCCCGTCCGGTCGCCGCGAGCAGGGCGAGGGCCAGCAGCACCCAGAAGATCACCCCGACCACCGCCGGGGTGGGGGTGGGCAGCGGGAGGAGCCGGCCGATCAGCAGTGGTCGGTAGAGGTCGCCCGGCACGTCCACCCGGCTGCGTACCCAGGGGGTGAAGACCACCAGGTCCGCGGCGACGAAGAGATAGACGAGGGTACGGAAGGCGGCCACCCGCCCGCGCGGCACCGCCTCGGTCAGCCAGCCGGTCACCGACGGTCCTGCCACGTCACGACGGTGCGGTCGGTCCACCGGCCGGTCGGCCGGCCGCCCTGGATGTCGTACCAGCGGATCACGATGCGCACTTCGACCAGCGCGGGTGCGGCCGGGTGCCGCTCGGCGTACGCCTGGGCGACCTGGCGCAGCCGGTCGGGCTCGGCGACGTACCGGGACTGCTGGCCTTCGATCTCGGCGCGGCGGATGCCGGTGGCGTCCTGGCCCAGCGTGACCACCGCCCCGGTGCGGTCGACGCCCTCGACCCGGGTGTCCGGCGCGGGGGCGTCCGGCGGGTCCGAGGTGGAGTACATCCGGAACGGGCCGAACGGGAAGTCGTCGTCGGTGCCCCGGACGGTGCCGGCGAGGAGCAGCACCAACCCCAGCACGGTGGCGCTCAGCCGGATCGCGCGGCCGCGGGTGGTCAGGGTCTCCATCGGGTGTGGACGTTACGGGACCAAGCCCCCCCGCGGTGTCCGTCCGTCGGCCATGGCTCGCTGACCGTGTCGCCATCGACAGGCCCCGGAAACGGCGACGGCCGGGCCCCGTCGGGGACCCGGCCGTCGGCGCGTGCGGCTCGGCTCAGTGCTGGTGGCCCTGCTCGGCCATCTGCTTGCGGACCTCGTCCATGTCCAGCTTCTCCACCTGCTCGATCAGGTTTTCGAGCGCGGACTCGGGGAGGGCCCCGGGCTGCGCGAACACGATCACGCCGTCCTTGATCGCCATGATCGTCGGGATCGAGCTGATGTTGAACTTGACGGCCAGTTCCTGCTGGGCCTCGGTGTCGACCTTGCCGAAGGTGATGTCCGGGTGCTTGTCGGACGAGCGCTCGTAGACCGGGGCGAACCGCTTGCACGGACCGCACCAGTCGGCCCAGAAGTCCAGCAGCACGATCCCGTCCTGCTCGGTCACCTCGTCAAAGTTGGCGGTGGTCAGCTCAACCGTTGCCATTGCACTCTCCGATCAGCGCGGATTGCTTCTACGTCCCGTGGAACGAGGGTGGGTGTTCAGGAATTCCCGTGACGCGGGCGACGAAACGCAGCGCAGCCCTGCGATGACGGTCGGGCGCATCGAGAGTAATCGGTCCCGGCGGCGTCGCGGAACGCAAATGCGTCGTGCACTTGCGTGACGTGCCGTGATGGGAGCGCTTCCAGGGAGATCGTCGGGATCGAGCGCCACGGATCGCTGATTTGCTACTTGACAAGCGGCTATCCGACCTGCAGAGATCGCTTCTCACATGGTCGGAAGTTACCCAACGTAACGTAACAAAAAGATAAATGTGACGTCCGTCTCTGTCGGGTCGGCATCGCCGTACGGCAGAATCTTCCGCATCAGAGCGTGGGCGGCGGGTGCCGGGGAGGGCCCCGCCGCTCATTGCGTCTCCCCCCGGGTCGGCCCGTGTGACATTTCCGCACCAGCAGTGCCCCCGTCGTCGCCTTAACAAGCGGTAAGGCATGCTGTGCCGAACTCCATCGCCGCCCGTCGAAGGGGACAAGGATGCAGTTCGGCCGCTACTACGAGGAGTTCGAGGTCGGCGCGGTCTACCGGCACTGGCCGGGCAAGACGGTCACCGAGTACGACGACCACCTCTTCTGCCTGCTCACCATGAACCACCACCCGCTCCACATGGACGCGCACTACGCCGAGTCGGCGAGCCAGTTCAAGCGCAACGTGGTGGTCGGCAACTACATCTACTCGCTGCTCCTCGGCATGTCGGTGCCGGACGTCAGCGGCAAGGCGATCGCCAACCTCGAGATCGAGTCGCTGCGGCACGTCGCACCGACCTTCCACGGCGACACCATCTACGGCGAGACGACGGTGCTGGACAAGCGGGAGTCCTCCTCGAAGCCGGACCGCGGCGTGGTCGCCGTGGAGACCCGCGGCTACAACCAGGACGGGACGCTGGTCTGCGTCTTCCGGCGCAAGGTCATGGTCCCCAAGAAGGAGTACGCGGCCGCAGCCGTGCCCGAGGGCGTGGACCCGGAGCGGCCGAGCTTCCCCGAGCCGCGCTGACGCCCCGGCGTACGCGAAAGGACCCCTACCCCGGCGTTCCCCCGGGGTAGGGGTCCTTTTCACCTTCCCGGGCATATGCTGACGCCGGAGGTCCCCCGATGAGCGAGCGCAGCGAGCGAATCACCAGGCTCAGCGCGTCGGTGCCTCACGGCGCCGCGGCGCGAAGCGGAGCGGCGACATGAAACCCTCCGTCGCCGGAGAGCCGCCCTCCGCCGGGCGGCGTGCCGCACCGCTGACCAGCGCCGCCTACTCCACGGCGGAGTGGGACCTGTTGACCGACCTGCCGGGCCGGGTCCTCGTCGCCGCCGCCTCGCCGGGCCCCGGCCGCCCGTCGCGCGGCGTCGCGGCCGGGCTCGCCGGCCTCGACGCGGTGGCGGCCGGCCGGGCCTTCGACAGCGACCTGGTCCGCGCCGTGGTCTCCGCGATCTACGCCCGGCACGACGGCGCCGCCACCCGGGACGAGCGCCTCACCGACGTCGTCGACCTGCTCGCCGCCTGCCGGGCGGCGGTACGGGTGCTACGGCGGCGCGCCGACCCCGCCGACTCGGCGGCGTACCGGCAGTGGGTGGAGTCGGTCGCGGCCCGGGTCTGCCGGGCCGGTGAGGTCGGGTCGAGCCCCGCCGACCGGCGGTTCCTCGACCGGCTCGGCGGTGCGCTGGACCTGCGCTGACCGGGGTGCCGGCGGCCGGCGGCGGCGACGGGCCGTACCCTCTGGAGACCGTGACCGACGACCAGCTCGACGTGGGTGTGGGGCCCTGGCCCGGCGACCCGCCGGACGACCCGCGGTACGACCCGGAGCTGCTCGCCGACGGCGACCGGCGCAACGTGGTGGACCGGTACCGCTACTGGCGGCGCGAGGCCGTGGTGGCGGACCTGGACCGGCGCCGGCACGACTTCCACGTGGCCATCGAGAACTGGCAGCACGACTTCAACATCGGCACGGTGGTCCGCAACGCCAACGCCTTCCTCGCCGCCGAGGTGCACGTCGTCGGGCGGCGGCGGTGGAACCGGCGCGGCGCCATGGTCACCGACCGCTACCAGCACGTCCGGCACCACCCGACCATCGAGGAGTTCGTCGCCTGGGCGGCGGAGCAGCGGCTGCCGGTGGTCGGCATCGACAACCTGCCCGGCTCGAAGCCGCTGGAGACCAGCACCCTGCCCCGCCGGTGCGCGCTCCTCTTCGGCCAGGAGGGACCCGGCCTGTCCGAGCCCGCCCGGGCCGCCTGCGACCAGCTCTTCTCCATCGCCCAGTACGGCTCCACCCGCTCGATCAACGCCGGGGTGGCCAGCGGCATCGCCATGCACGCCTGGATCCGCGCGTACGCCGGTCCGCCGCCGGACTGAACGGCACCGATCCGGCCGCTCCGCTTGACGCCCGGGTGGTGCCGGGTGACGGTGGGAACGTGAGTGTCGCGGTGAGTTGTCCCAGGTGCGCGGGTCCGGTCCGGGAGCCGGACCTGATGCACGGCGAGTCCCGGTGCCTGCGCTGCGGCCCGGTGCCGCCACTGCACGTGCCGGAGCACATCAGCGCCGAGATCATGGCGAGCGTGGTGGACCGGGTGGCCGCCACCGGCGACCCGTCCGGCCGGGCGGGCGTGCCGCTCTGGTGCCCGTGGCCGCTGCCCACCGGGTGGACCCTGACCGGGGTGGCCTGGGCCGGGGACGACCGGGACGGGATCCGGGCCACGGCCATCGCCTGCGCCGGTCCGGCGCCCCTCGACGGTGGGCCGGCGGACCTGCTCTTCGTCGCCGAGGAGCCGGGCGTCGGGTTGGGGTCCCGCTTCGCGGGACTGCCCGGTCCCGACCCCGGGCCGCAGGTCGAGGAGGCGCTCACCGACCCCGGGCCCGGTCACCCGGAACGGGTGCCGCACGCGAAGATCAGAGTGGGCGGTCACCCGACTCCACTATGGCTCGTGAATTCGCCGACAGATCGAAGTGCGTACGCCGGCGAGGCTCGGGGAATGTGGCTGCATGCGATAGCCTGGCCGGCGAGCGCGGGTCACCTCCTCGCGGAAGAAGTCGTGCTGCACGACCTCACCGAGTGGACACCGCCCGAACTCGTGTACGGCGCACCGTCTCCGTACCTGCACGGGCGGGCCTGACCGGCCGGCACCGGTGGATCGGGGAGCGGGCGCAGATATTCACTGTACGACACCATGCTGATACTCTGGGTACCACTGGGGTAAATGGACCCGGCGCCGCGCGAGAGGATGGCCCACCATGGTCAAGAAGGTCCTCACCTGGGCCCTGGTCGCATTCTTGATCTTCTTCATTGCCTACCGGCCCAACTCCGCCGCCGACGTCGCCAAGTCCCTCGGCGGCGGCATCATGGACATCGCGCAGGGCTTCGGCGACTTCTTCACGAGCCTGGTCGCCTAGCCGCCGATGGGAAGCCCCTCCGGTCCACCCTTCGACCCCGACGACCCGGACTGGTCGCGCCGGGACACCGAGCCCATCCCCCGGATCGGCCCCGACGACGGTCCGGGGTACGGGGCCGGTCCCGGCCTGGGTGACGGTCCCTCCCTTTCGGATGAGGCCGCCTTCGGCGACGGGCCGGGCTACGCCGGCGAGGGGCGCTCGGGACGCGCCTGGATCCGCGACCCGGAGGCCGGCTACCAGCCGCCGCAGATCTCCGAGGACGAGCTGGCCGGGCTGCGGGTCGACGCCCAGGGCATGGCTCCCCGCCGCGTGCTGCCCCTGGAGGACGAGCCCAGCTCGCTGGTGGCCCGTTATCTCTTCCCCACCGAGCGCTACCGGGGCGAGTGGAAGCGGCACTGGATCCACCTCTCCACGCCGATCCTGGTGGGCATCGCCGCGACCTTCGTCCTCGGCTACCTCTCCGGCTTCCTCGCCGGGCGGGACGTCGGCGCGCTGACCACCGTCGCGGTCCTGCTCTGGTTCGCCGTGATGGGCTGGGTCGCCTGGCGGGTCGCCGACTGGTGGTACGACCGCTTCATCCTCACCAACAAGCGGGTGATGGTGGTCAACGGGATCATCACCCGGCGGGTGGCGATGATGCCGCTGGTCCGGGTCACCGACATGAAGTACGAGCAGACCCCGACCGGCCGGGCGCTCAACTACGGCACCTTCGTGCTGGAGTCCGCCGGGCAGGAGCAGGCGCTCCGCGAGATCAAGAATCTGCCCAACCCGAACGAGCTCTACCTGCGCGTCGTCGAGGAGATGTACGAGCCGCAGGCCGTCGAGGCGCGGTTGGGCAAGGAGGCCGACGAGGCCAAGGCCGACGACGGGGCGTGAAACTTTCCGTCCGAACATCGGAGGGATTGCGCACCATTTGCCGTCGACCCGACCCACCCGGACATGGCAACCTGCCATGCAGGACGGGGTGCGGAGGTGAGCGGTGGCGAGCAGGGACCCGCTGGAAGAGGAGTTCCGCGAGTTCGTCGCGGCCCGCTCCGGCGCGCTCCTGCGCACCGCTTACCTGTTGACCGGGGACTGGGCGACCGCCGAGGACCTGCTCCAGACCGCGCTGACCAAGACGTACCTGGCGTGGAAGCGGCTCGGCGGGATCGAGGCCATCGAGCCGTACGCCCGCCGGGTCATGGTCAACACCTCGACCAGCTGGTGGCGGCGGCGCTGGCACGGTGAACGGCCGACCGAGGTGCTGCCCGAGCGGGCCGGGGTGGACGAGATCGAGCAGCAGCTCGACCGGGACGCCCTCTGGCGGCACCTCCAGGCGCTGCCGGCCCGGCAACGGGCCGTGCTGGTGCTCCGCTTCTATGAGGACATGTCCGAGGCGCAGACCGCCGCCCTGCTGGAGATCTCCCCGGGCACGGTGAAGAGCCAGACCTCCCGGGCGCTCAACACGCTCCGCAAGCGGCTGGGCTCCCAGGCCGCCCTCGGCCTGCCGGCCGAACCGGCGGAGGCGGCACCCGCCCGGCCCGCACCGCGTACCCCGGCCCAGCCGCGGCCGGTGGCGCCGCGGCCCGTGCCGCCGGCCGCCGCCCGCCCGCCGGCCGCGCGTACCGCCCCCGCCGCCGCCCGGCCCGTCAGCACCGTCCCGGCGGAAACCCGATGAGCGAGCGGATCAGCAGGGTCAGCGCCTCGGTGCCGCGCAACGCCGCCGGAGCGCAGCGAGGTGGCGCCATGAGCCGTACGTCGAATCCCTGCGACAACCAGTCGGGCGGCCCGAAGCGTCCAATGGCCGTGAGCGAGGACGAGCTGGAGCGGGCGCTGCGGGACACCTTCGCGGGTCGCGTCGCGACGCCGCGGCCGCTCGCCGCCGACCCGGCCGGCGTGGCCATCCGCCGCGCCCGGCGCAGCGGGCGGCGCCGTGCGCTCACCGGGCTCGCCCTGGCCGGCGCGGCGACCGTGCTGGTCACCACCGGGATGGCGCAGCTCGGCGGCCCGACCGGGCACGGCGGCACGCCCACCGTGGTGCTCGGTGACCCGCGCGGGTTCACGCCCTCCCCGTTGCCCACCGCCAGCAACCCGCCCCCGGACGCCGATCCGGTCCGCGCCGAACTCGACCTGATCATCGGGACCCGGCTGGAGACCAGCGGCGGCGAGCAGCGGGAGCTGACCGGAGTGGGCGCGGTGGAGCGGGCACAGCGCGTCCCGGACTACGGCGGCTGGCTCGTCACCTCGGCGGCCACCGCGGCCGGCCGTACCCTCTGGTGGGTGCCGCCCAACGGCAGCGCGCCGCAGGTGCTGCTCGCCGGGGCCGACGCCGTGGTGGTCGCCGCCGACGGCCGGCAGGTCGCCTGGCGCGATGGTCCGGAGATCCTCGCCGCCGGCGTGGTCGGCGGCCAGCTCGTCGCGACCAGCCGGACGGCCGCGCCGGCGGACGCCCTGCCGATCGGCTTCGCCGCCGACGCCGTCCTGATCCGGCGGCCCGGCCGCGGGGTCGGCCTCTGGTCCCGGTCGGCCGGCGGGCAGCCGGGCGGGGCGGCCCCTGACGTGCTGAACGTCTACGGGACGCTGCCCGACGGCCGGGTGATCGGCGAGGTCTCGGCCGGTACGCCCCGGCGGCCCTGCCTGGCCGTGCTCGACCCGACCCGGAACCTCGCCCCGGTCCGCACCGGCTGCGGGCCGGACCTCGCCACCGACGGCGCGGCCGGCGTCTCGCCGGACGGGAAGTGGCTGCTGGTCAACGGGGCCGGCAAGGACGCCCTGCTGGTCGACCTGCGCACCCTCGGCGCCACCGTCTCGACCCGCCCCGCGGGGCCGGCGGTGGTCGACGGGGTGGTCTGGACGCCGGCCGGGGTGGCCCTGCACGTCGACCCCGCCGGCCGGCTGGTCCGGGTACGCCCCGACCGGGTGGTGGCCGGCGAGCGGCCCGCCGGGTCACCGGTCGCCGGGGTCACCCGGGACGAGCGGCTGGTCGTGGTGGCCGGCACCACGCCGTGACCGACCGCGCCGCCCCGACGGTGGGCGCCCCACCGGGGCGGTAGCGTCGGCGGGGTGAGCGCCGCCGCCCGGATCGACCTGCATGCCCACTCCACCGCCAGCGACGGCACACTCAGCCCGGCCGAGCTGGTCCGTGCCGCCGCCGACGTCGGCCTCGACGTGGTGGCGATCACCGACCACGACACCACGAGCGGCTGGGACGAGGCGCTGGAGGCGCTGCCGCCCGGGCTCACCCTGGTCCGGGGCGCCGAGCTCTCCTGCCGCTGGCACGGCGTCGAGCCGGCGATCCCGCTGCACCTGCTCGCGTACCTCTTCGACCCGACGGAGCCGGAGCTGGTCGCCGAGCTGGCCCGGGTCCGGCGGGCCCGGGAGGAGCGCGGCGAGCGAATCGTCCGGCTGCTCCAGGCCGACGGCATCGACGTCGACTGGGCGGAGATCCTGGCCGGGGCGGCCGGCGGCACCGTCGGCCGCCCGCACATCGCCCAGGCGCTGATCCGGGCCGGGCTGGTGGCCACCACCACCGAGGCGTTCGGGCCGGACTGGCTGGGCGAGCGGTACCGGTTGCCCAAGGAGGACATCGACGTGTTCCGGGCGGTGGCCCTGGTCCGGGCGGCCCGCGGGGTGCCGGTCTTCGCCCACCCCCGGGCCAGCCGGCGCGGGCGGATCGTGCCGGACGAGCTGATCGCCGCGCTGGCGGCGGCCGGGCTCGCCGGCCTGGAGGCCGACCACGAGGACCACAGCCCCGCCGAGCGGGACCACGTCCGCGGGCTCGCCGCCGAGCTGGGGCTGCTGGTCACCGGCTCGTCGGACTTCCACGGCACGCACAAGACGGTCCAGCTCGGTGCCTTCACCACCGACCCGGCGGCGTACGAGCGGATCATCGCCCTGGCCGGCGGGGTGACCCCGGTCGCTTCAGGCTGAAGCGTTCCGGCGACGCGGCTACCGTGTCCGGGTGGATCTCAAGCTCTTCGGCGAGGTCTTTGTGACCCTGCTGGTGATCGTCGACCCGCCCGGCATGATGCCCATCTTCCTCGCGCTCACCGGGCCGCTGCCGGCGCGCGACCGGAACCGGGCCGCCTGGCAGGCCGTGGCGCTGGCGCTCGGGGTGATCGTGGTCTTCGCCGTGGCGGGGCAGACCATCCTGGCCTACCTGCACGTCGACCTGCCGGCGTTGCAGGCCGCCGGCGGGCTGCTGCTGATCCTCGTCGCCCTGGAACTGTTGACCGGCAAGTCCGACGACCCGAACCAGCAGGCCACCTCCAACATCGCCCTGGTGCCGCTGGGCACGCCGCTGCTCGCCGGGCCGGGCGCGATCGTCGCCACCATGCTCTTCGTGCAGCGGGCCGGGGGGTTCACCGACTATCTCGCCATCGCCGCCGCGATCGTCGCGGTGATGGTCGCGGTCTGGGTCGTGCTGCGCTTCTCCGGCGGGATCGTCAAGATCCTCCGGCCGGGCGGCATCGAGGTGCTGACCCGGATCGCCGGCCTGCTGCTGGCCGCCATCGCGGTGCAGCTCATCGCCGACGCGATCGCCGCCTTCGTCACGCAGTACATCACCATGCGCTGATTCGGCCGGCCGGGTCAGCGCTGTCGTACCGGGGTGGCAGGATCTGGGGCGTGCGACGACTCTCCCCGACCGGGCGACCCACCGGCGGCCGGCCGCCCCGACCCCGTGCCGAGCAGGCCGAGCAGCTCGGCTTCGAGGGGATGCCCGAGCGGCTCTTCGTCTGCACGCCCAGCAAGCTCGGCGCGTACGCGGACTGCCCCCGGCGCTACCGCTACTCGTACGTCGACCGACCCGCCCCGCCGAAGGGCCCGCCGTGGGCGCACAACTCGCTCGGCGCCAGCGTCCACAACGCCCTGAAGAACTGGTATGCCCTCGACCCCGACCGGCGCCGCCCCGAGGTGCTGGGCACCCTGCTGAAGGGCACCTGGGTCCGCGAGGGCTACCGCGACGTCGACCAGGAGCGGGACGCCTTCCGCCGGGCGCTGGCCTGGCTGGAGGCATACGTGGTGGGGCTGGACCCGGCCGACGAACCGGTCGGCGTGGAGCGGGTGGTCGCGGTCAAGACCGCGGTGCTCGCCTTCAACGGCCGCGCCGACCGGATCGACTCCCGGCCCGGCCCCGACGGGCGGCCCGAGCTGGTGATCGTCGACTACAAGACCGGCCGCACCGGGCTGGACACCGACGACGCGCGCGGCTCCCAGGCCCTGGCGCTGTACGCGTACGCGGCCGAGCGGGTGTTCCGCCGGCCCTGCCGGCGGGTCGAGTTGCACCACCTGCCCACCGGCACGGTCGCCGCGCACGAGCACACCCCCGAGTCGCTGGACCGACAGCTCACCCGGGCCGAGGAGACCGCCCGGGACATCATGGCCGCCGAGCGGGCGGTCACCGACGGCGCCGACCCCGACGACGCGTTCCCCACCACCCCCGGCCCCCGCTGCGGCTGGTGCGACTACCGGCGCACCTGCCCGGAGGGCGCGCAGGCGCCCGGCAAGGACCCGTGGGCGGCCGTGGACCGACCGGCTGAGCCGGCCGCCGACCTCGAGTGATCCGCTGGGCGGCCTGCCCAGTCCTTCCCGCCGACACCGGCGGCTTGCGGCAGGTCGGGGTGTCCAGGTGGTGTGTCGGGCCGGTTCGCCGCGATCCGTGCAGTCAGGGCGGGTGGTGGTCGGGGTGTCGGGTCGGCGTGATGGGCCGACTGGCCGCAAACCGCCCGGCCCGACGGGCAGGCGGCGGCCTGGCCGGCGCTGGCCGGTGCGGGCGGGGTCAGGCGGCGGTGCGGCGGGCGGCGCGGGCCTTTGCGGCCTGCTGCAACGGGCCCTCCCGGTAACGGCGGGGCACCGCCGCCAGGGCGAGCCGCAGGGCGCGCACGCTCAGGTCGGCCGAGAGGGCGGTGGTGGGCAGGCCGAGGCCGCCGTACAACCGGCGGGCCCAGGCCGGCTGCAGCGCCATGGCGACGCCGGCCACGCCCAGGTACGCCCAGCGCGGCGGCCCGAGGCTCAGGCCGAGCTGTAGTGGCCGGCTGACCTTCCACGGGATCGGCGGGGCGGTCAGGAACAGGGCCGTCTCCGCCGCCTCCTTCGTCATCCGCAGGTCACCCTGGATCCGCCGGTAGTAGTCGGCCACCTCGGCGGCCGTGCCCGGCACCTCGGCCGGGTCGAGCCCGACCAGGGCCGCCGATCGGCGCTGCTCGGTGTAGTAGCCGTCGACCTCGGCGTCGGTGAGCGGCAGCCCGGCCCGGCGCGCGGTGCTCACGAAGGATTCGATCTCGGTGACGTGCACCCAGCGCAGCAGTTCCGGGTCGTCGATCCGGAACTCTTCGCCGGTGAACGGGTCACGGGCGCGCAGCCGCGCGTGCCGGGCCCGCAGCCGCCGGCCGGCCGCCTCCGCCTCGGCGGTGGTGCCGTAGATGGTCGTCCCCACGTAGGTGGCGGTCCGCACCAGCCGGCCCCAGGCGTCGGTGCGGTAGTTGCTGTTCTGGGCGACGCCGGCCATCGCCCGGGGATGCAACGCCTGCAGGTAGAGCGAGCGGAGGCCGGCGATGAACAGGATCGGCTCCGCGTGGACCTTCCACGTGACCGATCCCGGACCGAACAGGCCGAGGTCATCGGTTTCCACGGCCCAAGCGTGCCACGCGTCGGGCGGCGCCGGCCGGGGGCGGTCAGTCGTCGGCGGACCGGCGCGCCTGGCAGGCCGGGCAGAGGCCCCAGAAGGTGACCTCCGCCTCGTCCACCTCGAACCCGTGCGCGATGTGCGGGTCGAGGCAGGGCGCGCTGCCGGTGGCGCAGTCGACGTCGGCGATCTCACCGCAGCCCCGGCACACCACGTGATGGTGGTTGTCGCCGGCGCGGGCCTCGTACCGGGCCGGGGAGCCGGCCGGCTCGATCCGGCGGGAGAGTCCGGCCCGGGAGAGCGCGCCGAGCACGTCGTAGACGGCCTGGGTGGAGACCGAGTCCAGCCGTTCCCGGACCCGCCGGGTGATCTCGTCGACCTCCAGGTGGCCGCCCTCGGCCAGCACGTCCAGCACGGCGAGGCGCGGTCGGGTGACCCGCAGGCCCCTCGACCGGAGCAGTTCCTCGCCACTGGACATGCAGTAATGACAGCACGGGGCCAGGATGCCGACAAGCGAGCGGGAACCGGGGTGGTCGGGGCCACAGGGTGAACCGCGTCCGGTCCGGGCGCGTGAGGTGGGATGTGACGAAAGGCGGCGACGATCACATCGTCGTACGCTGACTGCGCGGTTCGCACCCACTTGCCGGAGGTGTCGGTGTTCAAGGAATTCAACGGTCTGCCCGCGCACGCCCTGCTGGTGCACGCCGCCGTGGTGCTCGTGCCGCTGCTGGCGCTGGTCTCCGTCGCGTACGGGGTGCTGCCCCGGTGGCGGGCGCGGCTCGACTGGGCGGTGGCGGCCCTCGCCGTCGCGTCTCCGATCGCCGCGTTCCTGGCCACCGAGTCCGGGGAGGCGCTGGAGCACGTGCTGGAGGAGAAGCACTACCCGGCGCAGATCCTCGACAAGGTGCGCGAGCACTCCGAGTACGGCGACAGCCTTCGGTCGTTCACCTTCGGGCTGGCCGCCGCGGCGCTGCTGCTCCTCCTGGTGACCAGCGGGTTCGCCCGGACCCGCAACCTGCCCCGCTGGCTCGCCCCGGTCCTCACCGGTGTGGTGGCCGTGCTCGCCGTGTTCGCGGTGGTGTACGTCTACCTGGCCGGTGACACCGGCGCCCAGGCGGTCTGGGGCGGCACGCTCTGAGCCGGGCTCAGAAGATCACCCGCGAGCAGAGCAGGCACATGAGCAGCACCAGCACCACGGCGGCGACCCCTCCGAAGCCGTAGGTGAGGCGCTGCGCCTGCTGCTCCGCCTGGTCCATGGCGGCCATGTCCTGCGTTGGCAGCCGCCGGGGCGGCGGTGGCTGCACGTACACCGGTGGCCGCCAGCCGGCCGGCGGCGGCGTGGTCGGCGGCGGTCCGGCGTAGCCGCCGGGTGCGCCCGTGCCGCCGGCCCAGCCGCCAGCGACAGGTTGGCCACCGGCCGGACCCGCGGCGGCCTCCGGCCCGGGCCGGGCCCAGGGACTCTCCGCCTGGCCGGGACCCACCCACGGGCCGCCGGCCGGCTCGGCGCCGGGCCAGGAGCCGCCGGTCCGCTCCGCCCCGCCGGCCGGGGTCGCCTCGCCGGACCCGGCATCCTGCTGGGGCTGTTCGGCGTCAGGGGCGGGCTGATCCGGACCCGGGCGTCGCCAGAACTCGTCGTCGGGGCTGCCACCGCTCGGCGTCGTCACGCCGTCCGACGCTACCAACGCGCGGGCCGGTCGGCCGCTCCGACGCGACGGGGCGACCCGGCCGGATGGGCGCGCCGGGCGGTCGAGGTGTTTCCGTGCCGCCGGTATCCTTGCCGCTCGTGAGCGATCCCGGCATGCGTGGTGACGACGACCGCGTGGTCGATCTCAGTGACGACCTCGTGGTGCTGCCCGAGCAGACCACCGACGACACCGACCGTGGCTGGGGCGAGCGGCCCGGCGGCAACGACGACTGGCTGCTGGCCGAGCGCCCGCCGCACTGGGACTGACCCGGCGGCATCCCGGTCCGTGGCCCGGCTGAGCGCCCCGGCGCGCCGGGCGTCGGCCCGGCCACCGTGGACCGGTCCGTCATCGCCCGAGCGCGGGCGACCGGCGGACCGCCGAAGCGGGGGTCAGCCGCGTACGACGACGGCGAAGCGGCTGCCTTCCGGCACGCCGACGGCCCGCTGGGCCTGCTCGGGCCGGAGGGCCAGATAGAGCGCGGAGGAGCCGTCAACCGCCCCGGCCGCGCCCACCACGTCGAGCACCAGCGCCCGTGGGGCGAGCAGGATCGCCTCCCCGGCCGCCGCGCCGGCCGGTACGACCAGCAGGTCCACCCGGGCACCCGGGCGGAGCACCGCGAGGGCGGCCGGCTCGGCCAGCCGGACCGGCACGCCGACCGACCCGCTGGGCAGTGGCAGTGCGCTGCCGGAGCGCCCCGCAGCGGGTGTGGGAGGGCCGGCAGCGGTCGCGCCCGGCCCGGCCCGGCCGGTGCCCGGCGACGGGCAACTCGGCGGGGTCGACAGGACGGCGGCGGCCAGGCCGAGCAGCACGGCGACCAGCGCCACCCGGAGCAGCGTGCCGCCCCGGGGCAGGCCGCGCCAGCGCACCGGCCGCAGAGATCCCTCGCCCGCCACCGCACCCTCCCGCCCGCACCCCGCGCGCCCAGCGCCGTGCATCCCATCCGACGCGCGCTCAACGCCAGCAGGCTAGGAGTACAACCGGGAGTCGGTCACCCCGTCACCCACAGCCCTGTGGATAACCCGACCACCTGTGGACAACCTCCCGGACCCGCCGCGCTCGTGCTATCCGAGCGGAAACCGGAGCGGCCTCATGCACGGAAAGAGTGGCCATCCCCGCGGGAATGGCCACTCTTTCCGGGAATTTGTGCGGATCTTGGAAGGTGCGGGGGGCGAGCCTCAGGAGGAGCTGCTGGCCGCCGGGGTCTTGGTGGACGAGCTGCCGGTCGAGGTCGAGGCGGACGAACCGCCCGTGGCGGTGCTCGACGACCCGTTCGAGGACGACTCGGACTTGGCCGGCTTGCCCGCGGTGCTCGTGGCGGTGTCGGAACCCGACGAACGCGAGTCGGTGCGGTAGAAGCCGGAACCCTTGAACACGATGCCGACCGAGTTGAAGAGCTTGCGCAGCCGCCCCTCGCACGCGGGGCACTCGGTCAGCGGGTCGTCAGAGAAGGACTGCACCGCCTCGAGCTGGTGGCCGCACGCGGTGCAGGCGTACTGGTACGTGGGCACGTTCTCCTCCGGATCTGGCACGGCCGGGTTGGCACTCGACTTATCCGAGTGCCAATGGTGCGTCATCGGACCCGGGTTCGTCCAGCGGAAGCGGGCCGCCCCACACCTGCACCAGCCCGTCGGCCGGGATGATCACGGCGTGCACCGGGCGGTCGTGCGGCTCGCCGGGCACCGCCTCGATCAACTCCCCGTCGTGCAGCAGCGCCACCGTCGGCGTACCCGCCGGCACCCGGGCCAGCGCCCGGTCGTAGGAGCCGCCGCCGCGACCCAGCCGCAACCCCTGATGATCCACGGCCAGGGCCGGCACGACCACCAGCCCGGCGGTGGCGATCGCGGTGGGCCCGAGCGGCGGGCCGACCGGCTCCCGCAGGCCCTTGCCGGCCGCTCGCAGCGACCCCGGCCCGGTGTATCCGGCCCAGTCCAGGTCCAGGTCCTCCCGGAGCACCGGGAGCAGCAGCTCCGCCTCCGGCGCGAGCGCCGCCCGCAGCACCTCGGGCAGGTCGGCGCCGCCGGGCTCCGAGCCGACCGGCACGTACGCGGTCATCCGGGCCGGGCGCAGCCGGCGTACCAGGGAAATCAGCTCGGCCTGGACGCGCGCCGCCGCTTCCGCCCGGCGCGGCGATTCCAGCGACCGGCGGTGGGCGAGCCGCGCGACGCGCAACTTCCTTTTCGCCTCATGGGTGACATCCGCTCCATCAGAAAATTCCGGCACGCAACACTCCTGACGCAACGCTTGTCTCCCGGTCGCTCTGTGTCAGCATCGCAACAAGGGGCGCGGAACTTCCGGGGGGAAGCTTGACGCTACGCGGGCGGTTGACGGCGGCCTTCCTCGCGGTGGTGCTCGGCCCCGTCCTGCTCGGCGCCTTTTTCGTCGGCTCGACCATGGCCACCCTCGACCGCAGCCGCTCCACCGAACGCCTGGGGCTGGCCGCCGCCGGCGTGCGTACCTCCGTGGACGCCCTCTGCCAGCAGCTCCGCGCGGCGGCCGACGCGGTCGCGCTGGTCACCGACCCGGCCGCCCGACCCCGCGCGGCCGACCAGGTGGTGGGCCGCGGCCTCGCCGCCGCCGTCCAGGTCACCGACACCGCCGGCGGCACCAGCTACGCCACCCCCGGCAGCCCGGTCGGGCCCTGGCGGGACTGTGCCGGCGAACCGCCGGCCGCCGGCCCGGTCCGGGCGCTCGCCGCCCGGGTCCAGCTCCGCGACCCCGCCGGCGCCGACCTCGGCACGGTCGCCGCCGCGCAGCCCGTCGACCCGGCCTTCGTCGCCCGGCTCGCCGCGGTGACCGGCGTCGCGGTCACCCTCCTCGACGACACCGCCGGCACCGACCGGGTCACCCACACCACCGAGACCCGAGGGGTACGCGAGGCGGTGCTGGCCGCCGCCGAAACCGTCGACGGGGACCGGGTCGTCGAGACCGACGGCCGGTACGTGCGCCGGGTCGGACCGTCCCCGGGGCAGCCGTTGCCGCTGGTCCTCTCCGTCCCCGGGGAGCGCCCGCCGGACCTCTACGCCGCCCTGGTCGGCGCGGTCGTGCTGGCCGCGCTGCTGGCCGTGGTGGCCGCCTGGCGGCTGGCCCGGGTGACCACCCGTCCCCTGGTCGAACTCGCCGGGGCGGTGGACCGGGTGACGCACGGCGACCTGACCGCGCGGGTGCCGGTGCGCAGCTGGGACGAGATCGGCCGGCTGGCCGGCGCGTTCAACCGGATGACCCGGGAGACCGGGAGCTACGTGGCCGCCCTGACCACCAGCCGGGACCAGCTGCGCGGGCACCTGGCGGTGCTCGGCGACACCCTGGCCAGCACCCACGACCTGCAACGCATCCTGCGGGTGATCCTGCACAGCGCGATCGCCGCGACCGGCGCCCGGGCCGGCGCGGTGCTGCTCGTCGACGGCGACGGCGTGCTCGTCGGCCGGTGCGTCGAAGGGCTGGACGGGCGCTGGCCCACCGACGAAGGGGCCGACCCGGCGGCGCTGCGGGTGCCGGTCGGCACCGGCGTGGTCGGCACGGTGGCCGCCACCGGGGAGCCGCTGTGCGGCCGGTGGGACCCGGCCCGGGCCCCGACCGGCGAGCCGAGCTGCGAGACGTACGTGGCGGTGCCCTTCGCCGCGCCCGGGGCGGCCGAGCTGGGCGGCCGCGGCGCGGACCGGCCCGGGCACCCGCCGGCCGACGACTCCAACTCGGCCAGCGGCCATGATGCGACCTCCGCGCCGCTCGGCGGTGCTCCGGACCGGATGAAGGCCGGTCCCGTGCCGCGCCGCGACCCGGAGCCGTCGGCCGCCCCGGCCGGCGCCGGCGCGCTCGGGGTGCTGGCCCTCTACGATCGGGTGGGCGACGCCGAGTTCGACGACGACGACCTGGTCACCCTGCGGACCTTCGCCGGGCACGCCGCGGTGGCGGTGGAGAACGTCCGGGTGCACGAGGAGGCGCAGCGGCTCTCCCTGACCGATCCGCTCACCGGGCTGTGGAACTACCGCTACCTGCGCGAGTCGATCCGGCGCGAGGTGGAACGGGCCAACCGGTTCGGCCGGATGCTCAGCGTCCTGGCCCTCGACCTCGACCGGTTCAAGGACGTCAACGACACCTGGGGGCACGCCGCCGGGGACGCCGTCCTGATCGAGTTCGCCCGCCGGATACGCGGCGAGATCCGCGAGATGGACCTGGCCTTCCGGCAGGGCGGCGAGGAGTTCGTGGTGCTGCTGCCGGAGACCGACGCCCGGGGCGCGACGATCGTCGCCGAGCGGCTCGGCGCGGTGGTCCGGGACCACCCGGTGCCGGTGGAGGGACACGGCGGCGAGGCGGTGCGGGTGCCGGTGACCGTCTCCATCGGCATCGCCGTCTACCCCGACCACGCCGCCACCGGCCAGCAGGTCCTCGACGCCGCCGACGACGCCCTCTACGCGGCCAAGGCCGCGGGCCGGGACGGCTACCGGCTGGCCCAGCCCCCGGACCCGACCTCCACCCGGGAGATACCCGTGGTGGCTGCCACGGTCAGTCCGCCCGACGGACTGCCCCGGGCGGGCGCGCCGGACCCCGCCGGAGCGGGTCACGGCGGCGCGTCTTCCGGTCCTCACCCGCCGCGGCAGACCCGTGGCCGATAGTCTCGCGACATGTCGGAGCACTCAGCGAACCCCTCAGCGGCCGCCGCGACCGGTCGCTCCCGCGCGGTCAAGGCCGTCATTCCGGCCGCCGGCCTGGCCACCCGGTTCCTGCCGGCCACCAAGGCGGTCCCGAAGGAGCTGCTGCCGGTCGTCGACCGGCCGGTGCTGCAGTACATCGTCGAGGAGGCCACCCAGGCCGGCATCAGCGACGTGCTGCTGGTCACCGGGCGCGGCAAGACCGCGATGGTGGACCACTTCGACCGCCGGCCCGACCTGGAGGAGCGGCTGGCGAACAAGCCCGAGCTGCTCGCCGCCGTCAAGCGCACCGAGGACCTGGCCGACATCTACACCGTCCGGCAGCCCGAGCAGCTCGGCCTGGGCCACGCGGTCGGGTACGCGGAGGCCCACGTCGGCGACGCGCCCTTCGCGGTGCTGCTCGGCGACGAGTTCGTCAAGCCGTCCGAGCCGCTGCTGCCGGCCATGCTGGAGCTGCAGGCGCGTACCGGCGGCGTCGTGCTCGCCTTCTTCGAGGTCGACCCGGCCGAGACCACCCGGTACGGCATCGCCTCCGTCGAGCCGGCCGAGGCGGAGTTCAGCGACATCGCCGAGGTCGTCAAGGTCACCGGCCTGGTGGAGAAGCCGAAGCCGGAGGACGCGCCGAGCAACCTCGCCGTCCTCGGCCGGTACGTGCTGCCGGGGCGGATCTTCGACGCGATCAAGCGGACGAAGCCGGGCAGCGGCGGCGAGATCCAGCTGACCGACGCGATGGAGCTGCTGCGCACCGAGGGGGTGCCGGTGCACGCCATCGTCTACCGGGGCACCCGCTACGACACCGGTATGCCGCTCGGCTACCTGCAGACCGTGGTCCAGATCGCCACCGAGCGCGAGGACCTCGGCCCCGAGTTCCGCAAGTGGCTGGCCGAGTTCGTCAACAGCGACGCGTCGGGCGGTCCCAATACATGACCGCGACGGCCGACGCCGAGGCGGCCGCGAACGAGTTGACGCCGCTCGCCGACTACCTGGGCAGCGTGCTGCGCAGGTTACGCGCGCTGCCTCCGCTCGACCTCGACCTCACCCAGGCGTACGGCAACGTCCTCGCCGAGGACGTGGTCGCACCGCACTCGTTCCCCGCCTTCGACCAGGCGGCCGTGGACGGGTACGCGGCGCGCTGGGAGGACATCTCCGGAGGGAGCCGGGGGCCGGGCTACGTCCCGGCCCCCTCCGGTATTCCCGGTGGCCGCAGCATCCGTCTGAACGTGGTCGGCGACCTGGGCGCGGCGAGCTGGCGACCGGTCCGGCTGACCCCCGGCTCCTGCTTCTCCGTGGCCGCGGGGGCGCCGCTGCCCATCGGCGCCGACGTGGTGGTGCCGGTGGAGTGGACCGACCAGGGCATGGCCGCGGTGGAGATCTTCCGCGCCCCCAAGCGGGGGTACGGCGTCCGTCGTGCCGGTGAGGAGCTGCCCGCCGGCACCCTGCTCGCCCGCGCCGGCACGTACGTCTCGCCGGCCCTGGTCGCCGTCTTCGCCGCCACCGGCATCGGGCACGTGGTGGTCCGGCCCAGCCCGCGGGTGGTCATCGTGGCCACCGGCGACGAGCTGGTCGACGTTGGCCGGGGCAGCCAGCCCGGCCAGGTGGTGGACGCCAACTCGCACGCGCTGACCGCCGCCGCGGCCGAGGCGGGCGCGCTCGCGTACCGGGTGGGGATCTGCGACGACGACCCGGAGGGGCTACGCGGCCTGCTCGAGGACCAGACCCTGCGGGCCGACCTGCTCATCACCACCGGCGGCACCGGCACCGGTCCCGGCGACATGGTCCGGCGCATCCTGTCCCGCCGGGAGGGCGGCCGGGCCGGGCCGGTCACCTTCACAGAGGTCGCCCTCTATCCCGGAACGGCCCTCGGATTCGGTACGGTCGGCGCCGAGGAGGTGCCGGTGGTGTGTCTTCCCGGTGAGCCCGGCGCGGCGCTGATCGGCTTCGAGGTGCTGGCCCGGCCAGCCATCCAGCTGCTGGCCGGCGCCGAGCCGGTGTTCCGGCCCAGCGTCCGCGCGCACCTGCTGGAGACGGTCTCGTCCCCGGCGGGGCTGCGCGAGTTCCGCCCGGCGCACGTGGCCGAGCGGCGCGGCGGCGGGTACACGGTCCAGCCGCTCGCCGGCGGCCCGTTCACCCTGTCCGGCCTGGCCGAGGCGAACGGCCTGCTGGTCCTCGGCGAGCGGGTCACCACCGCCGCCGCCGGCTCGACTGTGGACGTCCTCCTGCTGGACCGGCGCCGGTGATGTTCCGACGGCCGCCCGGCTGGCCGGTGGTGCTGGTGGACGGTCCGGTGGTGCTGCGGCCGTACAAGCGATCGGACGCGGCCGCCTGGTCGGAGATCCGGCGCGCCAACCGGGCCTGGCTGTCCCCTTGGGAGTCCCACCTGCCCGGCAGCTGGGACGAGGTGAACTCGCCCGCCGCGTTCCGGTTCGTCCACGCCGACCAGCGGCGTTCGGCGCGGACCGGTGAGGGGATGCCGTTCGCCGTGTGCCTGCGCGAGGACGGGCGGGAACGGCTGGTCGGCCACCTCAACGTAGGCAGCATCGTCCGTCGGGCGTTCTGCTCCGGGTACGTCGGCTACTGGGTGGATCCCCGGGTGGCCGGTCGCGGGGTGATCCCCACCGCCGTGGCCCTCGCGGTGGACCACGCCTTCGGCCCCGGTGGGCTGCACCGGATCGAGGTGAACATCCGCCCGGAGAACACCCCGTCCCGGCGGGTGGTGGAGAAGCTCGGCTTCCGTGAGGAGGCCTACCACGTGCGGTACATGCACATCGACGGCGCCTGGCGCGACCACATCGGATACGCGATGACCAGCGAGGAAGTGGCCGCCGACGGCGGCCTCCTGGCGCGGTGGAACCGCGTACGTGACAGTCGAGGGTGAACCGTCCCACCCGCCACGCCCGGCGCGGCATCCGGGTGAACTGGGTCGGCGGCCCGTAACCTCAAGTAACTGCAAGCTGTGGCAAGCGCTGCGGGGACCGCACGATCTGCGCCGTAATCGACGGGCGACGGAACAAGTTGCGGCCGAGCGGCGCTAGCCCCGAATTCGGTGACGGGAGGGGTGAGGGTGCCGACCTCGGTGCTCCTCGCCGTCCTCGCCGCCGCCGGCCTGCTCGCCCTCGCGCCGGCGCTGGTCCGCCGGTACGACGCCACGGAGCGGCTGGTGGCGGAGCGGGCGCAGTCGACGGCACGGGTGCTCCAGCGCCGCCGTCGCCGGCGCACCGTGCCCGGGCGGCGACCGCTGCACCCGCCCCGATCCCTCGTCGTCACTCTCAGTGAAGATGCCGATACAGGGAGTCTTGCCCGCCCGGTCTCCGCGCCCCCGGCGCGCCGCCGCTCCGGCCGGCTCCGGTCCGTCCCGCCCGCCCCGGCCAAGTCCCGCCGACGGCACCCCGCGAAGCGCCGGCACACCCCGGCGGTCTACCGCCGCCGCCGGGTGCTCGCCGCGCTGCTGCTGCTCAACTTCGTCGAGCTGATCGGCGTGGTGCTGGTCAGCCCCGGGTTCTGGATCAGCGTCTCGGTGACCGGCGCCCTGCTCGTGGCGTACGTCGTACACCTGCGGCAGCGCGCGCTGGCCGAGCGCCGGCGGCGGCGCGCGGAGGCCCGGGAGGCGGCCTGGCTGGCCGCCCGCCAGGCCGAGGTGCGCCGTGAGCAGGCCCGGCGCGCCGCGGCCCGGCGGGAGGCGCAGCGACGCCTGGCCGCCCAGCGCGAGGCGGTCCGGCGTACCGCGATGGGCCTGGACCGGCCGGCGGACCTGCCGCCGGCGGCAAGCGGCGGCTCGGTCTCCTACCGGCGGACAGGTGGTCTGCGTGGCCGGCCCTACCAGTCCGGGCGCGGCGCCTGAAATTTCCTGTCCGCCGGTTGTCGAATCCGGCGATGGTCGTTCGACGGGTTGGTGAGGGCCGGCGCCGGGCCGGCCGCCACCGACGCACAGGGAGCACATCATGGCCAGGATCGTGTCGAACTTCTTCATCTCGCTCGACGGGGTCGTGGAGCGGCCCGACCAGTGGCATTTCCCCTACTTCGACGACGAGATGGGCGCCGCGGTCGGCCACGGCGTGGAGCGGGCCACGGCATTCCTGATGGGGCGCAGGCAGTACCAGGAGTGGGCGGAGTACTGGCCGAACCGGGCCGACGGCGACGACGGCGGCTTCGCGGGGTTCATCAACTCCGTGCCGAAGTACGTCCTGTCGAACACGCTCACCGAGGCGACCTGGCGGAACAGCACCCTGCTGTCCGGGGGCTCGGAGCAGGTCGCGGCGCGGCTGCGGGAGATCAAGGAGCGGTCCGACGGGGAGATCGCCATGTCGGGCAGCACCACCACGGTCCGCTGGCTGCTGGCCAACGGACTGCTGGACGAACTGCGCCTGCTGGTCCACCCGATCGCCGTGGGAAGCGGCCAGCGGCTCTTCGAGGAGACGCCGACCTGCCCGCTGCGCCTGATCAGTTCCGAGACCTTCAAGAGCGGCGTCCTCAACCTCGCCTACGTCCCCGCGTAGGGGCCGCTTCGAGACCTTGGGAGGTTTGGGCCCCTCCGGGGCCTTTTCCTTCCATGATCCCCTCCTCCGGTGGGGTGGTTCGCGGGGGAGGGGTGCGACCTGTTAGCCTTGTCGCCGGCCCGCCCGGTGCAAGCCGGGTGGGACCGACGCTGGTTCGCCAGCGGAGGGGCTGTGGCGCAGACCGGTAGCGCACCTCGTTCGCATCGAGGGGGTCAGGGGTTCAAATCCCCTCAGCTCCACCCAGTTCAGAGGCCGTTTCCCGTGGTGGGAGACGGCCTTTTTCGATCTACGGGCTGAGACGGTAGAGAGCGTCTGCAACGTCGTTGGCCAGTGACACGGCCCCAGCGCTGCTGCAGCAAGGTTCCCCATGGCGGTGGAGAGTACGAAACCGTCGGCGCCGACCGGCGCTGCATGAACTCCGCCGGGTGTAGCGCAGGAGGACGAATGCCGCGAGTGCGGAGGCGGCTTCGCCGATGGCAATGCTGATCCATATTCCGGTGACGGTGGTGCCGCTGGCTGCCAGCACGAGGGGGGCTTTGACGAGCACGAGGCTGCCGGCGGAGAGCAGGTATGACGGGGTGGCCCGGCCGAGGGATTGGAAGTAGGCCGAGGCGAGCGGGGTGACTCCGGCGGCGGCGATGCCGAGGGTGATGATGCGGAGTGCGTGCTCGGCGGTCGGGGTGACGGCGGTGTCGTGGGTGAAGACGGCGACGAGCGGCCCGGCGAGCAGGGTGATGGTCAGAGCGGCGAACGCACCGTAGCCGAGGGTGGCGCGCAGGGCGAGTGTGCGGGCTCGGTTGACGTGGTCGGTGAGCCCTCGGCCGGCGTTGTAGCCGATGATGGGTTGCAGTCCTTGGCTGATGCCGATCTGCGGCATGGTGACGAAGGTTTGGACGCGGGCGCAGACGGCGTAGGCGGCGAGGGCGGTCGCGCCGGCAGCGGTGGCGGCGAGGACGTTGTTCACCAGCACGGCGAGTAGGGTCGCGCCGAAGCCGGCGAGGAACGACGGGGCGCCGATGCCGATCAGTGCTCGTAGGGTCGGGCCGTGCGGGCGTAGGTCGCCGGCGGTGATGCGGTAGGGACGCTCGCGTTGGGCGAAGAAGAACCAGAGGCTCATGGCGGCGGAGACGGCTTGGCCGCCGACGGTGCCGAGTGCGGCTCCGCGGACGCCCATGTCGAGGCCGAAGATGAGCAGCGGGTCGAGGGTGATCTGGACCAGGACGGGGATCAGCCAGAGCAAGGTGGCGTACCGCAGGCGGCCTTCGGCGCGGATGAGGCTGGAGAAGCCGGTGGAGACAAGCGCCCCGCAGAGCAGCACAACGGTGTAGTCGCGGGTGAGGCCGCGGGTGGCGGCCTGCGCGCCGAGGGCGGTGAGCAGCGGCTCGAGGGCGAGCAGGCCGGTGATGGTGATGGTGGCGGCGGCCGTCCAGAAGACGGCGAAGGCGTTGCCGGCGGCGCGCGCGGCAGCGGCGGGATCGCCGGCGCCGAGGCGGCGCGAGACGAGCGAAGCACCACCGGCGCCGACGGTGGTCGACACCGCCCCGAGGATCATCAGAACGGGGGCGGCGAGGTTGACCGCGGCCATGGCGTCGGTGCCGACGCCGCGGGCGACGAACCAGGCGTTCGTCAGGGCATAGATCCCGTAGACGCCGACTGACAGGGTGGTCTGGGAGCAGGTGTGCCACAGCAGCCGCCCGATCGGGTGGCGGCCGAGCGCGACGGCGCCCTCGACCGGACGGGTGGCCGCTTTCAGCGGGCGTCCTTGCCGAACAGGGCCATGACCTCGTGCAGGCGCTCGCGAGCCCAGTCGTACTGGCGGGTGTCGGCGTGGCCGCGATAATTCGTTTCGATGATCATGATGAGGATCAGATAGAGGGTGTACAGCCTGCGGCGTCGCCGCTGGTTGTCGCTGAATTCAGCGTGGCCGTAGCCGCGGGTGAATGCTGAGGGGTCGCCGAAGGCGGTCAGGTCGGTTGCGGTGAAGCCGGCTTCGATGAGCGGGTCGCCGTAGAAGGCGCGTTCGTGGTCGATGATGCACACGATGCGGCCGTCGCGGATCATGACGTTGCTGTCCCACAGATCCCATTCGACGAAGCGGGGTTCGGTGACCTCGTCGAGGCAGTCCGCGTGGGCGGTGATGATGTCGCGGATAAGGCTGTAGTCGTAGCTCAGGTCGACGGCGCGGCGTTCACCGTCGCGTAGGACGTCGCCGATCATGCGGGTGAAGCAGGCGCGCCAGCTGGGATCGCCGGGTCCGGCGAGGGGGCCGAACGCTTGACCGCGGATACTGTTGAGTTCGCGGGTGGTTGCGCCGAGTGCCTCGTTGTACGCGTCGAGCTCGCCGGGTGGGAGGGTGTCCTTGACGATGCCGAGGTTGTCCGCGTCGATGTAGGGCATGAAGAAGTAGTCGGCGTCGCACAGTTCGTGGCTACGGTCGGCGTAGTCGACGGCGGGCACGGGCACGCTGGTGTGTTTGCGAATGAGTTCCAGCGCGGCGAGCTCGATGGACATGGCACCGTGCTCGTAGGTCATGACCTCGACATGCGGCGGTGGTGCGATCTTGAGGACGACCAGGCGGCCGTCCCGCAGCCGGATGCGGTACGCGACGTTGAACCAGCCGTGCCCGAGCTCGCTGACCCAGCCTTCGCTCTGCTCGTGCGGGACCTGGTCGGCGCCGTAGGCGCGAGCGATCATCGCGTGCAGCGTGGCGGCCGACTGCCGGTTCTTGGTGATGCTCTCCATGGGTCCTCACGCATTCGCCTCGTCTGGTCGGGCTGGCTCGCACGGTAGACAAGAGAGCGCTCCCAGCAACAGTGACAGCCAGCTGCCACGCCGGGTGTCCGGGTGGTGGCCGCCGGGGATTCGCTGCTGGCGCCGGCGGTGACCCGGCGACTGATCGCCGACCTGACAGCACGCCGGCCGCGTAACCCGTCACCAGCGATAGGCCTTGAGGCGCTGATCGCGCGGGAGCGGGAGACCCTGAGGCTGCTCGCTCGGGGCCTGTCCAACGCGGAGATCGCCGCCGCGACGTGGTCAGCGAACACACCGTGAAGCCACATGTGAGCAATGTGCTGAGCAAGCTGGCTCTGCGTGACCGCGTGCAGGCCGTCATCGCCGCGTACGAATCCGGCCTGATCGCCCCCGGCTCGGCCTGAGGTGTGAGGTTCCTGCCAGGTGAGCGGAGCGGGCAGCAAGCCGTCACCATCCCGGGACGGTGAAATGAGCGAATCGGTGCGCGGAAAACAGTCATCCGGCGACCATGGGCGGGTGGGACGGACTGAGTCGGTGCAGGCCAGGAGCGTCCTGCGCGGTGAGGAGGAATCCCGGCAGGCCAACTTCCTGGAGCTGTTCTTCGACCTGGTGCTGGTCTTCGCCTTGATCGGCGTCGTCAGTCGGGTGGTGCCGGACCTTCTCTCCGACGATGTGCGCCTGCGCTGGCTGTCGCTGCTGTACACGGTCGTTCTGGCCCTGCCGCTGCTCTGGCTGTGGACAACCACCGCGTACATCACCAGCCGGTTCAGTCCAGGCTGCGGGCGCGTTCAGGTAATGGTCCTGGTCAGCGCGTTCGGTCTGCTGATCATGTCGACGTCCCTGCCGTACGCGTTCGTCGCGCACGGCGGCCCCTTCGCCGTGCCGTACGTGTTGCTTCAGGTCGGACGCCCGTTGCTGCTCCGGCCGCTGTTGCGAGAGCATGAGGCGATACGGGCCCTCTACACCCGCCAGGCCATCGGGTTCACCGCCTCCGGCGTGGTCTGGCTCTGGGGGGCGGTGATGCACGGGCCCTACCGGGTCGCCCTGTGGTCGGTGGCCATCACCGTGGACCTGGTCGCGGCGCGATTCAACTGGCCGATACCCGGCAAGCGCCATTGGCCCATCAGCGCGTGGGGGATGGCCAGCACCAGACACCTGCCTGAGCGGTACCAGCAACTGTTGCTGATCGCGCTCGGCGAGACGGTGGTGTCGATAGGCCTCACCTACACCCACCACCACACCACGCTCGCCGCAACTACGGCCCTGGTGATCACATTCCTGTCGTCCGTGCTGCTGTGGCGGATCTACTTCTATCGTGCCGGCCAGGTGCTGGCCGAGGCCGTAGAGATGTCGTCGAACCGGGCGGCGCTCGGCCGGAGGATTGGCGCCGCCCACGTGCTTATGGTGCTCGGCATCGTCTTCATCGCCGCGGGCTCGGAAGACGTGCTGGCCCATCCGGACGGGCGCACCCGGGCGGCCTGGCTCGCGATGATCCTCGGCGGGCCGGCGGTCTTCCTGCTCGGCCGGATCCGGCTGGAACGGAGCGTCTTCAACCGGCTCGCCGTACGCCGGCTCGTCGGCATCGGCGCTCTGGTCCTGCTGGCACCGCCGCTGGCCTTCGGCCCGCCACTGCTCGCCGCCGTTGCCGCCGCCGTTGTACTGCTTGGTGTCGCCCTCGCGGACGCCTGGAAGGCTGCCGGCCGCCCACCGGAGGCCCCGTCCCCAGTCATCTAGATCCAGCTGACGCCGGCTGGGGCCCCCGGCCTGGCGGTCACCACCATCGCGGTGAGGGCGTTGGTCGCAATTGCTACCAGGCTAGTTGTGGAAAAGCGGCACCCCACCGGTACCACGCCTGTGAGCGGAGCTCAGGGCGCCTGAACCCGGTACTGATACTCGCTCGCCTCGATGAAGCCGCCGGCGCGATACAGCTTCCGGCGAGGTGGCCATGGTGAAGATGCCGGTCCATCCGTCGTCGTCGACCTCGATCCGGAGCCGCTGGTCCGCCGGGCTCGTCACCAGGCGGTATTGATCACGTAGGGGGCCGGGTTCGGGACGCTGTGCCACTCGGCCACGCTGGGCGGAATCTGCACCCAGTCGCTCTCGCCGACCTCGCACTGCTGGACGGTCGGGAACCACAGCACCTCCGGCGCCTTCTCGTCGATCCGGAAGCCCAGGCCGAAGAGTTGGACGTCGTGGTCGGGCAGCGGTCCGCCGATCCACGCCACCTCGACGATCCGGCCGAAGCCCTCGCCCTCGCCGACCGCCCGGGTCACCTGGACCTCCCACCCGGGTACGGGATCCGGGGTGACGAGGTGCAGACCTTCGGGGATCCGCACCCGTACGGCTGTGGTCGGCGAGCCGGCGCACCCGTGCCCGACCCGGAACGCGGTGTGGAAGAACTTCGTGTCCGCGGTATTGGGCGTGGTCACCACGTGCGCGCTGGCCGGCACCGCGGCGACACCGATCGCCACCGCGGCGGCGACCAGGACGACCCCGGCACGTCGCATCAGTTTGATCACTCGTCTCCTCCAGAGGCTCGGGATGCTCGTCGCCGTCAGCCCGTCCGCCCGGCCCGGCACCGGACTCAGCATGCAGAGGGCTCGCGGTCGCGTCTTCGCGCAGATTGCTGCGCCGGCCGCGAACGATCACGAGCGGCCCGGTCCGCACCCCGCCGACCGGTTCCACCGCCCGGCGGGATGGACCCTCAGCAGCAGAAACGTCGTCTGCGCTCCGCCGGCGGCCGGCGGCGGCGGGCGACCCCAGAATCAGCCGGCCCACACCACGATGCCGCCGGTTCACGGCTAGGGGTCAAGGGTCCGAAGCCCCTCAGCCCGGCCGCCCCGGACAAGAGGCCGTCTCGTGTCTCGGGGACCATCCGGGTCGGACGGTCGGTCCGTCACCCGGCCGACACGGCTGATCTTTCCCCGAGCTGGCTTCCCCGGCGCCGAGCGTTGCCTCTAGGCTCCGTCCCAAGTTTCGGCGCGCGACCGCCGATCCTTCTCGACGGGGGCAGGGCCGCATGCGGGTCAAGATGTTCGCACGTCTCATGGTCGCGGCGCTCGGCGCCGCTCTCGGCGTGGTGGCGCCGCTGGGCTCCGGCGCGGCGTACGCGGAGGGCGCGACCGGGCTCGGCGTCGACACGTACACGGAGATGCTGGTCGACTCGGCACGCGGTCAGCTCTTCTTCAGCCTGGGACGGGAGCGGTCGGGGGTCCGGGTGACGGACCTGGCCGGCGGCGCGCAGCGGACGATCCCGGACCTGCCCGGCGCCAGCGGCATGGCGCTGAGCCCGGACGGCGCGACGCTCTACGTGGCCCTCGCCGACGCGGACGCGGTCGCCGCGATCGACACCACCACGCTGACCGAGAAGCGCCGCTACAGCCTCGGCAGCTTCACCTGCCCCACCTGGTTGGCCCCGGCCGGCGGGAAGCTCTACATCGGTCACGGCTGCCAGTTCGGCAAGGGCAAGCTGGGCTCGCTCGACCTGCGCGGAGCGGCGCCGGCGATCACCCTGGACCTGCCGCTCGACGGCGAGTACTACTACCCGCCACTGCTGCGGGGCACCCCGGCCAACCCGAACCTGCTGCTCCTGGTCAACCGGTCCAGCGTCTCGTTCGCCATCTCGGGCCGGCCGATCCTCTACGACGTCTCGTCCGGTACGCCGTCGCACATCGCGTCCCTGCCCGGCGAGACCTGCACCGGGCTGCACAACGCGGCGCTGACGGCGGAGAAGGTGATCCTCGGCTGCACCTATCTGTGGGACCCGGAGACGAACTCCAGAGTGGTGGCCACCGAGCACGTCGCGTACTCGACGACGGACATGTCGCCGGCGGGCAGCTATCCGTCGGGGAGCTGGGCGACCGCCGTGACGACCTCGCCGAACGGTGCCCACGTCATCGTCGGTGCCAGCCAGAGCGGCGCGATCCACGTCGAGCGCCCGGACGGGACGCTGGTCCGCCGGTACCTCGTCCCGCCGGGCAGCCATCTCCATCGGCAGGGGCTCGCGGTCAGCGCCGACAGCCGCACGCTCTACGTCGTCACCACCGACCCGGACGGGACGAACCCCGCGCTGCGCCGGCTGACCGACTTCAACGGCACCGGCACGTCGCTCCTGCTCGCCGCGCCGGCGACGAGCCCCCGCGCCACCAAGCTGACCGTCAGCGGGTCGCTGGGCTTCCCCGGGACGCCCGGGTCGACGCCGTGGCAGCTGCGGGTGGTGAAGCAGGACCTCGCCGGCAGCCACCCGCTGCCCGACGTGACCACCAACGTGGACGGGACCTTCACCTTCCCCGACACGCCGCAGGTCGGCGCGGCCAACACCTACACGGTGACCTTCCCCGGCGACGCCACCCATCCGGGGGCGAGCCAGTCGGTCACCGTGCAGGTCTCGCGGGCCGCCACGGCACTGAGCGCCACGACGAAGGTGTCCGCCTCGGGTCGCAGCCATGGCGCGGTGGTCACCGCGCAGCTGGGCACCACCTACAACAACCGGACGGTCTGCCTGTACGCCCAGCCCTACGGCCGGGCCCGCACGACGCTCACCTGCGGCACGGTGGACGCCTACGGCAGGCTGACCGCCACCTACCCGACGTACCGGCGGGTCACGTTCAGCGCGAGCTTCGCCGGTGACCACCGGTACGCGCCCGCCGAGGCCACCTCCCGGCTCACGTACACCTTCCTGGTCAAGCCTGGGAGGTTCCGCGGCTACTGACGACCTCGGGAACGACGGGCCCCGGCCCGGCCAGGACCGACATTGGTCGCCCTGGCCGGGTTCGGCTCGAACGACGCGCCCGGCGGTCAGGTGGTGAAGTCGTCCCGGGCGTCCCCGGCGTCCTTCTGGACGTGCTCGCCGGGCTGTTCGCCCCGGATCTCGTCCTGCCGTATCACCTGTTCCGCCTCGGCCCGCTCGGCCCGGGTCATGTCGCCCATCCGGGCCCGGGCCGGGCCGGCCACCTGCTCGAGGTTGTCCTTCGACCGCTCGATGGAGCTCATGTCGCCTCCCTGCCGTCGTGGGCGATCGGGATACCGCTCCTGACCCGCGTCCCCGCCGAGGGCGGGGGAAAACCCCGCCGGTCAGCCGCGAAGGGCCGCGGTCAGCTCGACCTCCTCCTGTGCCGACCGGCGGGCGTCCTCCCCGCGGCCGGGGCGGAGGACGGCAGCGTAGCGGACGTGTAGGCCACGGCGAGCCGCGGCGGAACCACCGATCACACCGAACAGCTCACGGTTCACCCGTGTTCGCGGGCGGCGGCGCACAGCGCCGCGACGCAGGCGGCCACCGCCGGATGGTCGCCCGCCCCCTTCCGGTACGCGATCCGGGTACGCCGGCGCAGGTCGAGCGGGACGAGCCGGACGCCCTCGGGGGGCCGGCCGACGGCGAGCTCCGGGACCAGGGCGACCCCCTGCCCGGCGGCGACCAGGGCGAGCATCGCGGTGAAGTCGTCTGCGTGGTGCCGGACGGTCGGCGGGAAGCCGGCCAGCTGGCAGGCGTGCCGCGCCACCGCGTGGCACAGGGTGCCGGGGCTGCCGAGGATCCAGTCCGCCTGCCGGACGTCGGCCAGCGTCTGCGCCGCCATCGTGGCCGGCACGGCCAGGTAGACGGTCTCCGCCAGCAGCGGCGTCGAGTCGAGCGCGGGATCGGGGGCGGTCGGCACCACGTCGTAGTCGTGCGCGAGAGCCACGTCCAGGCGGCGGTCGCGCAGCGCGTCCGGCACGTCGACCGGGTCCAGTTCGGTGACCATCAGGTCCAGCGCCGGATGGTCGCGGGCCAGCGCGACCAGGGCCGGCGGCAGCAGGGTACGCACCGCGCTCGGGTACGCGCCGATGCGTACCGTGCCGGAGAGCCCGCCCCGGGCGGCGGCGAGGGTGGCGTCGGCGGCCTCCAGTGCGGCGAGCACCACCTCGGTGTGCCGGACCAGCGCCTCCCCGGTCGGGGTGAGGGTGACCCGGCGGCCGGCCCGTTCCAGCAGCGCCACCCCGGCCTCCCGTTGCAGGGCGGCGAGCTGCTGGGAGACGGCGGACGGGGTGTAGGTGTGCGCCTCGGCGACGGCGGCGATGGTGCCGAGCCGGGCCAGGTCCCGCAGCAGCCGCAGGCGGCGAACGTCGAGCATGAAGTCCAGCTTACGTATCCGTTGAGCAATCGGAACTGGTTCTTCACGGTCCTCCGGCGCAGCCTGGAGGCATGACGCTGCACGGGTTGTACGTACCGCTGATCACGCCCTTCGACGAGCGGGGCGCCGTCGACCGCGACGCGCTCGCCGCCCTCGCCCACGAGACGCTGGACGCCGGAGCCACCGGCCTGGTCGCGCTGGGCACCACCGCCGAGCCGCACGCGCTGAGCGACGTGGAACGGCGGGCGGTGCTCGACGTGGTCGCCGGGGTCTGCCGGGAACACCGGGCCGCGCTCCTGGTCGGCGCGCACACCGTCGAGGCGCTGCGCGGGCTGGGTGGCGACGTCACGGCCGCGCTCTGCCTGGTGCCGCCGTTCCTGCGGCCCGGCGAGGAGGCGGTGCTGGCCCACTTCGCCCGGCTGGCGGAGGCCTCGCCGGTGCCACTGGTCGTCTACCACGTGCCGTACCGGACCGGGCAGGAGCTCTCGGCCGGGGCGCTGTGCCGGCTGGCCGGCATCCCGGGGATCGTGGGAATCAAGCACGCGGTGGGCGGGATCGACGCGGACACCATCGCCTTCCTGGCCGACGTACCCCCGGGCTTCGCCGTGCTCGGCGGCGACGACGCGTACGTCTCGCCCCTGCTCGCCCTCGGCGGACACGGCGGCATCCTGGCCTCGGCGCACGTCGCCACGGCCGACTTCGCCGCGCTGATCGCGGCCTGGCGGGCCGGGGACGCCACCCGCGCCCGGCCGCTCGGGCACCGGCTGGCCACCCTCTCGCGCGCCCTCTTCGCCGAGCCCAACCCGGCGGTGATCAAGGCGGTGCTGCACGCCCGGGGCCGGATCCCGACGCCGGCGGTCCGCCCGCCACTGCTGCCCGCCACCCCGGCCGTCACCGCACGGGCCCGCCGGTACGCGGACGAGTTCGCGGCGGTCCCGGCGTGAACGCGGACCGCCCGCTGCCGCGGCACCGGATCCGGAAACGCCGGCGGGGGCCGGTCCCGGGTGGGACCGACCCCCGTCGTGGGGCGTCTCGGATCAGGGCTTCCAGGACCCTGCGGGCTGGAAGTTGTGCTGGTACTCGACCACGCCGTTCTTGTCCTTGACGTCGAGCACGAGCTGGCCGGTGCGGGTGGTGCCGGCCGGCAGGTTGTTGCCCGAGTTGAGCAGCTTGCCGCAGCCGGAGAAGGCGCCGGAGATGCCGCTCTCCTCGCTGCCGTCCGCGCCCTTCCACCGGAAGTAGAACGGGTTGACCGAGCCGGTGCCCTTGGTGACCTTGGCGGTCACGTCGGCGATCAGGAACATGCCCTTCTTCGGACCGGGCATGAACTCCTGGCAGGAATCGGTCTTGGTGCGGAAGTTCCGGAGCGTGATCTCGACGGTGCCGTCGTCGTCGTTGATGATCAGCGTGTCGCCCGGCTTCATGTTGAAGGTCTCGCCGTCGGTGGGCTGGGTGTCCGGCGCCGAGCCCGACTCCTCCGGGGTGGGGGTGTCGAACGGCGCGGACGTGGGGGCCGTGGTGGGCAGGCTGTCGATCGCCTCCTGCGCCTTCTTGCCTCCGCTGTAGATGGCGAAGATGCCGCCGCCGCAGCAGAGCAGCAGCAGGACCAGCGCCCCGACGCCGAGGCCGATCCATAGTCCCTTGTTGGACTTCTTCGCCGGCGGCGCGAACGGCTGGCCCGGCGCGGGCGGGTACGCCCCACCCGGTGCCGACGGGAACTGTCCGGCCGGTGGGTACGGCGCGCCGGAGGTCGGCGGCTGCGGCGGGTAACCCCCACCCGGGGCGGCCGGCGGCGGGTACGGCGCGCCCGAGGTCGGCGGCTGCGGCGGGTACGGGGCGCCCGAGGCGGGCGGCAGCGGCGCGAACGGATCCGGCTGGGTCGGCGGCTGCGACTGGTACGGCGTGCCCGAGGTCGGCGGCGGCGCGTACGGGTCAGCCGGCGGCGGCGCGTACGGGTTGCCGGGAACCGGCGGCATCGGCGCGGTGGGGAACGGCTGGGTCGGCGGTTCCGAGGGCTGCTGGTTCGGGTCCTGCGGTCCGAACGGAGGCTGAGGGTGGCTCACCGTACTCCTTGGCACCTTCGAAGATCTTCAGTCGGACTGACGGTACCCGCACTGGGCAAGCCGACCGCGCGGCCCTCACCGGGGTGCCAGAACGGCGGCGCTGCGTACCAGATCGGTGTCCACGGCGAACCGACCGGCGATCGACGCCGGACGATCGGTTGCCGGTGCGGCGTCGAGCCGGGCGGGCGCGATCCGGGCGGTGAACGTGCCCGCGTCGGGGTCGAGGGTCACCCGGGCGTCGTGGAAGTCCAGCCAGGTTCCGGCCACCGGCCACCAGACCTTGTAGACGGTCTCCTTGACGCTGAACAGCACGGTCGGCCAGGGGAGGCCGGCGGGCAGCCGTGCCAGCTCCGCCTCCTCCTCGGGCAGGCAGACCTTCCGGCGTACGCCGGGGGTGAGCTCCCGGTGGCGTTCGGCGTCCATGCCGACGGAGCGCAGTTCGGCGGCGCGGGCGACGGCGGCGGCGCAGTAGTCCCGGGTGTGGGTGATGGTGCCGACCACCCCGGGCGGCCAGACGGGCGACCGGTCGGGCGCCGAGCGGACCGGCGCCGGCGGCAGCCCGAGCCCGGCCAGGGCCCGGCGGGCGCAGACCCGGCCCGCGGTGAAGTCCCGGCGCCGGCCCGCCACCGCCCGGTCCTCCAGGCAGGCCCGCTCGGCGGTGAGCAGTTCGCCGGACCAGTCGTCGGGGCCGGCCACCGCCACCACGACCGTCGGCGGCAGAAGGTCACGCACGGGGGTGAACGTACCGCAGTGTGTAACGCCGGGACATGGCGGAGCGCTCTAGGGGAACGCGGGGCCTGGGGCGTCCACATGCGAGAGGGAGTGCGATGACGCGTGGTGCGGAAGGGTCGGGAACTCGGCCGGACGAGCACGGTCCGGTCATCCCGGACTGGACCTGCGGCTCGTGCGGTGACGACTGGCCCTGCGCCACGAAGCGCAGCCGGCTGCTGACCGAGTATCAGGCGGACCGCGCCTCGCTGAGCGTCTACCTCGGTTCCTGCCTGGCCGCGGCCAGCCAGGACCTGCCCACCTTCCCGAGGTCCTCCCTGCAGGACCGGTTCGTCGGCTGGGTGCCACGCATCCCGCGCAACTTCTGACGTCGCCGACAGTCCGAGAAGGACGACCTCGATCGTCGCTTGTTGATCATCGACGGAAGTGTGGTGGGGTAATCTGACGGGGGGTGACCCGTTGTGCGACTGCCGGAGTGTGGTTAAGCTCTTCTTGCACGCCCCAATCGCCCGCTTCCCCCGTGGCAGGCGATCGGGGCGTGCTTTTTCGTGCCTCCGCCGGCCCGGGAGCGCCCGACCTCGCCCGCGCAAGCGAAAAAGTGCGGCCCGGTGGACGTGCCACCGGGCCGCGACGCGAGGTTCCGGACGGGTCAGATCCAGCGGCCGTCCAGCCACATCCGCGCGGACCAGTCCGCGTACGTCATCAGCCGGCCCACGAAGATCGGGTAGAAGTAGCCGAAGCAGAGGGCGACCAGCAGCACGTACGCGCCCGCGATGATCCCGCCCACCAGTCGCCGGTCGGAGACATCCTGCTCGCTCGGCGGCGCCGCCGAGCCGGTGACCGGGGCGCGCGTGATGATCGCCCCGAGCACGTAGACCACCGCCAGCACCAGGAACGGCACCGCCGGCGCGGCATAGAAGGAGAACATCGTCCGGTCGTCGAGGGCGAACCAGAACCAGGGCAGCAGGCCGGCGGCCACGCTGAGCAGGATCGCCCCGGCCCGCCAGTCCCGCCGGGCCAGCCCCAGCCAGGCCGTCGCGGCCAGCGCGGGCAGGAACGACCACCAGAGCAGCGGGGTGCCCAGCAGCAGGACCTCCGAGGCGCACTGCGGCGCGCCGCAGTTGCCGTCACCGGCCCAGTAGAAGGCGACCGGCCGGCCGAGCAGCAGCCACTGCCACGGCCAGGACTGGTACTTGTGCGGGTCGTCGAGCTGGGTGTGGAAGCCGTACGCGGCCTTGTGGTACTCCCACAGGTTGATCAGTGCGCCGACGACCGGGGTGTCGCTCAGCCCCGGGGTGTTCGGGTAGCGGCTGGCCAGCCGGTAGTAGCCGTCGTCGCTGAGCAGCCAGCCCGACCAGGTGGCGACATAGGTGCCCACCATCAGCACGCCGGCCAGGAACAGCCAGGGCAGCTCGTCCAGCAGGGCGTCCCGCCACGGGTGGCGCACCCCGGCGGACCGGCGGACGCCGACCTCCCAGAAGATCACCAGCAGCGCGAAGGCCGGTACGAAGTACAGCCCGCTCCACTTCACCGAGCAGGCGCAGCCGAGCAGCACCCCGGCGGCCAACCGCCACCATGGCCAGTTCCGCCAGTTCGACGGCGGCCGGCCGGCCTTCCCCGGCACCGACGGGTCGAGCCCCGCCTCCAGCGCCCGGGACCAGCGGCGGCGCCGGGCGTCCCGGTCGAGGACCAGCGCACCGAACGCGGCCAGCACGAACAGCAGCAGGAAGATGTCGAGCAGCGCGGTGCGGGAGAGCACCAGGTGGAAGCCGTCCAGGGCGAGCAGCAGGCCGGCCGCGCAGCCCAGCGTGGTGGAGCGGAACATCCGCCGGCCGATCCGGACCAGCATCAGCACCGACAGGGTGCCCGCCACGGCCGCCGCGAACCGCCAGCCGAACTCCGGGGCGGTGGTCATCAGGTGCCCCGGCACGGAGATCTTCAGCTCCGCGTCCTGGTAGCCGAAGGCCCACTCGCCGAGCCCGATGAGCCACTTGCCCAGCGGCGGGTGCACCACGTACGACGGGCCGCCGTCCTTGTAGTTCCACTCGACGCCGCGGTCGATCAGCCCGTACGCGTCCCGGGCGTAGTAGATCTCGTCGAAGATCTTGCCCTTCGGGCCGCTGAGGCCGACGAAACGCAGGATCGCCGCGATCGCCACGACGACACCGGTGGCCAGCCAGGCGTGCCCGTCAAGGCGGGCGTCGACCGTGGCCAGCCGCCGACGGACGACGGCCGGGATCCCGCCCGCGCCGCTCGTCGCGGACCCGGTGGCCTGGTCGGCGGTGGGCTGGTCGTCGGGCGTCCGGTCCGCTCCGGCCCGACCCGCGCCCGCGCTCTGTGCTGTCGACGCACTCGTCACCCGGCGATCGTAGGCTGCGAAGGTGCCCGGTGGCGCCCGTCGTCTCCGAGATTGGTACGGCCGTCGATGAAGGAGCGCACGTCGTGGGTGAAATGTCCGAGGTAGGACGCCTCGTGTTGCTCGGCGCGCCGCTGGGCAACCCGGCCGACGCCTCGACCCGGTTCCGCGAGGTGCTCGCCACCGCCGACGTGGTCGCCGCCGAGGACACCCGGCGGCTCACCCGGCTGGCCCGGGACCTGGACGTCACCGTTCCGGGCCGGATCGTCTCCTACTTCGAGGGGAACGAGGAACGGCGTACCCCCGAACTGGTCGAGGTGCTCGTCGCCGGCTACACGATCGCGCTGGTCACCGACGGCGGCATGCCCAGCGTCTCCGACCCCGGCTACCGGCTGGTCCGGGCCGCGATCGACGCCGGCTGCCCGGTCACCGCAGCCCCCGGGCCGAGCGCGGTGACCACCGCGCTGGCGCTCTCCGGGCTGCCCTGCGACCGGTTCTGCTTCGAGGGCTTCCTGCCCCGCACGCCCGGCGCCCGCCGGTCGCGGCTGCGCGCCCTCGCCGCCGAGGAACGCACGCTGGTGCTGTTCGAGGCGCCGCACCGGATCGCCGGCGCGCTCGCCGACCTCGCCGCCGCGTTCGGCCCGGACCGGCCCGCCGCGCTCTGCCGGGAACTGACCAAGACGTACGAGGAGGTGGTCCGCCGGCCGCTGGGCGAGCTGGCCGAGTGGGCCGCCGAGGGGGAGCCCCGGGGCGAGATCACCCTGGTCGTGGCCGGCGCGCCGCCGGCCGCCGCGACCCGGCCCGACGACGACACGCTGCGCGCCGCGGTGGCCGCGCGGGAGGCGGCCGGGCTGTCCCGGCGGGACGCGATCACCGAGGTCGCCACCGAGTACGGCCTCCGCCGCCGCGAGGTCTACGGCGTCGTGCACGCCTGACAGTCGGGGGGCCGCCTCACCAGGCGGTGACGAGGAAACCCGCGGTGATCAGCAGCGGGCCGCCCAGGGCCACCCCGACCGCCCAGCGGCGCTGTCGCCGGTCCGGCAGCCGGGTCGCGCCGGTCCACCGGGCGATCCCGGCCGCGCAGCCCAGCACCAGCAGCAGGCCGAGCAGCCAGCGCAGGTGCCGGCCGACGCCGTTGTCCGCGTACGCGGTGCCGCCGTCCGGCCCGGTCATCCGGGCCGGCAGCGCGGTGCCGGTGGCGCTGCGGTCGGCCGGCACCCCGCTCACCCGTACGCCGTGCGCGACGAAGCGCTCCGCGTCGGCGCGGAAGATGCCCCGGCAGCGCTGGGCCAGGCCGCTGCCCGAGCACTCGGTGATCATCACGGTCCCGCTCGTCGAGTGCCCCACCGCCAGCCAGAGCGGCCCCGCGCTGACCCAGGCGAAGAAGGTCGCCAGCAGGCTCAACGTGACCAGCGCGGCCAGCCCGGACCGCGGGTCCGGCGGGTGGCCGCGGCGGCTCCGGACCCGCCGGGACGCCGGGGTCGGCGGCCGGTCCGCCTTCCGCGCCTCCTCCCGCAGCGGGGTGCCGTCCCAGTGCACCTCCTCGATCGGCGCCCAGCAGACCTCGCCGCCCTCCGGCGCGTCGCCGGGGACGGGCGGCCGCCAGCGGGGCCGCGGGGCGACCGAGCGGCCGCGCGTGGTACCCGGACGGGCCGGACGGCCGGCCCCGCCGGTCGTCGTGGCGGCGGGTCCGTCCTGGCCCGGCGCCGCTGGTCTGCTGGTCACGCCGTTCATTTCACACCGGTACGCAGGGCTGGCCGGGCAGCTCAGGCCGCGTGTCGGCGACAAATCGGGCGGGCCGCCGGGGGTGGGGCGTGGGACGCGCCCTATTGGTTCGCGGGCGACCCGAGGCAATCACTAGGCTTGACGCTCATGAGTCACGTTCTCGCCGCGGTCGCCTGGCCCTACGCCAACGGCCCGCGCCACATCGGCCACGTATCCGGATTCGGCGTTCCCTCCGACGTCTTCGCCCGGTACATGCGGATGGCCGGTCACGACGTGCTCATGGTCTCGGGCACCGACGAGCACGGCACCCCGATCCAGGTGCAGGCCGACGCCGAGGGGGTCACCCCGCGCGAGCTGGCCGACCGGTACAACCGGGTGATCGCCGAGGACCTGCGCGCGCTCGGGCTGTCGTACGACCTGTTCACCCGGACCACCACCCGCAACCACTACGCGGTGGTGCAGGAGCTGTTCCAGGGGCTCCACCGCAACGGCTACATCGTCCCCAAGGTCACCACCGGGGCGATCTCCCCGTCCACCGGCCGCACCCTGCCGGACCGCTACATCGAGGGCACCTGCCCGATCTGCGGGTACGACAGCGCCCGCGGCGACCAGTGTGACAACTGCGGCAACCAGCTCGACCCGATCGACCTGATCAACCCCAAGTCGAAGATCAACGGAGAGACGCCGGAGTTCGTCGAGACCGAGCACTTCTTCCTCGACCTACCCGCCCTGGCCGAGGCGCTGCGGCAGTGGCTGGACACCCGCGAGGGCTGGCGCCCCAACGTGCTGCGCTTCTCGAAGAACCTGCTCGACGACCTCCAGCCCCGGGCCATCACCCGGGACCTGGAGTGGGGCGTGCCGATCCCGCTCGACGGCTGGCGCGACCGGCCGGACAAGCGGATCTACGTCTGGTTCGACGCGGTGATCGGCTACCTGTCCGCGTCCATTGAGTGGGCCCGCCGCACCGGCGACCCCGAGGCGTGGCGGAAGTGGTGGTCGGCCGATGCCGAGGGGAAGGACGCCCGCAGCTACTACTTCATGGGCAAGGACAACATCGTCTTCCACTCGGTGATCTGGCCGGCGCTGCTCGGCGGCTACTCCGGCGAGGGCGCCCGCGACGGCGAACCGGGGGAGCTGGGCCGGCTCAACCTGCCCACCGAGGTCGTCTCCAGCGAATACCTGACCATGGAGGGACGGAAGTTTTCCTCCTCCCGCAAGGTGGTCATCTACGTCCGGGACTTCCTGGCCCGGTACGACGCCGACGCGCTGCGCTACTTCATCGCGGTCGCCGGGCCGGAGAGCAACGACACCGACTTCACCTGGGCCGAGTTCCTCCGCCGCAACAACGACGAGCTGGTCGCCGGCTGGGGCAACCTGGTCAACCGGTCCATCTCGATGGCGGCGAAGAACTTCGGTGCGATCCCGCCGGTCGACCCGGCCGGGCTCACCGAGGCCGACCAGGCGCTGCTGGACACCGCGAAGGCCGGCTTCGTCACCGTCGGCGACCTGATCGCCCGGCACCGGCAGAAGCAGGCCATCGGCGAGGCGATGCGGGTCGTCGCCGAGGCCAACAAGTACCTGTCGGAGCAGGCGCCCTGGAAGCTCAAGGGCGAGGACGACAAGCCGCGGATGGGCACCATCCTGCATGTCGCCCTGCAGGTGGTCAGCGACGCCAACACGCTGCTCACCCCGTACCTGCCGCACTCCGCGCAGCAGATCCACGAGCTGCTCGGCGGCACCGGCGTGCACGCGCCGATGCCGCTGATCGAGGAGGTCGAGGACCTCGACGGCGGGCCGGCGTACCCGGTGCTGACCGGCGACTACACCGTCGGCGCGCGCTGGGAGTCCGCACCGCTGGAGGCGGGCCGGCCGCTCGCGGCGCCGAAGCCGGTGTTCCGCAAGCTCGACCCGTCGATCGTCGACGAGGAACTGGCCCGGCTGGCCGGCTGAACCCCGACGCACGCGCCACGGCCCCCGGAGGATCACCCCGGGGGCCGCGCCGTGTCCGCGGTCAGGCGCGGGCCATCGAGGGCGCGCCGATGAACTGCGTGATCGCCTGGTTGACCTCGGTCGGATGGGTCCAGGGGATGCCGTGCGGCGCCCCGTTCAGGGTCACCAGCCGCACGTCCGAGAGCATGTTCTGCAACCGCTGACCCGTCTTCGGGTACGGCAGCACGTTGTCCTTGTCGCCCTGGATGATCAGCACCGGGACGTTGATCTTTGGCAGGTCGCCCCGGAAGTCGGTCTGCCACGCGGTCACGCTGTCGTGCGTGCCCTTCGCCGACGCCTGGGCGCCGATCTGCCAGTGCGCCCGGTACGCCTCGTCGCTGACCAACTTGCCCTTGTTCTCGCTGGCGTTGAAGAACGCGTCGCAGAACTGGGTCAGGTAGGCGAACCGGTCCTGGATGATGGCCTGCTGGAACCCGTCGAAGAGGCTCTTCTCCACGCCCTCCGGATTGTCCTGCGTCTTCAGCAGGTACGGCGCCAACGGCGCCATCAACACCGCCCGGTCCACCCGGTCCGAGCCGTACGTGCCCAGATAGCGGGTGACCTCACCGGTGCCCATCGAGTGCCCGATCAGGATCGCGTTGCGCAGATCCAACTCGGTCATCAGCACGTCGAGGTCCGCCGAGAACGTGTCGTAGTCGTACCCCATGGTCGGCTGGGCGGAGGCGCCGAAACCGCGCCGGTCGTACGTGATCACCCGGTAACCGGCGTTCAGCAGCGGGACGCTCATCTTCTCCCACGTCGCGCCGTTGAACGGGAAACCGTGGATCAGGACGATCGGCTGGCCGGAGCCGTGATCCTCGTAGTACAGGTCGATGGGGGCGGAGTTCTCCGTACCCACGGTGATGAAGGGCATGATCGTCTCCCGGTGCGGTGTCTCGGACATCCGCGTCTTCCCGGGCCGGCCCCCGTTATGCCAGCGGATACCGCAGGTCCACCACCTGGTCGTCGGTCACCTCGGCACCCGGCGCCCAGGCCTCGTAGACGCCCCGCTCGTGGCACTGCGCCCCGGTGCCGAGCACCGCGTCCGGGTCCGGCCGGCGCAACCGCAGCCGCAGCCAGCCCGACTCCTCCCGCAACACCAGGCAGGGCACCCCGCGCCAGGTGGCGAAGCGCACCCGCCGGGCCGCCGCCTCCACCGGGTACCGGGCGGCCCGGGTCATCGCCAGCACCCGGAACCCGCCCGGCTGGTCGGCCACCGCCTCGTACTCGCCGCCGCCGTACGCGCCGACGAGCTGGGTGGAGCGGGGCGCGTCGCCGGTCGGCACGTACTCCTGGTCGGGGGAGAGGCCGGGCACCGCGGCCAGCAGGTGCCGCCACTGCGGGCCGACCATGCGCAGCCAGCCCCGCTGCTCCGCCTGGTAGGTGTAGAGCACCACCTCCACCCCCTCCGCCGGGTAGGCGAGCAGGGTGGCGTTCGCCGGCATCGGCAGGTCGGCGAAGTCCCGGGTGACGAACTCGGGGATGAGCTGGGCGGTGCTCGGCACGAACCCGGTGCCCAGCACCGGCGGCCCGAGCCGGTCCCGGGGCGGCAGCACGGTCAACCCGTGGTGCGCCGGGCCCACCGGGACGTCGTAGTCGGCCGGGTCGGCGGCCCGCCAGCGCAGCGCGTACGCCACGTCGCCGCCCTCGCCGTCGCCGCGCAACACCGCCATCCCGGCCGGCGTGCGCAGGTGCGCCACGTCGTGCTCTCGATGGCAGAAGCCGTGCGGCAGCCACCCCCGCACGTAGCCGGCGAGCTGCCGGGCGGAGAGCACCTTCACCATCCGGGTCCCCGGCCGGATCACCGCCGAGGCGCGCACCGCGGCCAGCGTCGGGTCGGCCGCCGTCGCGGGCTGCTGGCTGAGCTGGTGCAGGTACGCCCAGCCGCGCTCCCGGTGCACCGGCATCAGCAACGGCGGGTCCGCGTCCTCGGCCGGCTCGTCCGCCCCGTGCACCGCGGTCACCTCGGTGGCGTGCACGAACCGCCGCCACGGACACGCCACCCCGGGCCGGGGCACGAACTCGAACCCGGGCACCTCGTCGGCACTGAACAACTCGTACGCCGCCCCGCGGGCGAGCATCTCCGCCGGGTGAACCCGGCCGTCGTACGTCACGTGCAGCCCGGTCCGCTCGGGCGCGGCCCCGCTGGCCTGAGGGGTGACGGTCACCCTCCGAACGGTAGGCGGGACAGATGTTGACCGTGTGAACAGTCGGTGGCGGTCCGGGAACGCCGGCAGTCGGCGGTGTGTGATGCTGGCCGCGATGACCGAGCAGACCGAAACCCGCAAGCAGCGCGCCGCCCGCCGGGCCGGGGAGTTCCCGCCCGCCCCGGAGGCGCTGGCCGTGCCCGTGCTGGACAGTCACACCCACCTGGACATCACCGTCAGCGAATACGGCGTCCCCCCGCGAAGCGCGAGGAGTGAGCCGGGGTTGCGAGCCCCGCAGTCGCGAGCGAACGGCGGCTCAAGCGGTCCCGCCGACGACCCGGTCGGGGCGGCCATCGCGGTGGCCGCCGGAGTCGGCGTCGACCGGCTGGTCCAGGTCGGCGTGGACGTCGAGTCGTCCCGTTGGAGCGCCGACGTCGCCGAGCGGTACGGCGCGGTGCTGGCCACCGTGGCGCTGCACCCCAACGAGGCGCCCCGGCTGGCCGACCTGGACGAGGCGCTGCGCGAGATCGAGACGCTCGCCGCCCGCGACCGGGTACGCGGCATCGGCGAGACCGGAATGGACTTCTTCCGCACCGGCGACGAGGGGCGGGCCGCGCAGGAGGAGAGCTTCCGCGCGCACATCGCCATCGCCAAGCGGTACGGCAAGGCGCTGGTCATCCACGACCGGGACGCGCACGCCGACGTGCTGCGCATCCTCGACGACGAGGGCGCCCCCGACACCGTCGTGCTGCACTGCTTCTCCGGCGACGCCGACTTCGCCCGCGAGTGCATCCGCCGCGGCTACCTGCTCAGCTTCGCCGGCACGGTCACCTTCGGCAGCGCCGGGGCGCTCCGCGAGGCCGCCGCGGTCACCCCGGTCGACCAGCTGCTGGTGGAGACCGACGCCCCGTACCTGACCCCGGCGCCGCACCGGGGACGGCCCAACGCGTCGTACCTGATCCCGCTGACCGTCCGGTCCCTGGCCGAGACCACCGGCGCGGACCTGGACGAGCTCTGCGCGGCGATCTCCGCAACCGGCGACCGCGCCTTCGGCCCCTGGCCGCCCTCGCCCTCGACCGGCGGATCCTGACGGACGGGCGCGGTCCGCGACAGCGGCACGCGCCCGTCCCGGTCGCGGACCGGTCAGACGGTCTGGCCGCGCACCCGCAACCAGAGCACACCGTCGGCGACGCGGGTGATCGCCTGGCGATCGCCGCTGCGCAGGTCGAGTACCTCCACCGCATACGGCAGGGCGCCCTGCCAGTGCACCAGCACCGCCCCCTCGGCGAGCGCCGAGACGAGCTGCCAGTGCTGGCCCCCGCTCGGGCCGGTCTCGTGGTCGCCGGCCGCCTGGCCCGGCCGGACGTCCGCGTCCTCGACGGGCAACCGGAACCGGGCGCGGACCGAGCCGTCGGCCAGATCGACGCGGACCACGTCCCCCGGGGATGCGAGCCCGTCCCGCATCCGCATCACCTGGAACAAGACGCTGGTTCCGTCGGCGGCGAGCACCGGGAAGCCCGACAGCTCCTTGTCCGGCCCGAGCAGGTCGGCTGTGTCGACCCGGGTGGTACGGGTGGCGCCAGCGGCGTCGATCATCCGCAACTCGACCGGCGCGTCGTCCGCACGCGTCTCGGTGGCCCCGAACACCGCCCCGCCATCCCCGGTCAACCCCGCCAGCGGTCGCTGCTCATCGGCTGGCAGCGTCACCGTCACCTCCCGCGCGTCCGCCAGCGACAGGAGCGCGGTGACGTCCTCGTCGGTGGCGTCGGCGAGGGCCGCCCAGCGGCTGTCCGCCGACCAGCCGACCACCCGCCGGGTTCCCGTCGGCACCGTCCGGACGTCCGTGAGGTCACGCAGGACGTAGCGGCCGTCGGCGTCGGGGTAGGACAGCCATCGCCCGTCCGGCGACAGCGTCGGCACCCTGGGCGCCGCCGGCGACTTCGTCTCCGGCCCGGGAAGCCCGTACTCCCGGCCGTCCTCGGTGACGAGGCGGGGGGCGCAGGGCAGGGCGCACCGCCCGTACAGGACCGAGCCGGCGCCAACGGCCCGGTCGGTGGGCAACGGCGTGACCTTCCCACCGTCCTTGCCGACGGTGGCCGGCAGCCACGGCAGGGAAACGGCCACCGCGGGGCGGTCAGCGGCGACGATCGGCACGCCGCCACCGGACGGTGCCGTCGCCGTGACGACGCCGACCATGGCCAGCACCCCCGCCAGTGCCGCCACCGGCGCGCCCCGCACCACCCGCCGCCGCCGGCGGGCCGCGCGCAACACCTGCCCGCCGACGTCGTAGCACGGCACCTCGGCGGCCTTCGTGTGGAACAGTTCCCGCAGATCGTTCACGCCACAACCTCCAGTTCGGCGAGTTCGGGCGCGATGGCCCGCAGGCGGGCCAACGCGTGGTGGGTCTGACTCTTGACGGTGCCGACCGAGCAGCCGAGCAGGTCCGCGGTCTCCTGCACCGAACGGTCCTCGTAGAACCGCAGCACCAGCAGCGCCCGCTGACGGTTGGTCAGCCGGCCCAACGCCTCCCACAGCACCACCCGGCCGACCGCGTGGACGGCGTCATCCGGCCGGGTCCGCTCCGGCACCCCTCCGACCGGGTCGATCCTCAGCCGGCGCCACCGGCGCCACCGACTGGTGGCCTCGTTGACCATCACCCGCCGGACGTAGGCCGCCGGATCGTCGTAGCCGGAGACCCGGTGCCAGCGCACCGCGGTCTTCGTCAACGCGGACTGCACCAGGTCCTGCGCGTCGGCGTGGTTGCCGGCCAGCAGATAGGCCAGCCGCGACAGGGTCGCAGTGTTGCTCCTGACGAACTCCGACAAGCCGTTGAATGGATCCATCAGCGCCTCCTTTCGGACCTACACACGATCCACGACCCCATCAGGTTGGTGGGTCTGTCGGACCTGACCCGCCCAACCAGAGCCGCTGGCCGTAGGCTCTGGTTCCGTGACCGGTCTCCTCGGCCCGGCGGAGATCCGGGAACTCGCCGCACGCCTCGGCGTGACGCCGACCAAGAAGCTCGGCCAGAACTTCGTGCACGACCCGAACACGGTCCGCCGGATCGTCACCACCGCCGGGCTGGCCCCGGACGACGTGGCGCTGGAGGTCGGCCCCGGGCTCGGCTCGCTCACCCTGGCCCTGCTCCCGGTCGCCGCGCACGTGCACGCCGTGGAGCTGGACCCGACGCTGGCCGCCGCGCTGCCGGAGACCGCGGCCCGGTTCGCCGGCCCGGACGCCGGCCGGCTGACCGTGCACCCCGGCGACGCGCTCCGGGTCACCGCCGCCGAACTGGCCGACCCCGCGCCCACCGCGCTGGTGGCGAACCTGCCGTACAACGTCGCCGTGCCGGTGGTGCTGCACCTGCTCGCCGGGCTGCCCACCCTGCGGCACGGCCTGGTGATGGTGCAGAAGGAGGTCGCCGACCGGCTCGTCGCCGGTCCCGGCTCCAAGGTGTACGGCGTTCCGTCGGTCAAGCTCGCCTGGTACGCCAGCTCCCGGGCCGCCGGCAAGGTCCCGCCGAACGTCTTCTGGCCGGTCCCGAACGTCGACTCCGGCCTGGTCGCCTTCACCCGGCGCGAGCCACCCCGCGCCGACGTACCCCGGGAGGCCGTCTTCGCGGTGGTCGACGCCGCGTTCGCGCAGCGCCGCAAGACCCTGCGCGCCGCCCTGGCCGGCTGGGCCGGCGGCGCCGACCGGGCCGCCGAGGCGCTCACCGCCGCCGGCGTCGACCCCGGCGCACGTGGGGAGTCACTCACCGTGGAGCAGTTCGCCGCGATCGCCGCGTCGGCCCCGACCGTCCCCGCCGCCGCCCAGTAGGCTGGCGCCACTGCCCGACCCCGCCGAGGAGTTGACCGTGGAGAAGCCGTTCGACATCCGCCTGCGCCCGCGGGACATCGCCCCGTGACCGAGGCCTGGCGACCGGACGACGAGGACGGGCAGCGGCGCGGGGCCAGCGGTCCGGTGAAGGTGCGGGTGCCCGCCAAGGTCAACCTGCACCTCGGGGTGGGGCCGCTGCGCCGGGACGGCTACCACGAGCTGAACACCGTCTACCACGCGATCTCCATCTACGACGAGCTGACCGCCCGCCGGGGCGACACGCTCACCCTCACCATGGAGGGCGAGGGCGCCGGCGAGCTCGCCCTGGACGACTCCAACCTGGTCATCCGCGCCGCCCACGCCCTCGCCGGGTACGCGGGCGTGCTGCCGCACGCCCGGCTGCACCTGCGCAAGCAGATCCCGCTCGCCGGTGGCCTGGCCGGTGGCAGCGCCGACGCGGCCGCCGCCCTGGTGGCCTGCGACGCCCTCTGGGGCACCGGCCTGTCCCGGGACGAGCTGGCCGGGATCGCCGCCGATCTCGGCTCCGACGTGCCGTTCCTGATCCACGGCGGCACCGCGCTCGGCACCGGCCGCGGCGAGGCGGTCAGCCCGGTGCTGGCCCGTCCCACCTCCTGGCACTGGGTGGTGGCCGTCGCCGAGGGGGGTCTCTCCACCCCGGCCGCCTACCGCGAGCTGGACCGGCTCCGCGACGCCGGTTCCGCGGGCGAGCCGCTGGGCAGCACCGACGCGCTGCTGGCCGCGCTGCGCCAGCGGGACCCCCGGGTGCTCGCCGCCGCGCTCGGCAACGACCTCCAGGACGCCGCCCTGACCATGCGCCCCGCCCTGGCCGAGACGCTCAAGGCGGGCGAGGCGGCCGGCGCGCTCGCCGGCATCGTCTCCGGTTCCGGCCCGACCTGCGTCTTCCTCGCCCTCGATGAGGCGGACGCCCGGCGGATCGCCGCCGAGCTGGAGGCTGCCGGGGTCTGCCGGGAGGCCCGGCTCGCCCACGGCCCGGTCGCCGGCGCCCGCATCGCCTGACCCGCCCGCCGTCCCGCCTCCGGCTCGCCGTCCCGGCCCCGGCTCGCATCGGCAATCTCGTGCGGGCCGGCGGCGGGTGCACGGCGCGCGAGCGGGGCGGGCGGCGGGTCCGCGTACCCTTGGCGGGGGCGTCCTGAGGTGCCGGCCGGCACCGGGACGCCTTGATCATGAAAGGTGGGAAAGTGGCCAACATCGTCAACCTGGACCGGGTGTCCAAGGGGTACGGGGCCGCGGGGCCGCTGCTCACCGACGTCTCGCTCGGCCTCGACGACGCCGACCGGATCGGCGTGGTCGGCCTCAACGGGGCCGGCAAGTCCACCCTGCTGCGGCTGCTCACCCGCATCGAGGAGCCCGACGACGGTCGCGTCACCCACCGCCGTGACCTGCGGGTGTCCTGGCTCCCGCAGACCCTGAACCTGGCCCCCGAGGCCACCGTCCGCGACGTCGTCCTCGGCACCGCCTGGCTCGGCGAGAGCATGGGCGCCGAGCACGAGTGGGCCGGCGACGCCGGGGTCCGGGCCATCCTCGACGGCCTCGGCATGCCCCACCTCGGCCTGGAGGCGCCGGTCGGGCCGATGTCCGGCGGCGAGCGCCGCCGGGTGGCGCTGGCCGCGCTGCTGGTCCGCGACGCCGACCTGCTCATCCTCGACGAGCCCACCAACCACCTCGACGTCGGCGGTGTCGACTGGTTGGCGAAGCACCTGGTCACCCGCAAGGGCGCGCTCGTCGTGGTCACCCACGACCGGTGGTTCCTCGACGCCGTCTGCACCACCACCTGGGAGGTCGCCGACCAGACCGTCCGGGCGTACGAGGGCGGCTTCGCCGCGTGGACCCTCGCCCGCGTCGAGCGGCAGCGGGTCGCCGCCGCCACCGAGGCCCGCCGGCAGAACCTGCTCCGCAAGGAGATCGCCTGGCTGCGCCGGGGCGCGCCGGCCCGGACCTCCAAGCCGAAGTTCCGGATCGACGCGGCCAACGCGCTCATCGCCGACGTGCCGGAGCCGCGCGACACCATGTCGCTGCAACGGCTCGCCACCGCCCGGCTCGGCAAGCAGGTGTACGACCTGGGCCAGGTCACCCTGCACGCCGGCCCGAAGGAGATCCTGCACGGGGTCACCTGGCAGGTCGGCCCCGGCGACCGGGTCGCCATCCTCGGTCGCAACGGCGCCGGCAAGACCACTCTGCTGCGCATGCTCGCCGGGGTGACCCGCCCCGACGGCGGGAACTTCACCACCGGGCAGACCGTCCGGCCCGCGTTCCTCTCCCAGGAACTCGCCGAACTCCCCGGCCACCTGCGCGTCCTCGAAGCCGTCGAGGAGGTGGCCCGGCGCGTCCAGCTCGGCGACCGGGAGATCAGCGCCGCCCAGCTCGCCGAGGTCTTCGGCTTCGACGACCGCCGGCTCTGGACCCCGGTCAGCGACCTCTCCGGTGGCGAGCGCCGCCGGCTGCAGATGCTCCGGCTGCTCGCCGGCGAGCCCAACGTGCTCCTCCTCGACGAGCCCACCAACGACCTGGACACCGACACCCTCGCCGCGCTGGAGGACCTGCTCGACTCCTGGCCCGGCACCATCGTGGTGGCCAGCCACGACCGGTACCTGATCGAGCGGGTCACCGACGTCGCGTACGGGATGTTCGGGGACGGGCGCCTGGTGCACCTGCCCGGCGGGGTCGACGAGTATCTGGCCCGGGCCGCTGCGGGCGGCGGCCCCGCGCCCGCCGATCTCACCCCGGCCGCGGCGGTGCCGGAGCGCGAGGGCCTGTCCGCCGCCGAGGTACGTACCGCCCGGAAGGAACTCGGCAGGCTGGAACGGCAGATCGCCAAGCTGGAGCAGAAGGAGGCCACGCTCCACGAGCAGCTCGCCGCGCACGCCACCGACTACGCCAAGGTCGCCGAACTGGACGCCCAGCTGAAGGAGCTGCGGGCCGAGCGGGAACGCACCGAGGAGGCCTGGTTGACCCTGGCCGAGGAGCTGCCGGCCGGCTGATCCCGACACGGGGTGGGGGGTGTGCGGCGTCACAGCTCGGCGTACGGGACAATCGCTGCGACCCCTCATCCGAACGGTCTTGGAGACGCAGAGATGTCCCACACCCCCGTCAACCACCCCGCGCGGCCGATCTACCGGGCTATCGGGGGGCTCGTTGGTCTGTACTTCGTCGTCTTCGGCGTGCTCGGCATCATCGTGAGTGCCGGCAACGACGTGCTCGCCCAGGACGACACCAAGGTCCTCGGCCAGGGCAGCAACCTCGGCCTCTCGTTCCTCTCCGTCCTGCTCGGGGCCGTGATCCTGGTCGGCGTCGTGATCGGCCGCAACCTCGACGTGGCGATCAACCAGTGGCTGGCGTACGTCCTGATGGTCCTCGGCCTGGCCGAGCTGGCCTTCCTGCAGACCGACGCCAACATCTTCAACTTCTCGATCATGACCGTCGTCGTGGTCCTGGTCCTGGCGCTGGTTCTCCTGATGGTCGGCATGTACGGCAAGGTCGGCACCGACGAGGAGCACGAGAGCTGGCAGAAGGCCCGCCTGGTGCTCTGACCCCCAGCCACCCCGAAGGCCCGGCTCCGGCCGGGCCTTCGGCGTTTTCTCGGGACGGGAGCGGGCGGCTCGGGGGACAATTGCCCCCGAATCGGTCACTTGGCTGGAGGCTCCCATGGCACACATCCCGGTGAACCATCCCGCGCGGCCGCTCTATCGGATCCTGTCCGGGCTCATCGGCCTCTACATCCTGGTCTTCGGCGTGTACGGGGTGTTCCAGACCTGGGGCGACGGGCTCTTCAGCCGGAGCAGCAACTGGGCCCTCGGCCTCCGCACCAACCTGGCCTTCTCGCTGGTCTCCGTCGTCTTCGGCGCCTTCCTGCTGATCGGCGCATCCCGGCGGGGCAACCTCGGCCACTACATGAACCTGACCGCCGGGGCGGTCTTCCTGCTCACCTCCATCCTGATGATGGCCGTGCTGCAGACCTCGGCGAACTTCCTCAACTTCTCGATGTCCACCGTCATCGTGTCGATGCTGTTCGGGCTGATCCTGTTCGCCACCGGCTTCTACGACAAGGTCGGCACGGACGAGCACGCCGAGGAGGAGCGGCGTCGCCGCAACCACTCCGTCGCCGAGGCGCACCGCTGAACCGGCTCACCCCGTCCGGCGGGTGATCAGACCCGGTTTCGCCTCCAGGTGCGACAGGCCGTTCCAGGCCAGGTTCACCAGGTGCGCCGCCACCGTCTCCTTCCGCGGCTTGCGCACCTCCAGCCACCAGCGCCCGGTCAACGCCACCATGCCCACCAGCGCCTGCGAGTACAGCTCCGCCAGCTTCGGGTCGTACCCCCGGCTGGAGAACTCCGCGCCCAGGATGTGCTCCACCTGGTGCGCCACGTCGTTCATCACGCTGCTGAAGTTGCCCGTCGCCGACATCAACGGCGACTCTCGGACCAGCACCCGGAACCCGCTGGTCTCCTCCTCGATGTAGGTCAGCAGCGTCAACGCCGCCTGCTCCAGCAGCTCCCGGGGATGCCCCGCGGTCAACGCCGTGGTGATCCGCTCCAGCAGCGAGCGGACCTCCCGGTCCACCACCACCGCGTAGAGCCCCTCCTTGCCGCCGAAGTGCTCGTACACCACCGGCTTGGACACCTTCGCCCGGGCGGCCACCTCCTCGATCGAGGTGGCGTCGAAACCGCGCTCGGCGAAGATCTGCCGGGCGATCGAGATCAGCTGCTCGCGCCGCTGCGTCGCGGACATCCGTACCCGGGAAGAGGGCTTGGCCGCCGGGACGGCCCGCCGCCGGCCGGAGCTCGCGTCGCTGCCGGAAACCTCGGTCATCTCGTCACCTCGCCGGCGCTCGACGCCCTGCCGTGGAATCTGCCTGCTGCGCTGGCCGCCCCGTCCCGTGGCCGGGACCCGGCGGTCGGGCTGAAGCTCGGTCATCCGGCCATCCTGCCAGGCCGGCGTCCCGCCGGACGACCGGTTACCGCCGCACCCGGCCCGACCCCACCAGCTTCGCGCTGATCCGCTCCGGCCGCGGCCAGCGCACCGCCCACACCGCGCCGGCCTTCTCCAGCAACCAGATCACCCGCGCCGACGGGTCGAGCTGGCCGCGCAACACCCCGTGCCGGGCACTGGTCGGCTCGGCATGGTGCAGGTTGTGCCAGCTCTCCCCGAACGACAGCAGCGCCAGCGGCCAGAAGTTCGACGCCCGGTCCCCCTGGCGCACCGCGAACGGCCGCTCCCCGTACACGTGACAGACCGAGTTGATCGACCACGTCACGTGGTGCAGCAGCGCGATCCGGACCAGCCCGCCCCAGAAGAGCGCGGTCAGCGCGGCCTGCCACGACCCGGTCAGCAGCCCGCCCATCGCCGCCGGCCCGAGCACCGACACCACCACCAGCAGCGGGAAGAGCCGGTCGACCCGGCGGGTGGCCCGGTCGGCGAGCAGGTCCGGCGCGAACCGCTCCCGGTTGGACAACTCCCGGTCGAACAGCCAGCCGACGTGCGCGTGGAACAGCCCGCGGGCCAGCCCCCGAACGCTCGCCCCGAACCGCCACGGCGAGTGCGGGTCGCCCTCCAGGTCGGAGAAGGCGTGGTGCCGCCGGTGGTCGGCCACCCACTGGATGATCTCGCCCTGTACCGCGAACGACCCGGCCACCGCGAGGCCCACCCGCAGCCATGGCTTCGCCCGGAACGAGCCGTGAGTGAAGTAGCGGTGATAGCCGACGGTGATGCCGAGCCCGGACAGCACGTACCAGAAGGCGGCCACCAGCACGTCGCTCCAGCCCAGCCAGCCGCCCCAGGCCACCGGGACGGCGGCCAGCAGGGCCAGGAACGGGACCACCACGAAGGCCCAGAGGGCGATCAGGATGCCGGGGGACTGGTGCCAATGGGTCAGCGGCTTCGGGCCCGCGTCGGGGCCGGTCAGGGCGGTCGACATGGCACCTCCCAGCGAAATGGGTTACGCCTACGTCACCGTAACCAGGGGAGCGCCGGATCGCAGCGGACTCTGCCGCTGGACCCGGAGCTGGTCCGGCGGCGGCGACGGGACAGTTCACGGGCGCGGGCGGACGCCCAGTGGGGCGCGCATCGGGCGGCGCGGGACGCCGCTCGGGCCGTGGTCGGGTCGAGCCGGATCTACTGGAAGATCGAGGGGATCATGAAGGGAATGGCCGATGAGGATCGACCGCGTGACCGGTAAGGTGTAGGCAGCCGAAGAGCGGGTTCCCTTTTGCCCGTTTTCGACCATCCCGGGTCGTCTAATGGCAGGACGTCAGGTTTTGGTCCTGATTATAGGGGTTCGAATCCTCTCCCGGGAGCTTCTGCTGCCCTCGGCTGCCTGCGTGGTTAGCATGGCCGCGAGACTGTCGCCGTCCCGACGGGAGCCACGTCGTGTCCCAGCCCCACCTCCGCACCGTTGTCGTGCTCGCCGCCGGTGAGGGCAAGCGGATGAAGTCGGCCCTGCCCAAGGTGCTGCACCCGCTGCTCGGCCGTACCCTCCTCGGTCACGTGCTGGCCGCCGCCGCACCGCTCGGCGCGGACCGCACCGTGGTGGTGGTCGGGCACGGCGCCGACCAGGTCCGGGGGCACCTGGCCGAGGTGGCGCCGGAGGCCACCCCGGTGCTCCAGGAGCGGCAGCTCGGCACCGGGCACGCGGTGCGGATCGCGCTGGACGCGGTGCCGGAGGCCACCGGCACGGTCGTGGTGATCAACGGGGATGTGCCGCTGCTGCGGCCGGAGACCGTGACCGCCCTGGTCGAGGCGCACGAGGGCGCCGGCGCGGCGGCGACCGTGCTGGCCGCCGAGGTGCCGGACCCGACCGGCCTCGGCCGGATCGTGCGGGACGCCGACGGCCGGCTGGCGCAGATCGTCGAGGAGCGGGACGCCACCCTGGAGCAGCGCGCGCTGCGGGAGATCAACGCGGGCATCTACGCGTTCGACGTGGCCCGGCTGCGGGACGCGCTGGGCAAGCTCTCCACCGACAACGACCAGGGCGAGGAGTACCTGACCGACGTCTTCGGTCTGCTCCGGGACGCCGGCGAGCCGGTGGCGGTGCACTGCGCCCCGGACCACGTCGAGACGCTGGGCTGCAACGACCGGGTCGAGCTGGCCGGGCTGCGCCGGCTGCTGCGGGACCGGGTGAACGAGGGTTGGATGCGGACCGGGGTGAGCATCCTCGACCCGCACACCACCTGGATCGACGTGACGGTCACGGTCGAGCGGGACGCGGTGATCGACCAGAACACGCAGCTCCAGGGTGCGACGGTGGTCGGCGCCGGGGCGACCGTGGGGCCGGACACCACGCTGATCGACACCACCGTCGGGGAGGGCGCCAGCGTGGTGCGCAGCCACGCGGTGGGCGCCGAGGTCGGTCCGCGGGCCACCGTGGGGCCGTTCGCCTACCTGCGGCCGGCGGCGAAGCTGGCGGAGAAGGCGAAGGTGGGCACCTTCGTCGAGGTGAAGAACTCCGAGGTGGGGCCGGGCGCGAAGGTGCCGCACCTGTCGTACGTCGGGGATGCCACGATCGGCGCGAAGGCGAACATCGGCGCGGCGACGATCTTCGTGAACTACGACGGGGTGAACAAGCACCGCACGGTGGTCGGCGAGGCGGCCTTCGTCGGCTGCGACACCAGCCTGATCGCGCCGGTCGAGGTGGGTGCGGGGGCGTACATCGCGGCGGGCAGCGCGATCAGCCAGGACGTGCCGCCGGGCGCGCTCGGGGTGACCCGGGCGCCGCAGCGCGCGGTCGAGGGCTGGGTGGCCCGCAAGCGCGCCGGGACGGTCTCCGCCGAGGCGGCGGAGCGGGCTCGTGAGGGTGCGTCGGGCGAGGCCGGCCCCGCAAGTGAAGGTGACTGAATCCACGGGGATCGCCAGGCAGTGGGTGGACCGGTGAACCCGGGGGATACTGCAACCGAATAGTCCCCGGCTCCACCGCCGCCGGGAACCACCGAGATACGGGAGCAGACGGGCCCATGGGCAGCATCGTCGCCGAAAACCGCAAGAGCCTGATGCTCTTCACCGGACGTGGCTTTCCGGAGCTGGCCAAGGAGATCGGTGAGGTGCTCGGCGTCGCGCCGACGCCCTCCGACTCGTACGAGTTCGCCAACGGTGAGCTCTTCGTACGGTTCAAGGACTCGGTGCGTGGTTCGGACGCCTTCGTGGTGCAGTCCGTGACGCACGGGGTCAACACCTGGGTCATGGAGACCCTGATCATGGTCGACGCCCTGAAGCGCGGCTCGGCCAAGCGAATCACCGTGGTGCTGCCGTACTACCCGTACTCGCGGCAGGACAAGAAGCACCGCGGCCGGGAGCCGATCTCGGCGCGGCTGGTGGCCGACCTGCTGAAGACGGCGGGCGCGAACCGGATCCTCACGGTCGACCTGCACACGGCGCAGATCCAGGGCTTCTTCGACGGCCCGGTGGACCACCTCTTCGCGATGGACGTGCTCGCCGAGTACGTGGAGCACACGTACGCGGGACGGCCGATGACCGTGGTGGCGCCGGACTCGGGTCGGGTGCGGGTGGCCGAGCGGTGGACGGACCGGTTGGGTGGCTGCCCGCTGGCGTTCATCCACAAGACCCGGGACCCGCTGAAGCCGAACCAGGTGGTGGCGAACCGGGTGGTCGGTGAGGTCGAGGGCCGGGTGTGCCTGATCGTCGACGACATGATCGACACCGGTGGCACGATCACCAAGGCCGCGGACATCCTCAAGAAGTCGGGCGCGGCGGAGATCGTGGTCGCCTCGACCCACGCGCTGCTGTCGGATCCGGCGACCGAGCGGTTGAAGAACAGCCCGATCGCCGAGGTCGTGGTGACCAACACGCTGCCGCTGCCGCCCGAGAAGCAGCTCGACAAGATCACCGTGCTGTCGATCGCGCCGCTGCTGGCCCGGGCGATCCGGGAGGTCTTCGACGACGGCTCGGTGACCACCCTCTTCGGCGGCCTGAGCTGAGGTGACGGTCCGGTCGCCGGCGGCTCGTCGGCGACCGGGCGGTTGCCCTGCGGGGCGGTCGCGGCGATGATGCGGGGACTGCCGGAAAGCTGGGAAATCCCTCGGGTAGACTGGTGCGGTTGCCACGGCGAGGGTGCCCGGCGGGCCGCTGAAAAGCACCGCACGGAGGCGCCGTCATCGACGCGGTGCTCCGGGCAGTCGTTCATGACGCATGAGCCCCAGCGAGCCCCTCGCCCCAGCACCGCAAGACGACAAGCCGCCGCAGCGAAAGCATCAGGAGTTTCCCCGTGTCCGAGGTAAAGATCAGCGCCGAGCCCCGTACCGAGTTCGGCAAGGGTGGTGCCCGTCGTACCCGCCGGGCCGGCAAGGTGCCCGCCGTGCTGTACGGCCACGGCGAGAAGCCGAAGCACATCGCGCTCCCGGCGCGTGAGTTCGCCGCCGCGATCCGCAAGGGCGGTGCCAACCAGCTCTTCGCGATCGAGGTCAGCGACGGCACCCAGGTGCTGGCGCTGCCGAAGGCGATCCAGCGTGACCCGATCAAGGACACCTTCGAGCACGTGGACCTGCTCCTGGTCCGCCGGGGCGAGAAGGTCACCGTCGAGGTCCCGGTCCAGCTGACCGGCGAGGCCGCGAAGGACACCCTGATCGTGCACGACCACGACACCCTGTCGGTGACCGCCGACGCCACCAAGGTGCCGGACCACCTGGAGGCCTCGATCGACGGCGCCGAGCCGGGCGTCCAGGTTCTCGCCGGCGACGTGGAGCTGCCGGCCGGTGTCGAGCTGGCCGCCGACCCGGAGCTGCCGGTCGCCACGGTGACCGCCGCCCCGACCGCCGAGCAGCTCGAGGCCACCCTCCCCGAGGTCGAGGTGGCCGCCGAGGAGGCCGAGGAGGAGGTCGGCGAGGAGACCGCCGAGGCTCCCGAGGGCGCTCCGGCCGAGGGCGAGCCGGCTGCCGAGGAGAAGACCGAGGCCTGATCGGTCCGCAGGCTGTGCGACAGGCGTCCCCGGTTCCCGGGGGCGCCTGTCGGCGTATTCGGGGCGGCCGCCCGGTGGCGGCGCGGCGGTGGGTGACGGAAGGGATGTGGCGTGACGGAGGAGTCGGGGCCGTGGCTGGTGGTCGGCCTGGGCAACCCCGGTCGGGAGTACGCGGGCAACCGGCACAACGTCGGCTTCATGGTGGCCGACCTGCTGGCCGCCCGGCTGGGCGGTAGGTTCGGGCGGCACAAGCGGGCGGTGGCGGAGGTCGCCGAGGGGCGGCTGGGGTTCGGCGGTCCGAAGCTGGTGCTGGTGAAGCCGCTGACGTACATGAACCTGTCCGGTGGGCCGGTGGTCGGGCTGGCGCAGTTCCACAAGATCCCGCCGGGCCGGGTCATCGCGATCCACGACGAGCTGGACATCCCGTACGGGCAGCTGCGGGTCAAGTGCGGTGGCGGTGAGGGCGGGCACAACGGCCTGCGCTCGATGTCGAAGTCGCTGGGCACGAAGGACTACGTCCGGGTGCGGTTCGGCATCGGCCGGCCGCCGGGGCGGCAGGACCCGGCGGACTACGTGCTGTCGGACTTCTCCTCGTCCGAGCGTAAGGAGCTGGAGTTCCTGGTCGACCGGGCGGCGGATGTGGTGGAGTCGGTGATCACCAAGGGCGTGGAGCCGACGCAGAACCTCTACCACGGGGCCTGACCCGGGCGGGGCGTTCCGACAACTCCAGCTCGGCGCGTCTGACGCCGCGCCGCGATCTGGAGCCGTCGTCCGGGGCGCGGGGGGCTCCGGCCGGTAGTCTGCGCCTTTCTGACGTGGCGGTGGCCGGCGACGGCGAGCGACGGGAGCGGGAAGCATGGGCAGTCCTCCGATGATCGACGGCGCGTTCGCCCGCTGGCTGGCGGCGCGCGCCGGGCAGGCGCTGATGAACCTGCGTACGGAGATGGGCTTCGCCGACCCGGGGGCGTTGAAGTCGGCCGGGGACAAGGTCTCGCACGACCTGATCCGTACCGAGCTGGCGAGGTGGCGGCCGGCGGACGCGGTGCTGTCGGAGGAGGACGAGGGCTCCCGGCTGGCCTGGACGGCGGAGGTGAGCCCGGACGCGGTGTCCCGGCTGACCGCCGACCGGGTGTGGATCGTCGACCCGTTGGACGGCACCCGCGAGTTCGCCGAGGAGGGCCGCGCGGACTGGGCGGTGCACGTGGCGCTCTGGGCGCGCAACGCGCCGACGCCGCACGGGCTGGTCGCCGGAGCGGTGGGGCTGCCGGCGCAGCACCGGGTGCTGGCCACGGACTACCCGCCGGCGTACCCGCCGATGACGCTGGAGGCGGCGACCGCGCCCGGTGGGCGGACCATCCGGCTGGCGGCGAGCCGCAGCCGGCCGCCGGTCTTCCTGACCGACCTGGCGGAGGATGTCGGGGCGCACCTGGTGCCGATGGGCTCGGCGGGCGCGAAGATCGCGGCGGTGGTGACCGGGGAGGTGGACGCGTACATCCACGCCGGTGGCCAGTACGAGTGGGACTCGGCGGCACCGGTCGCTGTGGCGACGGCCACCGGGCTGCACGCTTCCCGGATCGACGGTTCTGCGCTGAAATACAACGAGGCCGACCCGCGCCTACCCGACCTGCTGGTCTGTCGCAAGGATCTCGCCAGTCGGTTGCTTGCAGCGTTGCAGCGGCATTCCGGGTAGCCTGAACGTTCTTCTTGACGAGTCCGACCGGAAAGGTCTGGAATTCGATGAACGGATTCGTGTCGTGACGGCCCCGGCCGCGTACCAGGTCTCCCACCTCGACGCGCTGGAGGCGGAGAGCATCTTCGTGATGCGCGAGGTCGTCGCCGAGATGGAGCGTCCGGTGCTGCTGTTCTCCGGTGGCAAGGACTCGATCGTGATGCTCCGGCTGGCCCAGAAGGCGTTCGCCCCGGCCAACATCCCCTTCCCGGTCATGCACGTCGACACCGGGCACAACTTCGCCGAGGTTCTCGAATACCGCGACCAGCGGGTCGCCGAGCTGGGCCTGCACCTGATCGTGGCCAGCGTGCCGGAGGCCCTGGCCGCGGGGCTGGTCCGCGAGTCGGCGGACGGGATGCGCAACCGGATCCAGACCCCGGTGCTGCTCGACGCGGTGGAGAAGCACCGCTTCGACGCGCTGTTCGGCGGCGCCCGGCGGGACGAGGAGAAGGCCCGGGCCAAGGAGCGGGTATTCAGCTTCCGCGACGAGTTCGGCCAGTGGGACCCGAAGAACCAGCGTCCGGAGCTGTGGTCGCTCTACAACGGCCGGCACCACCCGGGCGAGTCGATCCGGGTCTTCCCGCTGTCCAACTGGACCGAGCTGGACGTGTGGCACTACATCGCCCGGGAGCGGATCCCGCTGCCGTCGATCTACTACGCGCACGAGCGCGAGGTGGTCGAGCGGGACGGCATGCTCTACGCGGTCAACGAGTTCATCCGGCCCAAGGCGGGCGAGGAGCGGTTCAAAGCGCAGGTGCGCTACCGGACCGTGGGCGACGCCTCCTGCACCGCGGCCGTCCGGTCGGACGCCGACACGGTGGAGAAGGTGATCGAGGAGGTGGCCGCCACGCGGATCACCGAGCGCGGCGCGACCCGCGGCGACGACCGGGTCAGCGAGGCCGCCATGGAGGACCGCAAGCGGGAGGGCTACTTCTGATGAGCGTCGAGACCCTGTCCCCGGCCGCCACCGGCGCCGAGGCCCGGCCGATGGACCTGCTGCGCTTCGCCACCGCCGGCAGCGTGGACGACGGCAAGTCGACGTTGATCGGCCGGCTGCTCTACGACACCAAGTCGCTCTTCACCGACCAGTTGGCCGCGGTCGAGGCGGTCAGCGCGGCCCGGGGCGACGAGTACACGAACCTCGCGCTGCTCACCGACGGCCTGCGGGCGGAGCGGGAGCAGGGCATCACCATCGACGTGGCGTACCGCTACTTCGCCACGCCGCGGCGGAAGTTCATCATCGCCGACACCCCCGGGCACATCCAGTACACCCGGAACATGGTCACTGGCGCCTCCACCGCCGACCTGGCGCTGATCCTGGTGGACGCCCGCAAGGGGCTGGTGGAGCAGTCCCGCCGGCACGCGTTCCTCTGCTCGCTGCTGCGGGTGCCGCACCTGGTCCTCTGCGTCAACAAGATGGACCTGGTCGACTGGTCGGAGGAGGTGTTCGAGCGGATCGCCGCCGAGTTCACCGCGTTCGCCGCGAAGCTCGAGGTGCCCGACCTGACCGTCATCCCGATCTCCGCGCTGAAGGGCGACAACATCGTCTCCCGTTCGGAGAACATGCCCTGGTACGAGGGCCCGTCGTTGCTGCACCACCTGGAGCGGGTGCACATCGCGTCCGACCGCAACCTGGTCGACGTGCGCTTCCCGGTGCAGTACGTGATCCGACCGCAGTCCACCACCGTCACCGACTACCGGGGGTACGCGGGCCAGGTCGCCTCGGGTGTGCTCAAGCCCGGTGACGAGGTGATGGTGCTGCCGTCCGGCTTCACCAGCCGGATCGCCTCCGTGGAGACGGCGGACGGCCCGGTGGCGGAGGCGTTCCCGCCGATGTCGGTGACGGTCCGGCTGACCGGCGAGATCGACATCTCGCGCGGCGACATGATCTGCCGGCCGAACAACGCCCCGGCCGTCGCGCAGGACATCGAGGCGATGGTCTGCTGGATGGATGAGACCCGCCCGTTGCAGGTCGGCGGCAAGTACGCCATCAAGCACACCACCCGCTCGGCCCGGGCGATCGTGCGCGGCCTGCACTACCGGCTGGACATCAACTCTCTGCACCGGGACGAGGTGGCCGGCGAGCTGAAGCTCAACGAGATCGGCCGAGTCCGCCTGCGCACCACCGTCCCGCTGCTGGCGGACGAGTACCGCCGCAACCGCACCACCGGCGGCTTCGTGATCATCGACGAGACCACCAACCGCACGGTCGGCGCCGGCATGATCGTCGAAGCCGGCTGACCGTCCCAGGGGCGCTGATTCACGGAAAGAGTGGCCATGCACGCGAGGATGGCCACTCTTTCCGTGAAAGAGGCCGCACCGGCGGCGTGGAGTGTGGGGGCGGGTCAGTCGAGGCGGGCGGCGCCGGCGGTCGGCAGGACGGTGACGGTGCCGGGGACGGCGAAGCCGCGTTCGGCGTACGCGGCGGTGACGGCGGCCGCCACGGCGTCGGCGGAGTCCGCGTCGACCAGGGCGAGGACGCAGCCGCCGAAGCCGCCGCCGGTCATCCGGGCCCCGTACGCCCCGGCGGCGAGGGCCGCCTCGACCGCGGTGTCGACCTCCGGCACGGTGATCTCGAAGTCGTCGCGCATCGAGGCGTGCGAGGCGGTCAGCAATGGGCCGATGTCGCGTACCCGGCCGGCGCGCAGCAGGGCGACGGTGTCGAGCACCCGCTGGTCCTCGGTGACCACGTGCCGGACCCGGCGGCGGGTCTCGTCGTCGGGCAGCTCGCTCAGCGCCGCGTCGAGGTCGGCCACGGCGACGTCGCGCAGGGCGGGCACCCCGAGGATCCGCGCCGCCTCCTCGCAGGACTTCCGGCGGGCGGCGTACTCGCCGTCGGCGTGCCGGTGCGGGGCGCGGCTGTCGATCACCAGCATGGCCAGCCCGGCGGCGTCCAGGTCGAACGGGATCTGCTCGACCTCCTCGGTGCGGCAGTCCAGGAAGAGCGCCTGCCCCGCCCGGCCCCGGATCACCGCCGACTGGTCCATGATCCCGGTGGGCGCGCCCACGTACTCGTTCTCGGCCCGCTGGGCCAGCCGGGGCCACCGCGCGGCCGGGAGGTCCAGGCCGCCCAGCTCGACCAGGGCGGCGAGCACCGCGGACTCGATGGCCGCCGACGAGGAGAGCCCGGAGCCGACCGGCACGTCGGAGGCGATGGCGAGCCGGGCGCCGGGGACGGGTTGGCCGGCGGCCCGCAGCGCCCAGACCACCCCGGCCACGTAGGCGGCCCAGCCGGTGACCCGGCCGGGCTCGTCGGCCTCCTCCGGCCCGAACTCGACCGGGTCGTCGTCCAGCTCCGACCAGACCGTCCAGCGTTCGTCGTCCCGTCCGGCGGCGGCGACCACGGTACGCAGCGGCAGCGCGAAGGGGAGCACGAAGCCGTCGTTGTAGTCGGTGTGCTCGCCGATCAGGTTGACCCGCCCGGGAGCCGCCCAGCGGCCGGTCGGCTCCCCGCCGTACCGCTGCCGGAAGCCGGTGGTGGCGCGGGCGGCGACGTCGCCGGACGGCGCGGGCGGCGTCGTGGCGGCCGCGGCCGTCAACGCTGCCCCAGGACGTGCTCGCGGTAGAACGCCCAGGCGTCGCCGACCATGTCCTGGAGGGTGGGCTTGGCCGGCGCCCAGCCGAGTTCGGCGCGGGCCAGCGCGGAGGAGGCGACCAGCTCGGCGGGGTCGCCCTCGCGGCGCGGGGCCACCTCGACCGGCACCGGGTGGCCGGTGACCTCGCGGACCACCTCGATCACCTGCCGGTTGGTGAAGCCGTTGCCGTTGCCCAGGTTGTAGATCCGGTGCCGGCCGGGCGTCGCGGCGTCGAGTGCCAGCAGGTGGGCCCGGGCCAGGTCCTCGACGTGGATGTAGTCGCGGACGCAGGTGCCGTCGACGGTGGGGTAGTCGTCGCCGAAGAGCTGGAGCTTGTCGCGGCGGCCGGCGGCCACGTCGAGGGCCAGCGGGATGAGGTGGCTCTCCGGGTCGTGCCGTTCCCCGATGGCCCGCCCGTCGTGCAGGTACGCCCCGGCGACGTTGAAGTAGCGCAGCGAGATGGCGGCCAGGTCGTGCGCGACCGCCTCGGAGGTGAGCGCCATGTCGACGGCCAGCTTGGTCGCCCCGTAGGTGTTGGTGGGCGCCTTGACGGCGGTCTCCGGGATGGGCAGCTCGGTGGGGTTGCCGTAGACGGCGGCGGTGGAGGAGAAGACCAGCCGGGGCACCCGGGCGGCGCGGATCGCGTCGAGCAGGGCGAGCGAGCCGACCGTGTTGGCGTGCCAGTAGAGCTCGGGCTTGACCATCGACTCGCCGGCGGCGATCAGCGCGGCGAGGTGCAGCACGCCCTCGAAGCCGGCGTCCGGGGTGAGCACCCGGGCGGCCTCGTGCACCGGCAGGTCGACGTGGGTGGCCTCGGGGGCGAGGGCCTGCCGGTGGCCGGTGCGCAGGTCGTCCAGGACGGTCACGTCGTGGCCGTGGTCCAGCAGCATCCGGGTCACCACGCTGCCGATGTAGCCGGCGCCGCCGGTGACGAGCAGTTTCACGTCGGGTCCTCCCTGCCTGGCCGGGCCCCGTGCCGGCCGTCCGTCGACCACCCTAGGGCCGCCGGCTGTGCCTCCGCTGCCCGCTGCCCACCGCTATTTCACCATGATCCGCCATGATTGAACAGATCCGAACATCGCCGCAGGCGCACGGCGGGCGCTGTCTACCATCCTTAGTCATGCGGGAGGCAGGCGGTCCCGGGTCCCGGCGACGACCGTCGGGGCGGCCGCGACGCGCACCGGGACCGGTCGCCCGGACCGTCGCCCGTCTGGTGGTCCGCGCCGCCGACGGCGCCACCCGCCTGGTCACCGACCTGCTCGGCGCCAGCCCGGCCGCCGGCCGGGAGCGGATCAGCGAGGCCGAGCTGCGCGACCTGGTCGCCGCCAACACCGTGCTGGATCCCGACGAGCGGCGGATCATCGACGAGGTGCTGGTGGCCGGCGCGCGGCTGGTGCGCGAGGTGATGGTGCCGCGGACCGAGGTGGTGTTCCTCTCCGCCGGGCTCACCCTCGCCGAGGCGGAACGGCTGGTACGGGCCGAGACGCACACCCGGTACCCGGTGGTCGACGGCACCCACGACGACGTGGTCGGCTTCGTCCACCTGCGGGACGTGCTGCTCCGCCCCGAACGGGACCGCTGCGCCACGGTCGGGGAGCTGACCCGCGAGGTGAAGCGGCTGCCCGGCAGCAAACTCGTGCTCGCCGCGCTCACCGAGATGCGCCGGGAGGGGCACCACCTGGCCGTGGTGGTCGACGAGTACGGCGGCACCGCCGGCATCGTGACCTGCGAGGACCTGGTCGAGGAGCTGGTCGGGGAGATCCACGACGAGTACGACGACGGCCCGCCCGACCCGGCGCACGCCGGCCTGCCCGCCGTCGTCGACGGCCGGCTCAACCTGGCCGACTTCGCCGAGCGCACCGGGGTCCCGCTGCCCGTCGGGCCGTACGAGACGGTCGGAGGGTACGTGATGGCCGCCCTGGGCCGGCTCCCGGTCGCCGGCGACGAGGTGCCGGTGGCCCCGGACCGGGACGGCGCGGGTGGACCCGATCCGGAGGACCCGCCGGACGGGTGGCTGCTGCGGGTGCTCGCCCTGGACGGACGGCGGGTGTCCCGCCTGGCGGTCTCCGCCGCGCGTCTGCCGGAGCAGCGACGCGAGCTCACCGCCCCGGTGGCCCCCGCCGAGCGCCGACCCGCCGGCCCGTCATGACGTACGCCGCGCCTTGCTGACAGAATTGCCGCCATGTCCGACGTACCCGCCCGCCCGCGCGTCTTCTCCGGCATCCAGCCGACCGCCGACTCGTTCCACCTCGGCAACTACCTCGGCGCGCTGCGGCACTGGGTGGCCCTGCAGGACAGCCACGACGCGTTCTACTGCGTGGTGGACCTGCACGCGATCACCGCCGGGCACGAGCCGAAGGTGCTCAAGCAGCGCAGCCGGGTGGCCGCCGCGCAGCTCTTCGCGCTGGGCATCGACCCGGAGCGCAGCACCCTCTTCGTCCAGTCGCAGGTGCCCGAGCACCCGCAGCTGGCCTGGGTGCTCGGCTGCATCACCGGCTTCGGCGAGGCCAGCCGGATGACCCAGTTCAAGGACAAGTCGCAGAAGCAGGGCAGCGAGCGGGCCAGCGTCGGCCTCTTCACGTACCCGATCCTGCAGGCCGCCGACATCCTGCTCTACCAGGCCCACGCGGTGCCGGTCGGCGAGGACCAGCGGCAGCACCTGGAACTCTCCCGGGACCTGGCCCAGCGGTTCAACTCGCTGTTCGGGCCGACCTTCACCGTGCCCGCGCCGCACATCGTCAAGGACACCGCGAAGATCACCGACCTGCAGGACCCGACGGCCAAGATGTCCAAGTCGTCCTCCTCCCCGGCCGGCATCATCGACCTGCTTGAGGAGCCGGCCCGCTCGGCCAAGAAGATCCGCTCCGCGGTCACCGACACCGGCCGCGAGATCGTCTTCGACGCCGAGGGCAAGCCGGGGATCTCCAACCTGCTCACCATCTACTCGGCGCTCTCCGGCCGGAGCATCGACGACCTCGTGGCCGCGTACGACGGCAAGGGCTACGGCGACCTGAAGAAGGACCTCGGCGAGGTGGTCCGGGAGTTCGTCACCCCGATCCAGGAGCGCACCCGCGCCTACCTGGACGACCCGGCGCAGCTCGACAAGCTGCTCGCGCACGGCGCGGAAAAGGCGCGGGCGGTCGCCGCCGCGACGCTGGCGACCGCGTACGAGCGGATCGGCTTCTTCCCGCCGGTCCGGGCCGAGTAGCGGCCCGGACGCGACGGGACGGGTGGGGAACAGTCGGTGGCCGGAGGGGTGGCGCGAAGCGTGGATCGCAGGGACGGGGCGCCGGACGACGGTGACACCATCCAGATCGGGATCGCGGTGGACGTCCCCGAGCCGTGGGGCGGGATGCTCACCCGTCGCCGGGTCGAGGCCGGCGACCCGCAGGCGGTCCCGGCGCACGTCACCCTGCTCGGGCCCACCGAGATCCCGGTGAGCGCGCTGCCCGCCGTCGAGGCGCACCTGGCCCGGGTGGCCGCCACGCACCTGCCGTTCACCCTGCACCTGCGGGGCACGGGCACGTTCCGGCCGGTCACCCAGGTGGTCTTCGTGGCGGTGGCGGCCGGGATCAGCGAGTGCGAGCTGCTCGCCTCCGCCATCAACTCGGCCCCCGAGCTGCAGCGGGAGGCGCGCTTCCCGTACCACCCGCACGTCACGGTGGCCCAGGACGTCCCACCCGAGGTGCTCGACAAGGCGTACGAGGACCTCGCCGACTTCTCCGCGCTGTTCGAGGTGGAGGCCTTCACCCTCTTCTCGCACAGCGGGGCGACCCGGTGGCAGCCTCGCCGGGACTTCCGGCTCGGCGGCTGAGCTGAGCACCCGGCCGGCCTGCCCCCGGGGCGACGGGGGATCGGCGAGGATGACGTGGTGAACGTGATCGGCCGGATCGAGGCCGCGGCGAACCGTCGGATCGACGCCGCGCGCGACCGGCTGCCGGCCTTCGACCACCTGTGGCGGGCCGGGACGCTCTACGCCGACGTGCTCGCCGGCCGGCTCGCCGCCGCGATCGCCTACTACGGCTTCTTCGCGGTGTTCGCGCTCGCCCTGGTCGCGTACTGGGTGTTCGGCGCGATCCTCGAGGACAACGACGAGGTGAGCCGGGCGGCGGCGGACTTCCTGGAGCGGAACCTGCCGTTCCTCGACCCGCAGCAGATCGCCCGGAGCAGCAACACCGTCGGCGTGGTCGGCCTGATCATCCTGGTCTTCACCGGGATCGGCTGGGTGGAGGCGATCCGCTCCTCGCAGCGGCTGATGTACGGCCTCAACCAGCAGCCCGGCAACCTGGTGGTCCGCCGGCTGGTCGACCTGGGCGTGCTCGTCGCGGTCTTCGTGCTGCTCGGCGTCTCGGTGGCCGCCGTCGACGCGCTGGGATCGTTGCTGCGCTTCCTGCTGCGCAGCACCGGGTCGGTCGGCCTGACCACGGTGAGCGCGGTGCTCAGCGTGCTGGTCAACGCGGTGCTGGCGGTGGCGCTGCTGGTCGCGGTGCCCCGGCTGCGGATGAGCCGGCGCCGGCTGCGGCCGGTGGTCCTGGTGGTGGCGATCGGCATCACCCTGCTGAACACTGTCGGGCGCTACTACGTGGTCCGCACCGAGCGGAACCCCGCGTACACGGTGGTGGCCACCGCGGTGGGGCTGCTGCTCTACCTCTACCTGCTCAACCAGTTGGTGCTCTTCGGCGCGGCGCTGGCCGCCACCAGCCGGTACGGCCGGGTGGTCGACCTGGCCGAGGGTGCCGCCGCCCGGGAGGTGGACGTCGAGGTGGACGAGGAGACCGACCCGGGTACGCCGGGAGGGGCGGGATGACCACGCGGATCCGGATCGACCCGGCCTCGGCGGTACCCCCGTACGAGCAGGTGCGCGGGCAACTCGCCCGGATGATCGGCGACGGCCGGCTGCCGGTGGGCATCCGGCTGCCCGCGGTCCGGCAGCTCGCCACCGACCTGGGGCTGGCGGTGAACACGGTGGCCCGGGCGTACCGGGAGCTGGAGGGGGCCGGGCTGGTGGAGACCCGGGGCCGGCACGGCACCGTGGTCGCGCCCGGCCGGGACGATGCCACCGACCGCCTGCACCGCGCCGCGACCGAGTACGCCGCCGAGGCGGTCCGCCTGGGCGTCCCCCCGGACCGCGCCCTCGCCCTCGTCCGCGCCGCCCTCGACGCCACCGCACCATGACGCCGCCCCCCCGTGCCCCGCGCGGCGAGGTGAGGGGGTGTCATGAGCACGACATCTGAAGAAGCGGCAGTTGGGGTGAATGCGGCCCATGTTCGGCCGGACAGCGACCATGATGGGCCGGTGGGCGCACTCGTGACACTGGACCTGCCGGACGACTCCCCGATGCTCGGCCTGCCGTGGATCATCACCTTCGGCCCGCTCGGCGACGAAGACGAGTGGGAGCCGGTGGTTTGCGGCCCGTACGAGCGGCCGCACGCGCTCGCCCTGGCCGAGGCGGTGGTGGCCGAGGAGCAGTTGATGGCGGTGGTGGAGCCGCTGCTGCCGGCGCTGACGCCGGAGGAGATCCGCAGCGAGATCGCCGCCGCGCAGATCGCGGCCGAGGACGAGGCGGCCCGGACCGACCAGGCGGACCTCTACGGCGACTTCGAGGACGTCATCGACGAGGAGTTGGAGCTCGCCGCCGAGCGGGAGCCGGAGCCGTCACCGGTGACCGCGCCGAGCCGGGACGAGGTGCGGGCCGGCTTCGCGCGGATCGCCAAGCTGCTGACCGGCAAGGACTGAGCGCGCCTCACCGGCGCGGTGCGTGGTCGAGCACGCAGAGCTCGTTGCCTTCCGGGTCGGCCGGGACCACGAAGCCATCGAGGCTGTACTGCGCCACGTGTGCGCTCATCCCCGCTTGGTACCCCGCGCTCCCCGGTGGACACCGGCCCCTCGGGAAGTACTTCCCGAGGGGCCAGCGCCACCTCACCCCCCACCACAAGGGGTCGGTAGCCCAGCCGCCCGTCGGCGCGAAGCACAACGGACGACCAGGTCAATGGCGGGTTACCCGGCTCATCGCCGTTCGAACCACGCAGCCGCGTCCACCGGCAGGACGTGCCCGTCACCCTGCTCGGTGAGGTCGGCGCTGGCGACGATCGGCCGGCCGTAGCCGCGGACCGTCGTCGCCGCGCCGCTGATGTTGACCACACAGGTCAGCTCGGCGTCGCCGGCGCTGCGGCGGAACGCCAGCACCCCCGGCTCGGTCTCCAGCCAGGTGATGCCGTCGGTGCCGGCCAGCGCCGGGTGCTCGTGCCGGATGCGCAGCGCGGTCCGGTAGAGCTCCAGCGTCGAGCCGGGCAGGCCGGCCTGGGCGGCCACCGAGAGGGCCCGCCAGGTCGCCGGGGCCGGCAGCCAGCTCAGCTCGCTGCCGTCCGGGCCGAAGCCGTACGGGGCCAGCTCGCCGCTCCACGGGATCGGCACCCGGCAGCCGTCCCGGCTCTCCCCGGTACGCAGGAACGCCGGGTCCTGGCGCAGCTCGTCGGGAAGGTCCAGCACCTCCGGCAGGCCCAGCTCCTCGCCCTGGTAGACGTACGCGCAGCCGGGCAGGGAGAGCATCAGCAGGGCGGCGGCCCGGGCCCGGCGGAGCCCGAATTCGCCGTCGCCGTACCGGGTGACGTGTCGCTGCCGGTCGTGGTTGGAGAGCACCCAGGTGGTCGGGGCGCCGACGATGGTCGACTCGGCGAGCGCGGTGTCGATCACCTTGCGGAACGAGTCGGCCGACCAGGTGGCGTCAAGGAAGTCGAAGCTGAACGCCTGGTGCAGCTCGTCCGGGCCGATGTAGCGGGCCAGCCGCTGCGGGGTCTCCGCCCAGGCCTCGGCCACCGCCATCCGGCCCCCCGGGTAGCTGTCCAGGATCGGCCGCCAGGTGCGGTAGATGTCGTGCACCTCGTCCTGGTCGAAGTACGGCAGCTTGCCCTTGCCGAGCAGCTCGGACTGGCGCTGGCCGGTGGTCATCGAGTTGAAGCCGACGTCCGGCAGACCCTCGGCCTTGATCATCCCGTGCGCCACGTCGATCCGGAAGCCGTCCACCCCCCGGTCCAGCCAGAACCGCAGGATGTCGTGGAACTCGGCCTTTACCTCGGGGTGGCGCCAGTTCAGGTCGGGCTGGGCCGGGTCGAACAGGTGCAGGTACCACTGGCCGTCGGCGACCCGGGTCCAGGCGGGGCCGCCGAAGATGCTCTCCCAGTCGTTCGGCGGCAGCTCGCCGTCCTCGCCCTTGCCGTCGGCGAACAGGTAGCGCTCGCGCTCGGCGGAGCCGGGGCCGGCGGCCAGCGCCGCCTGGAACCACGGGTGCGCGCTGGAGGTGTGGTTGGGAACCAGGTCCACGATGATCCGCAGGCCCAGCGCGTGTGCGTCGGTGATCATCGCCTCGAAGTCGGCGAGCGTGCCGAAGAGCGGGTCCACGTCCCGGTAGTCGGCCACGTCGTAGCCGGCGTCGATCTGCGGCGAGGTGTAGAAGGGGGTCAGCCAGAGCGCGTCCACGCCCAGTTCACGCAGGTACGGCAGGCGCTGCCGGATGCCCTCGAGGTCACCGACGCCGTCCCCGTTCGCGTCGGCGAAGCTGCGGACGTACACCTGGTAGACGACCGCGGATCGCCACCAGTCGAGGTCGGAGGTCGGCGGGGTCGGGTCGGTGGCGGCGGTCATCGGTGACGATCCCCGTTCTCTGGCAAGGGACGGCGGCACCCCGCACGGACGGGTGCCGGGCGCGGGGTGTCTGAGCAGAATGCCGCCCGAGCGCTGCAAGAGTCAAGCATTCCTTGCGCAAGAAATGACGGCAATCACGCTGCGGCATCTCGGGGTCTCCCGGATGCGGGAAGCCGCTGGACGCGGCATCCCGAGTGAATCAGCGCCCGAGCGGGCCGCGCCGGGAGCTCGCCCGGGCCGGGTGGGCGGTGGTCAGGCCGGGATCGCGAGCGACGACGGGGCCGGGCGCTGCCGCTGCGGGCCGGCGCCACCGGGGGCGGCGCCCGCCTCGCGGGCCACCGCGGTGGAGCCACGCACCACCAGCTCCGGGCGGAACAGGTACTCGGAGTGCGGGGCGGCGTGCCCGTTGATCTCGTCGACCAGAGCCCGGACCGCGGCCACCGCCATCGCGGCGACCGGCTGGCGCATGGTGGTCAGCGGTGGATCGGTGAAGGCCATGAGCGGGGAGTCGTCGTAGCCGACCACGGAGACGTCGGTGGGGACGGCGAGGCCGCGCTGGCGGGCGGCCCGGATCGCGCCGAGGGCCATCAGGTCCGAGCCGCAGACGATGCCGGTCACGCCGCGCTCGATCAGCCGGCCGGCGGCGGCCTCGCCGCCCTCGACCCCGAAGAGGGAGAGCTCGGCAAGCTCGCCGGCCTCCGCCTCGGTGGCGCCGACCAGGCGGGTCATGGCGGTGCGGAAGCCGGCCACGCGGCGCTGCACCGGCACGAAGCGGTCCGGGCCGGTGATCAAACCGATCCGGCGGTGGCCGAGCGCGACCAGGTGGGCGACGGCCAGTTCGGTGGCCTCACCGTCGTCGCAGGAGACGAAGGGCGCCGCGATGCCGGGCGCGTACCCGTTGATCATGACGATCGGCAACGGGCGGGCGATCAGCGCGCGGTACCGGTCGTGGTTGGCGGCGGTGTCGGCGTGCAGGCCGGAGACGAAGACGATGCCGGAGACCTGGCGGTCCAGCAGCATCTCGACGTACTCATCCTCGGTGACCCCGCCGGGGGTCTGGGTGCAGAGCACCGGGGTGAAGCCGCTCTGCGCCAGCGTCGACTCGATGATCTGGGCGAAGGCCGGGAAGATCGGGTTGTCCAGCTCCGGCACGACCAGGCCGACCAGGCCCGCGCTGCGCTTGCGCAGCCGGGCGGGGCGCTCGTAACCGAGCACATCGAGGGCGGTCAGGACGGCCTGCCGGGTCTCGGGGGCCACGCCGGGGCGGTCGTTGAGCACCCGCGACACCGTGGCCTCGCTGACTTCGGCCTGTTGGGCGATGTCGGACAGTCGAGCGCGCATGGCGGCACTTTAGCTCAACGGCAAAGTCTTGCGTACACTCCTGCAAGCCCTTCCATTCCCTGCAACCTCTTGCTAACGTCCCCGCAACATGCGTGAGCAGCGGCGCGGCACCCTAGCGCCGGTCAGCAAGAAATTACAGGGGTTTTCCACTGGTGGCCGCCCTTCCCCCGGCGGGCCGCCATGACGACAGGAGTACCGATGCGCATCCGTACCGCGGGTGTGGTCGCTGTTCTCGGCCTGGCGCTCGCCGCGTCCGGCTGCGGCAACAGTGGCAGCGACAAGCCGGCCGCCAAGGAGTCCGCCAAGGCCACCGGCGGCAAGCTGGTCATCTGGGCCGACGACAAGCGGACCGCGGCCCTGAAGCCGTTCGCCGAGGAGTTCGGCAAGGAGAACGGCGTGACCGTCGAGGTCCAGGCCGTCTCCAAGGACCTGCAGACCAACTTCGTCACCGCCTCGCAGCAGGGCAGCGGCCCGGACGTCGTGGTCGGCGCGCACGACTGGATCGGCAACCTGGTCCAGAACGGCGCCATCGACCCGGTGCAGCTCGCCGCCGAGCAGAAGAGCGCGTTCAACGAGACCGCGATCAAGGCCGTCACCTTCAACGGCCAGCTCTACGGCGTCCCCTACGCCACCGAGAACGTCGCGCTCATCCGCAACACCGAGCTGGCCCCCGAGGCGCCGAAGACGATCGAGGACCTGGTCACGACCGGCAAGAAGCTCAAGGCCGAGAAGAAGGCCAGCGAGATCCTCTGCCTCCAGTCCGGCCAGAACGGCGACGCGTACCACATCTACCCGCTGTACACCTCCGGCGGCGGCTACCTGTTCGGCACCGCGGCCAACGGCGACTACGACCCGAAGGACCTGGGCGTGGGCAAGCCGGAGTCGATCGCGGCCTTCCAGAAGATCGCGAAGCTCGGTGAGAAGGGCGAGGGCGCCCTCAAGCGCTCCATCACCGGCGAGAACTCCATCGCCACCTTCACCAGCAAGAAGTGCGCGTTCCTGGTGTCCGGCCCGTGGGCCATCGCCGACGCCAAGAAGGCCAACATCAAGTACGACATCTCCCCGGTCCCCGGCTTCGCCGGTGGCAAGGAGGCCCAGCCGTTCGTGGGCGTCCAGGCGTTCTACGTCGCCGCCAAGGGCAAGAACAAGGCCCTGGCCCAGGAGTTCGTCACCAACTACGTGACCAAGCCGGAGCTGGCCGTCGCGCTGTACAAGGCCGAGCCGCGCCCGCCGGCGCTGACCGCCGCCTTCGACCAGGTCAAGGGCGAGGACCCGGACCTGGCCAAGTTCCAGGAGGCCGGCAAGAACGGCCAGGTGCTCCCGGCGATCCCGGCCATGGCCGCGATCTGGGACCCGTTCGGCAAGGCGGAGGCCGCCGTCATCGGTGGCGCCGACCCGGCCAAGACGATCACCGCCGCGGGCAAGACCATCGCGGGTCAGATCAAGTAATGAGCACGTCGCTGTCCGGCCCGGGGTCCGCCACGCGGACCCCGGGCCGGGAGCCCGTTCGCAGCGGGCTCCCGCGCAAGCCCCGTACCGCGCGGAACCACGCGCCGATCACCGCGACCGGCCTCGTCGTCAAGGTGGTCCTGCTCGGCCTGATCGCCGGGATCGCGATCTGGGCGGCGTTCCCGCTCATCGAGGCCGAACACTGGATCGGGCTGGGTGTCCTGGCGGTCACCACCGCCGGCCTGTTCTACCTCTACCTCACCCGGCGGCACATCCCGGCCAAGTACCTGATTCCCGGCACGCTCTTCCTGCTCGCCTTCCAGGTCGTCCCGATTCTTTACACCGCGACCACCGCCTTCACGAACTTCGGCGACGGCCACCGCGGCACCAAGGATGACGCGATCGTCGCCATCCAGACCTCCTCGGTGAAGCAGGTCCCCGGCTCCGCCGAGTACTCCCTCTCCATCGCCACCAAGGGCGACCCGCAGACCGGCGCCCTGGTCTTCCTGCTCAGCGACCCGAAGACCAAGGACGTCTTCGCCGGTGACGCGGGCGGGCTGCGCAAGCTCGACGCCGGTCAGGTGACGGTCAGCCCCACCGGCAAGATCACCGCCGCCGGCGGGTACACCGTGCTCAACTTCGGTCAGTCCAGCGGCCGGAGCAAGGAGATCACCGATCTGGTGGTGCCGACCTCGGGTGGGGCGATCCGCTCCAACGGCCTGTCGCGCGCCTACGAGGGCAAGGCCGTCCGGGCGTACGACGCCGGGTGCGACTGCGTCAAGGACACCGAGACCGGCAAGACCTGGACCGCCGACGAGAAGACCGGCTCCTTCGTCGCCGCCGATGGCGAGCGGCTCGCCCAGGGCTGGAAGGTCAACGTCGGGTTCAAGAACTTCAGTCGGGTGCTCACCGACCCGAACATCTCCGGCCCGTTCTTCGGCACGCTGCTCTGGAACTTCGCCTTCGCAATCGGCTCGACCGGGCTGACCTTCCTGCTCGGCATGGCCGTCGCGCTCGCCCTGCACTCGCCCCGGATGCGCGGCACCAACCTCTACCGGGTGCTGCTGATCCTCCCGTACGCCATGCCGTCGTTCGCGATGCTGCTGGTCTGGCGGGACATGTTCAACACCGACTTCGGCCTGATCAACAACCTGTTCGGGCTGGGCGTCGACTGGTTCGGCGGGGCCTGGACCGCCCGGATCGCGGTGCTGCTCGTGCAGCTCTGGCTGGGCTACCCGTACATGTTCCTGGTGGCCACCGGCGCGCTCCAGGCGATCCCGCGCGAGCTGACCGAGGCCACCTCGGTCGACGGCGCATCACCATGGCAGTCGTTCCGAGCGGTCACCCTGCCGCTGCTGCTGGTCGCGCTCTCGCCGCTGCTGATCTCGTCGTTCGCGTACAACTTCAACAACGTCAACGCGATCCTGTTGACCACCGAGGGCGGGCCGTTCCCGGCGGACAACCCGACCAACGGCGCCACCGACCTGCTGATCACCTACACCTACCGGCTCGCCTTCGGCGCCCAGGGCGCCGAGTACGGCTTGGCCACCACGGTGTCGGTCTTCATCTTCGCGATCGTGGCTGTCGTGGCGACCGTCAGCTTCCGGCGGACCCGCAAGTTGGAGGAGGTGTACTCGTGACGACCTACGCGGACGCCCCCGTCGCCAACCGCAACGCGAAGGGGAAGTCGAGAAGCCGCTGGTTCGCCCAGGTGGGCTGGCGGCACCTCGTCGGGGTGCTGGCGGTCATGTTCAGCCTCTTCCCGATCCTGTTCGTGCTCTCCGCGGCGCTCAACCCGCTGGGCACGCTCTCCTCGACCGAGCTGCTGCCGACCGGGGCGTCGTTCGAGAACTTCACCAACCTGTTCGACAAGACCGCCTTCGCCCACTGGTTCCTCAACTCGCTGTTGCTCGCCGGCGTGGCCAGCTTCGCGTCGATCTTCCTGTCCGCGCTCGCGGCGTACGCGTTCTCCCGGATGCGCTTCGCCGGCCGGCGGGTCGGCCTGCTCACGCTGCTGCTGATCCAGATGTTCCCGCAGTTCCTGTGCATCGTGGCGATCTTCCTGATCTTCACCACGGTCACCGATCTCTGGCCGGCGATCGGCTTCAACACCCCGTGGGGTCTGTTCCTGCTCTACATGGGCACTGCCCTCGGCGCGAACACCTGGCTGATGAAGGGCTTCTTCGACACCCTGCCGAAGGAGCTGGACGAGTCGGCGACCATGGACGGCGCCTCGCACGCCCAGGTCTTCTTCCGGATCATCCTGCCGCTGGTGGCGCCGATCCTGGCGGTGACCGCGCTGCTGTCGTTCATCGGCACGATCAACGAGTTCATCATCGCCAACGTGTTCCTCACCCAGCCGGAGTCGAAGACCCTGGCGGTCGGCATGTTCGGCCTGGTGGCCGGTGAGCGCAACAACAACTTCGGGATGTTCGCGGCGGGCACGCTACTCACCGCGATCCCGACGGTGCTGGTGTTCCAACTGCTCCAGCGCTACATCGTCTCCGGCTTGACAGCCGGGGCCGTCAAGGGCTGAGCCTCCTCGGCTCACGCTGCGGCAAGGGCGTCGTGTCGGCGTACACCGGAGCGGTTTCCGGGCGGACCGCCGCGGTCGGGTGACCGACCGCGGCGGGTGCCCGCCCCACTCCCTGTCGGAACGACGCGAAGGCATCGCCATGTCTCTCCAGCCGCACCACGACGGATCCGCCACCTACGTCCCCGAGCAGGAGCCCGCGCTCGGGCAGACCGTCCCGGTCTTCGTCCGGGTGCCGGCCGGCACCGACGTGCGCCAGGTGCACGTCCGGACCACCGGCGACGGTGAGCCCCACTTCGCCGAGGCCGTCGTCGACCGCACCGACGGCGGTGACGTGTGGTGGCGGGCCGACGTCGAGGTCCGCAACCCGGTCAGCAACTACCGCTTCCTGCTCGAGGGCGCGAAGGGCTACCGCTGGCTCAACGGCGCCGGCCTGGTCGACCACGACGTGCCGGACAACGGCGACTTCAAGCTGGTCAGCTACGCCCCGCCGCCGGCCTGGGCCCGGGCCGCGGTGATCTACCAGATCTTCCCGGACCGGTTCGCCCGCTCGGCCGCCGCCGGCGGCCGGACCGCCCCGGACTGGGCCATCCCCTGCGACTGGGACACCCCGGTGATCGGGCGCGGGCCGGAGACGCCGCGCCAGTTCTACGGCGGCGACCTGGACGGCGTCACCGAGCGCCTGGACCACCTGGACCGGCTCGGGGTGAACACCGTCTACCTCACCCCGATCTTCCCGGCCCGCTCCAACCACCGGTACGACGCGGCCAGCTTCGACACCGTGGACCCGCTGCTCGGCGGGGACGCCGCCCTGGCCCGGCTCGCCGAGGCGGTGCACGCCCGCGGCTGGCGGCTGCTCGGTGACATCACCAGCAACCACACCGGCGACGCCCACGAATGGTTCACGCGGGCCGTCGAGGACGTCCACGCGCCCGAGCGGGAGCTGTACTACTTCGACGCGGTGACTGGGGACTACGAGTCCTGGAACGGGGTCAAGTCGCTGCCGAAGCTGAACTGGGGCAGCGCGGAGCTGCGCCGGCGCTTCGCCACCGCCGAGGACTCGCTGCTGCGCCGCTGGCTGCACCCGCCGTACGGGCTGGACGGCTGGCGGGTCGACGTGGCGAACATGACCGGCCGGCGGGGCGCCGACGCGTACACCCACGAGGTGGCGCGGCTGCTGCGCGAGGTGGTCGCCGACACCCGGGCCGACGGGCTGCTGCTCGCCGAGCATGGCCACGACCACACCGGTGACCTGGACCGGGACGGCTGGCACGGCACCATGAACTACGTCGGCTTCACCGACCCGGTCTGGTCCTGGCTGCGCCAGGGCGACCAGCCGGTGCCGAACTTCCTCGGCACCCCGGGCGGGGTCCGCCGGCGGGACGCGGGCGCGGTGCTCGCCACCATGAACACCTACCGGTCGCTGATCTCCTGGCGCTCGTACGTGCACTCCTGGCAGCTGCTCGGGTCGCACGACTCGGCCCGGATCCGGACCGTGGTCGGCGACGCGGCCCGGCAGGAGGTGGCGGCGGGCCTGCTCGCCACCATGCCGGGCACCCCGGTGATCTTCGCCGGGGACGAGCTGGGCCTGACCGGCACCAACGGCGAGGGCTCGCGTACCCCGATGCCGTGGCACCGGCCGGAGAGCTGGGACCGGCGCACCTTCGACGCGTACCGGTCGCTGCTGGCGCTGCGGCGGGCGGAGCCGGCGCTGCGGCACGGCGGCCTGCGCTGGGTGCACGCGGACCCGGACACCCTGGTCTTCCTGCGCGAGTCGCCCGCTGGCACGGTGCTGGTGCTGGCCCGCCGTGCGGCCGGCGCCCCGGTCCGCCTGGCCGGGCTGCCGGCCGGGGACAACGTGTACGGCGGCGCCCCCGCCCTGCGCCCGGACGCCGACGGCACGGTCACCCTCCCCGCCGACGGCCCCACCTTCCAGGTCTGGCGCCTGGCCTGAGGCCCCGGTCGCGGCAAGATCGCGCTCCGGCCGTGGGGGGGGGGGGGGGGGGGGGGGGGGGGGGGGGGGGGGGGGGGGGGGGGGGGGGGGGGGGGGGGGGGGGGGGGGGGGGGGGGGGGGGG
>NZ_JBVJJA010000023.1:0-120026 GCF_055586005.1 Micromonospora sp. NPDC051924
ACATCGACCGCCGCACCTACAAGGCCACCACCAACATCGACGTCGTCACCAACGAACCTTGACAGGCCAGCCACCGGCCTAACTGAACGGCGTTGGGACTAGCCCTCCGCGCTCTGCCGGCTACCCGGCACGACCGGCATCGGCCACACCCCGGTACGCGGCGCCGCCGGCACCTCCACCTGGTGATCCGACCAGACGTACGTCTCCGGCAGCAGGTCGGCCACGGGGACCGCGCGCAGTCCGTCCGGCGGGCCGACGATCACCTTGATCGACGGGAAGTAGTCGAGGAGCACCTGGCGGCAGCGGCCGCAGGGCGGGATGACGCCCCGACCCCGGTCGCCGACCGCGACGATGGCCTCCACCTCGCCCGCGCCCGCCGTGGCGGCCGCGCCGATCGCCACCACCTCGGCACAGGGTCCGCCGGTGAAGTGGTAGACGTTCACGCCGCTGAAGACCCGGCCGTCGGTGGTCCGCACGGCGGCGGCGACGGTGTGGTTGTCGCTGCGGCACCGCAGCTTGGCGACGGCGGTGGCGGCCTGCACGAGCGCCCGGTCGATGTCCCGCATGATCAGCCCGTCCCCTCGTCGACCCCGGTCGGCGAAACTCTAGCCCGTCCGGGCCGCGACCCCGCTCAGGCAGGCCGGGCCCGCTGCCGGTACGCCCGCATCTTGGCCCGGCTGCCGCAGATGCTCATGGTGCACCAGCGGCTGCGCCCGGCCGGGCTGCGGTCGTAGTAGACCCAGCGGCACTCGTGCGCGGTGCACGCCTTCAACCGGGGCCAGGTGCCGTCCGCGACCGCGGTCAGGATGCTCCGGCCGACCTCGGCGACCACCGCGGACACCCCCGGCAGTCCCGGCAGGGGCACCGGACGCGCCTGCCCGGCGGGATCGATGCGGACGGTCAGCGGCGCCTGGCGGAACTGCGCGTCCAGCGCGGCGAGCACCTCGGCCGGCACGTCGGTGCCGGTGTGCGCCTGGCAGACGGCGCGGATCGCCTCCCGGAGCCGGCGCGCCGCGTCGACGTCGGCCGGGCCGAGGGTCAGCCCTGGCAGGCCATGTGCCGCGCAGAAGGCCGCCAGGTCGTCGACGGTGCGCAGATTGTCGCGGGCCATCTCGATGTCGACCGTGTTCGCCAGGTCCTGCACGAGCGCCAGCGCCGCTGGGGCGGGAGCACGGTCGCCGGGCTGGGTCACCACAGCAGCTTACCGCTATGGCACCATCATCCGGTAACCGTTACTGGAAGGAGCCGCAATGGTGGTAACGAGGTCCAGCCTGTTCGCCCGCAACCGTGACTTCCGCCGGTTCTGGGCCGGCCACACCGTGTCGGTGGTCGGCACGCAGGTGACCGCGGTCGCGCTGCCCCTGGTGGCGTCATTGACCCTGGCGGCCGGGACGGCCGGCGTGGCCGCCGTCGCCACCGCCGCGTACCTGCCGAACCTGCTGCTGCCACTGCTGGCGGGGCACTGGCTGGAACGCCGCCGGCGGCGGCCGGTCATGGTGGTGGCGGACCTGGTACGCGCCGCCGCGCTGACCGTCGTCCCCGTCGCCCACCTCGCCGGCGTTCTCTCCGTACCGCTGCTGGTCGCGGTCGCCCTGGCCGTCGGCGCGGCGAGCGTGCTGTTCGACATCGGCAGCTTCGCGTACGTGCCGTCGCTCGTCGACGAGGCCGACCTCACCGCGGCGAACCGGGCCATCCAGGGTTCCAGCACCGCCGCCCAGGTGACCGGGCCCGGGCTGGCCGGCGGGCTGACCCAGCTCGTCGGGCCGCCGCTGGCCGTGGCCGTGGACGCGGTGAGCTACCTCGCCAGTGCCGTCGGGGTGGCCGGGGCACGCCGGCCCGAGCCCGTCCCGCCCCGGGACGACGCCACCGGAATCCTCGCCGGGCTCCGGGCCGTCACGGTCAACCCCTGGCTGCGGGCGCTCACCGCGCACGCCACGATCTACAACGGCGCGAGCCAGATCCTGACCGTCAACCTGGTCGTGTACGCCGTCACCGACCGCGGCCTCGGCCCCGGGCTGTTCGGCCTGGCACTGAGCGCCGCCGGTGCCGGTGCCTTCCTCGGCGCCCTCGCCGCGCCCCGGGTGGCCACCCGGCTCGGCTACGGCCGGGCGTTCGCCGCCGCGCTGACGCTCTCCACCGGGACGCCGCTGCTGATCGCCGTCCTGCCCGGCACCGGGCTGGCCGCCACCCTCGCACTGGTGCAGTTCGCCAGCGGGGTCGGGCTCGGCACCGCGAACGTCCTGTCGGTGACGCTGCGGCAGATCGTCATGCCGCGCGGCGGCCTGGCCCGGAGCAACGGCGGGTACCGCCTGCTCACCTTCGGCGTGCTGCCGCTCGGCAGCGCCCTCGGTGGGGTGCTCGGGCAGACCGCGGGCAACCGGATCGGCGTGGCGGTCGGCGCAGCCGGCCTGGCCCTGTCGGCGGTGCCGATGTTCACCCGCCGGATCCGGTCGCTGCGCACCCCGGCCGACGCGCGGGCGGGGACCGCCGGGCCGATGGTCGAGGCAACCGGCCGGGAGCACGACCGGGCACGCCCGGCCGGTCGCCGGTAACCCGGGAGCGGTACGGCGCGCGCCTGCCTATCCTTGGCGACGACATGCAGAATCCAGCCGCACCCGCCGTACCCGAGACCGCCCGCGACCTGCACCGCCGCCTCTCCCCCCTGATGTTCCGCGACCAGCGCCGGCTGCAGCGACGCCTCGACGGGGTCCGGAAGCTGCGGGACCCCCAGCGGCGCGACGCGGCGCTCGCCGACATCGCGGCCGAGGTGGCCCGGGCCGAGGCGCGGCTGGCCGCCCGGCGGGCCGCCGTGCCGACCATCACCTACCCGGCGCAGCTGCCGGTCAGCGAGCGCAGGGACGACATCGCCGCCGCGATCCGCGACCACCAGGTGGTGATCGTGGCCGGCGAGACCGGGTCCGGCAAGACCACCCAGCTGCCCAAGATCTGCCTGGAGCTGGGGCGCGGCATCAACGGCCTGATCGGGCACACTCAGCCGCGCCGGCTGGCCGCCCGGACGGTCGCCGACCGGATCGCCGAGGAACTCGGCACCGAGCTGGGCGACGTGGTCGGCTACAAGGTCCGCTTCACCGACCAGGTCAGCGAGCACAGCCTGGTCAAGCTGATGACCGACGGCATCCTGCTGGCCGAGTTGCAGACCGACCGGATGCTGCGCCAGTACGACACGCTGATCATCGACGAGGCGCACGAGCGCAGTCTCAACATCGACTTCATCCTCGGCTACCTCAAGCAGCTGCTCCCCCGCCGCCCCGACCTCAAGGTGGTCATCACCTCGGCGACCATCGAGACCGACCGGTTCGCCAAGCACTTCGCCGACGCCGAGGGCAACCCGGCGCCGATCGTGGAGGTGTCCGGCCGGACCTACCCGGTGGAGGTGCGCTACCGGCCGCTGGTCGAGGTCACCGAGGCCGAGGAGGAGGACGAGGCCGACGAGGAGAACGTCCGGGACCAGATCCAGGCCATCGGGGACGCGGTCGAGGAGCTGGCCGCCGAGGGGCCCGGCGACGTCCTGGTCTTCCTCAGCGGCGAGCGGGAGATCCGGGACACCGCAGACGCGCTCGGCAAGCTGGTGCAGAAGAAACGCGCACTGCTGGGCACCGAGATCCTCCCGCTGTACGCCCGGCTCTCCACCGCCGAGCAGCACCGGGTCTTCGCCCCGCACACCGGGCGCCGGGTGGTGCTCGCCACCAACGTCGCGGAGACCTCGCTGACCGTGCCCGGCATCAAGTACGTGGTGGACCCGGGCACGGCCCGGATCTCCCGCTACTCCAGCCGGCTCAAGGTGCAGCGGCTGCCGATCGAGCCGGTGTCCCAGGCGAGCGCCAACCAGCGCAAGGGCCGCTGCGGGCGTACCTCCGACGGCATCTGCATCCGGCTCTACGACGAGCAGGACTTCGCGTCCCGGCCGGAGTTCACCGACCCGGAGATCCTGCGCACCAACCTGGCCTCGGTCATCCTCCAGATGACCTCGATCGGGCTCGGCGACATCGGCGCGTTCCCGTTCATCGACCCGCCGGACCGGCGCAACATCACCGACGGCGTCAACCTGCTGCACGAGCTGGGCGCGCTGGACCCGGCGGAGGCCGACCCGGCGAAGCGGCTCACCGCGCTGGGCCGGCGGCTGGCGCAGCTCCCCGTCGACCCCCGGCTGGCCCGGATGGTCCTGGAGGGCGAGCGCAACGGCTGCGCCACCGAGGTGATCGTGATCGCCGCCGCGCTCTCCATCCAGGACCCCCGCGAGCGGCCGGCGGACAAGCAGGCCCAGGCCGACCAGGCGCACGCCCGGTTCGCCGACAAGGAGTCGGACTTCGTCGCGTACCTCAACCTGTGGCGGTACCTGCGCGAGCAGCAGCGGGCCCTGTCCTCCAGCGCCTTCCGCCGCATGTGCAAGGCGGAGTACCTCAACTACCTGCGGGTCCGCGAGTGGCAGGACATCGTCAGCCAGTTGCGCCAGGTGCTGCGTACCTCGGACAAGGGGGACGGCCGGCGCGGGGCCGGCGCGGACCTGCCGGAGGAGATCGACACCCCGAAGGTGCACCAGTCCCTGCTGCCCGGCCTGCTCTCGCACATCGGGCTCAAGGACGCCCAGAAGAACGAGTACCTGGGGGCGCGCGGCGCGAAGTTCGGGATCTTCCCCGGCTCGGCGCTGTTCCGGAAGCCGCCGCGCTGGGTGATGGCCGCCGAGCTGGTGGAGACCTCCCGGCTCTGGGGCCGGGTGGCCGGCCGGGTCGAGCCCGAATGGGTGGAGCCCCTCGCGCAGCACCTGGTCAAGCGCAGCTACAGCGAGCCGCACTGGGAGAAGAAGCAGGCCGCGGTGATGGCCTACGAGAAGGTCACCCTGTACGGCATCCCGCTCGTCACCTCTCGCAAGGTCAATTTCGGTCGGATCGACCCGAGCCTGAGCCGTGAGCTGTTCATCCGGCACGCCCTGGTGGAGGGCGACTGGCAGACCCACCACCAGTTCTGGCAGGACAACCAGCGGCTGCTCGCCGAGGTGGAGGAGCTGGAGAACCGGGCCCGGCGGCGGGACATCCTGGTCGACGACGAGACCATCTTCCAGTTCTACGACCAGCGGATCCCCGCCGACGTGGTCTCCGGCCGGCACTTCGACACCTGGTGGAGGAAGACCCGCCGGGAGCGCCCGGACCTGCTCACCTACCACCGTGACCTGCTGATCAACTCCGGTCGCGGCGCGGTGGACGAGGCCGACTACCCGGACGAGTGGCGGGCCGACGCGGTGACCCTCCCGCTGACGTACACCTTCGACCCGGGCACCCCGACCGACGGCGTCACCGTGGACATCCCGCTGCCGCTGCTCAACCAGGTGCCCGGGGAGAGCTTCGACTGGCAGGTGCCCGGCCTGCGGGAGGAGCTGGTCGTCGCGCTGATCCGGTCGCTGCCCAAGGCGATCCGGCGCAACTTCGTCCCGGTGCCCGACTTCGCGCGGGCCGCCCTGGCCGCGATCACCCCCGGCGAGGAGCCGCTGCTGGACGCGCTCACCCGGCAGCTGCGCCGGATGACCGGCGTGACCGTGCCGCCGGAGGCCTGGGACCTGACGAAGCTGCCGCCGCACCTGCGGGTGACCTTCCGGGTGCTCGGCGAGGACGACAAACCGGTCGCCGAGGGCAAGGACCTGCCGGCCCTGCAACGCCAACTCCGCCAGGAGGTACGCCAGGTCGTCGCGGCCGCCGCGCCGGACGTCGCCCGGACGGGCCTCCGTGAGTGGAGCATCGACGATCTTCCTCGCACCATCGAGCAGGTCCGCGCCGGGTACGCGGTGACCGCGTACCCGGCGCTGGTCGACGAGGGCGCCACCGTCGGGGTGAAGGTGTTCGACTCCCCCGGCGAGCAGGAGGCCGCGCACTGGGCCGGCACCCGCCGGCTGCTCCGGCTCACCGTGCCCTCCCCGGCGAAGTTCCTCCAGGGGCGCCTCTCCAACGAGGCCAAGCTGGCGCTGTCTCGCAACCCGCACGGCGGGGTGCAGGCGCTGATCGAGGACGCGGCCGGGGCCGCGATCGACAAGCTGATGGCGGACGCGGGCGGCCCGGCCTGGGACGCCGAGGGCTTCGCCGCGCTGCGCGACAAGGTCCGCGCCGACCTGGTCGACACCGTGGTCGAGGTGATGAACCGGGTCCGCCAGGTGCTTGCCGCCGCGTACGCGGTGGAGCAGCGGCTCGGCGCGACGCGGAACCTGGCCGTGGTGGCCGCCCTGGCCGACATCCGCAACCAGCTCACCGGCCTGGTGCACGCCGGCTTCCTCACCGAGGCCGGCTACGCACGCCTGCCCGACCTGCTGCGCTACCTCACCGCGATCGAGCGCCGGCTGGACCGGCTGACCGGCAACCCGCAGCGGGACAAGCAGCAACAGGACCGGATCGCCGTGGTGCAGCGCGAGTACCAGGACATGCTGGCCGCGCTCCCGCCGGCGAAGCGGCAGTCGGCGGCGGTCCGGCAGGTCCGCTGGATGATCGAGGAGCTGCGGGTGAACGTGTTCGCGCAGGCGCTGGGCACCCCGTACCCGGTGTCGGAGCAGCGCATCTACCGGGCGATGGACGAGGCCGAGGGGCGCTGACGATCAGAGCGGCTCCACGCCCGCCGGGAGCTGGTCGGCCGCGGTCGCGTCGTGGACGTACTCGAGCAGGATCCGGCGCAGCTCGCGCCCGGCGTGGGTGGGCACCACGTCCCGGCGGCGGGCCACCGCGATGGTCCGGCGTACGCCGGGCGGGGCGAGCCGGGTGACCCGGATGCCGGCCCGCCGGGCCACCACGATGCCGGGGACCAGGGCGGCGCCGAGCCCCGCCTCGACGAAGCTGAGCACGGCGTCCATCTCCCCGCCGTCCACCGACAGGGTGGGCTCGAAGCCCGCCTCGCGGCACGCCTGGAGGGTGGCGTCGCGCAGGTCGTAGCCCTCGCGGAACATGACCAGCGGCTGGTCGCGCAGGTCGGTGATGCGCAGTTCGCCGGTGACCGGGTCGGCGGGCAGCGGCTCCACCGAGGCGACCACCAGGCTCTCCCGCAGGATCGGGTCGGCGCGCAGGCCGGGGTCGATGCCGGCGGACGGCATGATGATCAGCGCCAGGTCGAGGTCGCCGCGGAGCAGGTCGCGGACCAGGTCCTGCGAGCCGCCCTCCTCCACCCGCAGGTCGACGGTGGGGTGGGCGTCACGGAACCGGCGCAGCACCGGGGGCGCCAGCGACGTGGCCAGGCTGGGGGTGGCGCCCAGCCGGACCCGGCCCCGGCGCAACCCCACCAGCTCCTGCACCTCGCGGGTGGCGGTGTCGACGTCGGCGAGGATCCGCTTGGCCAGCGGCAGCAGCACCTCGCCCGCGGCGGTGAGGGCGATGTTGCCCCTTACCCGTTCGAAGAGCGGGGCCCCGAGGTCGGTCTCCAGGGCGTGAATTTGCTTACTCAACGAGGGCTGGGTGATGCCGACAAGGTCGGCCGCTTGGGTGAAATGTCGTACTTCTGCGACCGCGACGAAGTACCGGAGCTGGTGGAGCTGCATCTAGATAGCTTATGGCTATCAAGACTGCGAGGTCGATGCATTGGACGACTGATCAAACTGCTCATAGCGTCGGGCACGTGGTACTCACGAAAACTCGGTCGCCCATCCGCTCGAACGTCGGCCTCAAGGCCGTCATGGCGGTGACGGGCATCCTCCTTGTGCTGTTCCTGATCCTGCACATGCTCGGGAACCTGAAGATCTTCACGGGCGAGACCTCGTTCGACCACTACGCGCACTGGCTCCGTGAGATCGGAACGCCGCTGCTGCCGTCGACCTGGTACCTGTGGATCCAGCGCACCGTGCTCACCGTCGCGGTGCTCGCCCACATCACGTCGGCCACCGTGCTGGCGATGCGGGCCCGGGCCGCGCGGCCGGTGCCGTACGCGCACCGCAGGAAGATCCACGTGAACTACGCGGCCCGCACCATGCGCTGGGGTGGGGTGATCATCCTGCTCTTCGTGATCTACCACATCCTGGACCTGACCACCGGTCACCTGAACCCGCAGGGCGACCCGGCCAACCCGTACGGCAACGTGGTCGCCGACTTCGCTCCGGAGCGCTGGTACGTCACCCTCTTCTACGTCCTGGCCGTCGTCACCATCGGCTTCCACCTGCGCCACGGCGCGTTCAGCGCCTTCCGCAGCCTCGGCCAGCAGACGCCGAAGGGTGAGCGCCGGGCCAAGACCGCCGCGCTGGCGTTCGCCGTCGTGCTGACCGCCGGCTACCTGGTGGTCCCGTTCGCCGTACTCACCGGATTGGTGGCCTGACATGGATCTCTACACCGAGGGCGACCCGATCGCCGACACCCGGGCCCCGGGCGGCCCGATCGAGACCCGGTGGGAACGCCACCGGTTCGAGATGAAGCTGGTCAACCCGGCCAACCGCCGGAAGCTGACGGTGATCGTGGTGGGCACCGGCCTGGCCGGCGGCTCGGCCGCGGCGACCCTGGCCGAGCAGGGCTACCAGGTGAAGTCCTACTGCTACCAGGACAGCCCGCGCCGGGCCCACTCGATCGCCGCGCAGGGTGGCATCAACGCCGCCAAGAACTACCGCAACGACGGCGACTCGGTGCACCGGCTCTTCTACGACACCGTCAAGGGCGGCGACTTCCGCTCCCGGGAGTCGAACGTGCACCGGCTGGCCGAGGTCTCGGTCAACATCATCGACCAGTGCGTCGCCCAGGGCGTGCCGTTCGCCCGCGAGTACGGCGGCCTGCTGGACACCCGCTCCTTCGGCGGCGCGCAGGTACAGCGCACCTTCTACGCCCGGGGCCAGACGGGCCAGCAGCTGCTGCTCGGCGCGTACCAGGCGCTGGAGCGGCAGATCGGCCTGGGCAACGTGGAGATGAACGCCCGCCACGAGATGCTGGAGCTGGTGATCGTCGACGGCCGGGCCCGCGGCATCGTGGTGCGCGACCTGGTCACCGGTGAGATCAGCACCGAGATGGCCGACGCGGTCGTGCTCGCCTCCGGCGGCTACGGCAACGTCTTCTACCTCTCCACGAACGCCAAGGGCTGCAACGTCACCGCCTCCTGGCGGGCGCACCGCAAGGGCGCGTACTTCGCCAACCCCTGCTACACGCAGATCCACCCGACCTGCATCCCGGTCTCCGGCGACCACCAGTCGAAGCTGACCCTGATGAGCGAGTCGCTGCGCAACGACGGCCGGGTGTGGGTGCCGAAGGCCAAGGGCGACGACCGCGCCCCGCGGGACATCCCCGAGGGCGAGCGGGACTACTACCTGGAGCGGATCTACCCCTCCTTCGGCAACCTGGTCCCTCGGGACATCGCCTCCCGGGCCGCGAAGAACGTCTGCGACGAGGGTCGCGGCGTCGGCCCCGGCGGGCTCGGCGTCTACCTGGACTTCGCCGACGCGATCAAGCGGCTCGGCCGCACGGCCATCGAGGCGAAGTACGGCAACCTCTTCGAGATGTACGAGCGGATCACCGGCGAGGACCCGTACGAGGTCCCGATGCGGATCTACCCCGCCGTGCACTACACGATGGGTGGCCTCTGGGTCGACTACGACCTGCAGTCGAGCATCCCCGGCCTGTTCGTGATCGGTGAGGCCAACTTCTCCGACCACGGCGCGAACCGGCTCGGCGCCTCGGCGCTGATGCAGGGCCTGGCCGACGGCTACTTCGTGCTGCCGAACACCCTGGCCAACTACCTGGCCTCCGGCTCGCTGGAGAAGGTCGACGCCAGCCACCCGGAGGCGGTGGCGGCGCGTACCGAGGTCGAGGCGCGGCTGCAGAAGCTGCTGGCGATCAACGGCGACCGGACCGTGGACTCGTTCCACCGGGAGCTGGGCCAGATCATGTGGGAGCACTGCGGCATGGAGCGCAGCGAGGCCGGGCTGCGCAAGGCGATCGACGAGATCCGTACCCTGCGCGACGAGTTCTGGCAGCGGGTCCGCGTCCCGGGCGACGGCGAGGGGCTCAACCAGTCGCTGGAGAAGGCCGGCCGGGTGGCCGACTTCTTCGAGCTGGCCGAGCTCATGTGCATCGACGCCCTGCACCGCGAGGAGTCCTGCGGCGGCCACTTCCGGGCCGAGCACCAGACCCCGGACGGCGAGGCGCAGCGCGACGACGACCGGTTCGCCTACGCGGCGGCCTGGGAGTACACCGGCACCGGTCAGCCCGTGCTGCACAAGGAAGACCTGAAGTTCGAATACGTCCACCCGACGCAGCGGAGCTACAAGTGAATCTGACCCTGCGCATCTGGCGCCAGAAGGGCCCTGGGGACAAGGGTCAGATGGTGACCTACCAGGTGCAGGACGTGTCCCCGGACATGTCGTTCCTGGAGATGCTCGACGTGCTCAACGAGCGGCTGATCCTCGATGGCGGGGAGCCGGTCGCGTTCGACCACGACTGCCGCGAGGGCATCTGCGGCATGTGCAGCCTCATGATCAACGGTGAGGCGCACGGGCCGCAGCGCGGCACCACCGCCTGCCAGCTGCACATGCGGCAGTTCTCCGACGGGGACACGATCGACATCGAGCCGTGGCGGGCCCGGGCCTTCCCGGTCGTCAAGGACCTGGTGGTCAACCGGAACGCCTTCGACAAGATCATCGCCGCCGGCGGTTATGTCACCGCGCCGACCGGCAGCGCCCCCGAGGCGCACTCCACCCCGGTGGCCAAGGCCGACGCGGACGCCGCCTTCGAGTCGGCCGCCTGCATCGGCTGCGGCGCCTGCGTGGCCGCCTGCCCGAACGGCTCCGGCATGCTGTTCACCGCCGCCAAGATCACCCAGCTCTCACTGCTGCCGCAGGGCCAGCCCGAGCGGTACACCCGGGTGATCGGCATGGTGGACGCGCACGACGAGGCCGGCTTCGGCGGCTGCACCAACATCGGCGAGTGCGCGGCGGCCTGCCCGAAGGGCATCCCGCTCAACACCATCGGCCGGCTCAACCGGGACTTCCTCAAGGCGACGTCCAGGCGCGCCGGCACCCCCGGCTCCTGAGCCCCGCTTCGGCCCACCGCCGTCCGACCCACCCGACCGCCGTGCCCCGCACCGGGGCGCGGCGGTCGCCCTTTTCCGGGGTACGCGGATGCCTCCGCCGGGCGGCCACACGGTCCTCGACTACCCTTCGAGCGGAGTCGTTTGTGACGTCACCCGCTGGACGGCATCCCGGCCGGGTGCGGCGGCGCGGGAAGCGCGGCGTGAGTCGTTTGCGATATCCGCTCGAAAGGCGCGCAGAACCAGGTGACGCCCGCCGCGGGCCGGTTCAGGTCCCCCCTCGCGGGTAGCAGTCCCATGGACGGCACCGACGAGGGGACCCCCGAACCCGGCCGGCGAGGCGGTCCGGGGCGGCTGGCTGCCCGACCTGTCCCGGGCGGTCCGGGCGCTGGGCGGGGCGACGGCGACGGCCGGCGCAGCGGTGCTGCGCCGGCTGCGCTGAGGCCACGCGCGAACCCGGCGTCCGGGTGGATACGGTGTACTGCGGGAGACGGCGGAGGGACGGATCATGCAGGCACCGGCGGACCGGGCACTGGACCGGGCACTCGGCAGGCGGATGTGGCGGATGACGGGGCTGGCCGCGGTGGCCGGCCTGGCGTGGGCGGCCCGGGACGTCCCCGCCCAGCTCGGCGGCCGGCTCACCGGCGCCCGGGCGGAACGCGCCGCCCGCTCCCCGCAGTACCGGGACGGCACCTTCCACAACGCGGAGAGCACCCGCACGATGGTCGCCGACCCGGGTCGCAACCTGCTCAAGGAGCTGGTCTTCGGCAAGCAGAAGCGGCGGCCCACCGCGTCCGTCCCGCTGCTGCGCCCGGCCGAGGCGGCCCCGGCCGACACCGAGCGCGAGCTGGCCGTGGTCTGGTACGGCCACGCGTCGGCGCTGATCGAGATCGAGGGGCACCGGGTGCTGCTCGACCCGGTGTGGAGCGACCGCTGCTCCCCGTCCAACCTCATCGGCCCGCGCCGCATCCACCAGCCGCCGGTACGCCTCGACGAGCTGCCCCGGGTCGACGCCATCCTGATCTCGCACGACCACTACGACCACCTGGACCTGGACACGGTCCGGGGCCTGCTCGCCCACCAATCCGCGCCGTTCCTGGTCCCGCTCGGCGTCGGCGCCCACCTCGACCGGTGGGGCGTGCCGGCGGAGCGGATCGTCGAGCTGGACTGGTCGGAGCAGCACCGGCTCGGCGGGCTGACCATCACCGCCACCGCCGCCCAGCACTTCTCCGGGCGCGGGCTGCGCCGCGACGGCACGCTGTGGAGCTCCTGGGTGGTCGCCGGAGCGCACCGGAAGGTCTTCTACACCGGCGACTCCGGCTACTTCGACGGCTACGCCGCCATCGGTGCGGAGCACGGCCCGTTCGACGTCACGCTGATGCAGATCGGGGCGTACGACCGGGCCTGGCCGAGCATCCACATGTTCCCCGAGGAGGCCGTCGCCGCCCATCTCGACCTGCGCGGCGGGCTGTTCCTTCCGGTGCACTGGGCCACCTTCAACCTCGCCCTGCACGACTGGTCCGAGCCGGTGGACCGGCTCTGGGCCGAGGCGAAGGCCCGCGACGTCCGGCTGGCGGTGCCGCGGCCCGGCGAGCGGGTGGTGGTGGACGACCCGCCGCCGGTGGACGGCTGGTGGCAGGCGGTCGCCTGAACCGCCCAGGTCTCAGAGCACGAACGCGTCGGTCCAGAGGGCACCCGAGCGGCCGGAGAGGGCGTCCAGCATCGCCACCGCCTGGCCGTCGGTGAGCTGCGCGACGAAGTCGACGATCGCCCGCCCCCGGGCCCGGCCGATCCGGTCCGGCGTACGCGGGTGCAGCTCGGCCTCGGCCAGCTCGACCAGGTCGTGCAGCCGGCGGGGCAGCCGCGACTCCTCCTCCGGGTCCAGCAGCCACTCCCAGAGCGCCTCCACCAGGGTGCCCAGCAGCCGGGCCTGGCCGCGCTGGTGCAGGGCCAGGTCGGGGCGGGCCAGCACGAAGCGGTGGTGGACGAACTTGAGCACCTGCACCTCGTGCCACTGCGGCCGGGCCAGCAGCACGTAGCCGGAGCGGACGTCCGGGTCGGGGGTGACCGTGATGGCGTCGACGAAGCGGGTGGACCAGCGGGCGGAGAACCGGGCCACGTACTGCTCCGCCTCGATGGAGCCGTCGAAGGGCAGCGCCAGCAGCCCCTCCACCAGCTCCTCCCGGACGTGCTCGACGGCGGCGGCGAACGCCTCGTCGTCGGCGATCCAGGCGTCCTTGCGGTGCAGCTGGCGGCGCAGCCGCTCGATCGCGGCCCCGGGCCGCCGGCCGGCCGAGGTCAGCGCCGAGGAGGTGATCGACCGGAAGTGCCCGCACTCCCGTTGCCAGGCCATCAGCTCGGCCGCCACCGCGCCCTGCTGGAGCACCCCGACCCGGTAGAAGTCCTCCACGTCGTGAATGGCGTACGCGATGTCGTCGGCGGTGTCCATGACGGACGCCTCCGGGGTCTGCTGCCAGTCCGGGATGCGCCCGACGAACGGCTCCCGGGCCTGGCGCAGGTCGTCGACCTCGGTGCGGTACGCGCCGAACTTCACCGAGCCGCTCTCCGGGTCGTCTGGTGGGGCGGCCGCGCCGCGCGGCGCCGGGTCCAGGTGCCGCGGGTGCGGATCCGGATGGTCCAGCCGCGTCCACGGATACTTCAGCATCGCCGCCCGGACCGCCGCCGTCAGGTCCAGGCCGGTGGTGGCCGCACCGCGGATCTCGGTGCTGGTGACGATCCGGTACGACTGCGCGTTGCCCTCGAACCCGTCGGGCAGCCCGAGCCGCTGCCGGGCCAGCCGGTCCAGCACCCGCTCCCCCAGGTGCCCGAAGGGCGGGTGGCCGAGATCATGGGCGAGCGCGGCGGCCTCCACCACGTCCGGGTCGCAGCCGCCCAGCTTCTCCAGCAGGTCCCGGTGCGCCGGGTCGGCGGTCAGCCGCTCGGCGATCGCCCGCGCCACCTGGGCGACCTTGAGGCTGTGGGTGAGCCGGTTGTGCACCAGCAGACCCGAGCCGCCCGGGCTGATCACCTGGGTCACCCCGTTCAGCCGGGCGAAGAACGGCGACCCGACGATCCGGTCCCGGTCGGCCCGGAACGGGCTGGCGGCCAGGTCGCCCAGCGCCCGGGCGCTGCCGCCGAAGAGTCGGCGGGCCCGCGGATCCGCAGGTACGTCCATGATCGCCACGCTAGCGCAGCCGACCGGCCGGCAGCGACGGGTCCGGCCCGGCGGGTGCGGCGTGCGCCGTCGGGCGCGGGCGGCAGAATGCAGGACGGAACCCACCCGAGAAGGCGGATCAAGATCGTGACCCAGTCTGTTCATCAGCGGATCGCCGAGGAGCTCGGCGTCGCCGAACGCCAGGTGCGGGCGGCCGTGGAGCTGCTCGACGGCGGCGCCACCGTGCCGTTCATCGCCCGTTACCGCAAGGAGGCCACCGGCCTGCTCGACGACGCGCAGCTGCGCACCCTCGAGGAGCGGCTGCGCTATCTGCGCGAGCTGGACGAGCGGCGCGCCGCGGTGCTGGAGTCCATCCGCAGCCAGGGCAAGCTCGACGAGGCCCTGGAAGCGCAGATCATGGCCGCCGACTCGAAGTCCCGGCTGGAGGACATCTACCTCCCGTACAAGCCGAAGCGGCGGACCCGGGCGCAGATCGCCCGCGAGGCCGGCCTGGAGCCGCTGGCCGACACGCTGCTCGCCGACCCGTCCCAGGACCCTCGGGGCACGGCCGCCGGCTTCGTGGACGCCGAGAAGGGGGTGGCCGACGCCGCCGCCGCGCTGGACGGCGCCCGGGCCATCCTCATCGAGCGCTTCGGCGAGGACGCCGACCTGATCGGCACGCTGCGCGAGCAGATGTGGTCGCGGGGCCGGCTGATCTCCCGGGTACGCGAGGGCCAGGAGAGCGCCGGTGCCAAGTTCGCCGACTACTTCGACTTCGCCGAGCCGTACCCGAAGCTGCCCTCGCACCGGATCCTCGCCATGTTCCGGGGCGAGAAGGAGGGCGTGCTCGACCTGACCATGGACCCGGAGGCCGATGGCGACGCCGACGCCGTGGTCACCGGCCCGACCCGCTACGAGGCGGCGATCGCCGGCCGGTTCGGGATCAGCGACCAGGGCCGCCCGGCCGACCGGTGGCTGGCCGACACGGTGCGCTGGGCCTGGCGTACCCGGATCCTCATCCACCTCGGCGCCGACCTGCGGATGCGGCTCTGGCAGGCGGCCGAGGAGGAGGCCGTCCGGGTCTTCGCCACCAACCTGCGCGACCTGCTGCTCGCCGCGCCCGCCGGCGCCCGGCCCACCATGGGGCTGGACCCGGGCCTGCGCACCGGCGTGAAGGTGGCGGTGGTCGACGCCACCGGCAAGGTGGTCGCCACCGACACCATCTACCCGCACGAGCCGCGCCGGCAGTGGGACGCCTCGCTCGCCACCCTGGCCTCGCTGGCCGGGGCGCACGGCGTGGAGCTGGTGGCCATCGGCAACGGCACCGCCAGCCGGGAGACCGACAAGCTCGCCGGCGACCTGATCAAGCGGCACCCGGAGCTGAAGCTGACCAAGGTGGTGGTCTCCGAGGCCGGCGCGTCGGTCTACTCCGCCTCCGCGTACGCGTCGCAGGAGCTGCCCGGGCTGGACGTGTCGCTGCGCGGCGCGGTCTCCATCGCCCGCCGCCTCCAGGACCCCCTCGCCGAGCTGGTGAAGATCGACCCGCGCTCGATCGGCGTCGGGCAGTACCAGCACGACCTGTCCGAGGTGAAGCTGTCCCGGTCGCTCGACGCGGTCGTCGAGGACTGCGTCAACGGGGTCGGCGTGGACGTCAACACCGCCTCCGCCCCGCTGCTCACCCGGGTCTCCGGCATCGGCGCCGGGCTGGCGGAGAACATCGTGCTGCACCGGGACGCCAACGGGCCGTTCCGCACCCGCGCCGAGCTGAGGAAGGTGGCCCGGCTCGGGCCGAAGGCGTTCGAGCAGTGCGCCGGCTTCCTGCGCATCCCGGGCGGGGACGACCCGCTGGACTCCTCCAGCGTGCACCCCGAGGCGTACCCGGTGGTGCGCCGCATCCTGGCCCACACCGGGCAGGACCTGCGCGCCCTGATCGGGCGGTCGGCGATCCTGCGCGGCCTGCGGGCCACCGACTTCGTCGACGACACGTTCGGCCTGCCCACCGTCACCGACATCCTGGCCGAGCTGGAGAAGCCCGGCCGCGACCCGCGCCCCGAGTTCCGGACGGCCACCTTCGTGGAGGGGGTGGAGAAGATCAGCGACCTGACTCCGGGGATGGTGCTGGAGGGGGTGGTCACCAACGTGGCGGCGTTCGGCGCGTTCGTCGACGTCGGCGTGCACCAGGACGGCCTGGTCCACGTCTCCGCCATGTCGCACACCTTCGTCAAGGACCCCCGCGACGTGGTGAAGTCCGGCGACGTGGTCCGGGTCCGGGTGCTCGACGTCGACGTGCCGCGCAAGCGCATCTCGCTGACCCTGCGGCTGGACGACGAGGCCCCGGCCGGGGGCGGTCGTCCGCAGGGCGGCGACGGGCGCCGGGAGCGCGGCGGCGCCGCGCGGGGCGATCAGCGCGGCAGCGGCCAGCGGGATCGGGGCGACGCCGGCCGGCGCGGTGACGGCCAGGGCGGTGGTCAGCGCGGTGACGGCCAGCGCGGCGGCGGCCAGGGCGCGGACCGTGGCTCGCGCGGCGGGCCGCAGCAGCGGCAGGGACGCGGGGCTCCGGCCCCGGCCAACAGCGCGATGGCGGACGCGCTGCGCCGCGCCGGCCTGGCCTGAGGGCGACCGGTCCGCGGCGCCGGCCGGGCCCGACGAGGACCCGGCCCGCCGCCGCGCCCGCCGGTCGCGGACGGAGCCGGCCCGCCCGTTCCCGGCACGGCCGGGACGGCGCGGTTGGCGCGGCGGTCCGCCGGCAGAGGCCACCGGCACGGCCCGGACGGCGCGGGGTGACGCGGTTGGCCGCCGGAGCGGCCAACGGCGCGGGTCCGCGTACCGTGTCGGGCGTGGTGGACGACGGGCTGGAGTGGCGGGAGCGGCAGCGCCGCGCGGTGCGGGCGCACGCCGAGGCCGATGCGCGGCAGCGGGCGGCCGAGCAGGCCGAGGCGGCGCAGCTGGTGGCCCGGTTCGCCGCCGAGGCGAACCGCTGCGGGCTGCGCACCGAGCGGCTCACCGCGGCCTCCTACGACGGTCGTGGCCGCTACCGCACCCCGCTCGTCGGCTGGTACCTCGACCGGGCGCGGAGCCGGGCGGTGGACACCGACGGCCGGTTCTACCTGCTGGCCGTGCCGGCGAGTCTCCGGTCGCGGCTGCTCGGTGCCCGGCCGGAGCCGTCGGCGCCGCCGCTGGTCGTCGGCCGGGGCGGGCGCGACGGCGAGTCGCTGCCGCTGGCGACCCTGATCAGCCTGCGGCTCGAGGCGGGCGACGACTGGCGTTGACCCCGGCCGGCTCGCGGTCGAACCGCTGCCGGGGCACGCTCCCGCCGTTGCGCCGCTCGACCCGGCGCCACCAGCACCGCTGCGCGAACAGGGTGAGCAGGCCGGCCAGCACGATCGCGGCCAGGTTGACCACCAGCTGCAGGGCCGAGCCGGCCGCCTCGGGCCAGACCCCGTACGCGGCGGCCACCGCCACGTTCGCCGCCGCCGGGACGGTGGTCACCGAGATCAGCACGCCGACCAGAGAACCGGACTTCTTCGAGGTCAGCGAGAGCATGCCGGCGATCCCGGCCAGGATGCCCACCACCCAGGAGAGCGCGTCCGGACGCCAGATGAAGTCGGTCAACGGCCGATCGGCGAGCAGCATGTCCCGGCTGACCAGGCCGGCGGCCGTCAACGCCCAGGTGCTCAGGACGGTGACGCCCATGGCGACGAGGAAGCCGACCGTCAGGGCCTTGAGCGAGCGGCCGATGACCGCCGGCTGCCGGCGCAGCAGGGCGACGCAGAGCGCGGCGAGCGGCCCGAACTCCGGGCCGACCACCATCGCACCGACGATCAGGATCGGCTGGTCCAGCAGCACCCCGATACCGGCGATCATCGTGGCCACGATGATCAGCGCCAGGAAGGTGCCGGTGAGCACCGTCTGCTCGCCGGTCTTCGCCGCGATCTCGTCCCAGACCACGGCGTCCTCGCCGTGTCCGGGGGCGTCCTCGGCGGCCCGGTCGGCGGCCGCCGAGAGGGTCAGCTCCACGTCGTCGGCGGCGATCGCCCCGCGCGCCTCCACGCCCAGGTCCTGGAGCTGGCGCAGCACCCCGTCGGCGCTCTCCCGGACCACGTCGCAGGTGATGTAGTCACCGGCCGGCTGGCGGGCGGCCCCGGGCAGGACCACGAGGTGGGTGACGCCGGGGTCGGCGGCCAGCAGGTCGGCGACGGCGCGCGACTGGTCCGGGGGTGCGATCACCCGGAGGTGCAACATGCGCTGCTCCTGAGCGGTGGGACAGGCCGTCCGCGAGCCGGCACGGCCGGCAGCACTCTACCCCTGGACAGGACCGGGGGCAGTGGCACACGGACGGGACCGGCTCAGACCGGCAGCATCGGTATCCCGTCCGGCCCCGCTCCGGTGGTCGGCGTCCCGCCCCGACCCGGGAACCGACCCGGCGCGCCTCGCCGTACGCGCTACAGGCAGCCCGCCGGTGTGGTGAGCTGTACCGGTGGCGGGGTATGTGTTCGGGCTGGTGTTGCACCCTACCCGGGACGTCTCCGAGGTGGTGGGGATCATCGACCGGTGGGCGGCCTCGCACGGCAAGAGCCTGGCCGTCCGCGCTGAGGACCGGCACCGGGTGCCGCCGTCGGTGGAGCCGGTCCCGGCCGAGCAGCTTCCCGTCCACGCCGACGCGTTGATCAGCATCGGCGGGGATGGGACCATGCTGGGCGCGCTGCGCTCCGCGATCCGGGACCCGAAGCCGGTGCTCGGGGTGCACCTGGGCCGGCTCGGCTTCCTCGTCGAGGTGGAGCCGCCGGAGCTGCCGCGGGCGCTGGAACGGCTGGTCGCCCACGACTTCACCGTCGAGCAGCACGCCTGCCTCGCCTGTGACGTCTGCGGCGACGACGTGGTGGCGTTCAACGACATCGCCCTGGTCCGCCAGCCCGGCGCCGGCTTCGTCACCGCCACGCTGGCCGTCGACGGCCAGCGGTACGGCTACTACCGGTGTGACGCGCTCGTGGTGAGCACGCCGACCGGCTCCACGGCGTACAGCTACGCGGCCGGCGGCCCGTTGATCTCCCCGGCGACACAGGCGGTGGTGGTCACCCCGTCGGCCCCGATGGCCGGCATCTCCCGCTCGGTGGTGCTCTCCCCCGACGAGACCGTCCACCTGGAGCTGCGTCCCGACTCGGCGCCGGTGGCGGTGGAGGTGGACGGGCTGGTGATCCGGGACGCGGCGACCGAGGGCGCGGTGCACGTCCGGTACGTCCGGAACGCCGGCCTGGTGGTCCGCCTCGACCCGCGCCGCTACCAGGAGCGCAACCAGCTCAAGCTCAGCCTGCTCGACCTGCCGCTGCTGCCCGACCAGCTCCGGGAACTGCTGCCGGACGGGCTGCGGGAGCAGCTCAACCGGCGGGAGCTGCCCCCGCCCCGCTGACCGTCACGCGGTGGCGAGCACGTCCGAGACCAGCGCCTTCGCCTCCTCCTGGATCCGGGCGAGGTGCTCCGGCCCCTGGAACGACTCGGCGTAGATCTTGTAGACGTCCTCGGTCCCGGACGGCCGGGCGGCGAACCAGCCCGACTCGGTGCTGACCTTCAGACCGCCGATCGAGGCGCCGTTGCCGGGCGCGGTGGTGAGAATGGCGGTGATCGGCTCGCCGGCCAGCTCGGTCGCGGTCACCTGCTCGGGCGACAACTTGCCCAGGACCGCCTTCTGCTCCCGGCTGGCCGGGGCGTCGATCCGGGCGTACGCGGGCGCGCCGAAGCGGTCGGCCAGCTCGGCCCAGTGCTCGCTGGGGGTCCGGCCGGTGGTGGCGATGATCTCCGAGGCGAGCAGGCAGAGCAGGATGCCGTCCTTGTCGGTGGTCCAGGTGCTCCCGTCCCGGCGCAGGAAGGAGGCACCGGCGCTCTCCTCGCCACCGAAGCCGACCGCGCCGTCGAGCAGGCCCGGGACGAACCACTTGAAGCCGACCGGCACCTCCAGCAGCGGCTGGCCGAGGTCCGCGGCGACCCGGTCGATCATGGAGGAGGAGACCAGGGTCTTGCCGACCGCCGCCAACGGGCCCCACTGTTCCCGGGTACGGAACAGATGGCCGATCGCCACGGCCAGGTAGTGGTTGGGGTTCATCAGGCCGCCGTCGGGGGTGACGATGCCGTGCCGGTCGGCGTCGGCGTCGTTGCCGGTGGAGACCTGGAACCGGTCGCGGGCGGCGATCAGCGAGGCCATCGCGTTCGGCGAGGAACAGTCCATCCGGATCTTGCCGTCGCCGTCGAGGGTCATGAACCGCCAGGTCGGGTCGACCGTCGGGTTGATCACCGTCAGGTCGAGGCGGTGCCGCTCGGCGATCTCCCCCCAGTAGGCCACGCTCGCCCCGCCCATCGGGTCGGCGCCGATCCGCACCCCGGCGGCGCGGATCGCGTCGACGTCCAGCACGGCGGGCAGGTCGTCGACGTACCGGGCGAGGAAGTCGTACTCCCCGGTGGTGTCGGCGACGCGGGCCCGCGCGTACGGGATGCGCCGCACCTCCTTGAGCCCGGCGGCGAGGATGGCGTTCGCGCGGTCCTGGATCCACTTCGTGACGTCGGTGTCGGCCGGCCCGCCGTTGGTGGGGTTGTATTTGAACCCGCCGTCGTCCGGGGGGTTGTGCGACGGGGTGATCACGATGCCGTCGGCGAGCCCGCCGGTGCGGCCCCGGTTGTGGGTGAGGATCGCGTGCGACAGCGCCGGGGTGGGGGTGTAGCCGTCCCGGCTGTCCCGCAGCACGGTGACGTCGTTGGCGGCGAGCACCTCCAGCGCGCTGGCCTCGGCGGGGGCGGAGAGGGCGTGGGTGTCCCGGGCGAGGAAGAGCGGCCCGTCCAGGCCCTGCTCCCGCCGGTAGTCGCAGAGCGCCTGGGTGACGGCGAGGATGTGGTCCTCGTTGAAGGCGTTCCTCAGGCTGGACCCGCGGTGCCCGGACGTGCCGAAGGAGACCTGCTGCGCCGGGTCGGCCGGGTCCGGGTGCTCGGCGTAGTAGGCGGTCACCAGCCGGGGCACGTCGACCAGGTCGGCGGGCTCGGCGGGCTGGCCGGCGCGGGGGTGGGCCACTGCGGGATCCTCCTCGGTGTACGGGTGGTCAGAGCTCGACGCGCTGACCCTTGCCGATCACGACGATGCCGTTGTCGGAGACGGTGTAGCGCTGACGGTCCTTCTCCAGGTCGACGCCGATCTCGGCACCCTCGGGCACGTAGACGTTCTTGTCCAGGATGGCCCGGCGGACGACCGCGTGCCGGCCGATCTCGACACCCTCCATGAGCACCGCGCTGTCCACGTGCGCCCAGGAGTGGACCTTCACCCGCGGCGACACGATCGAGTTCTCCACCAGCGAGCCGGAGATGACCGAGCCGGGCGAGACCATCGAGGCCACCGCGCGGCCGACCCGCTCCCCCCAGGCGTGCACGAACTTGGCCGGCGGGTACGGCGGCTGGTTGCTGTAGATCGGCCAGTCGAAGTTGTAGAGGTTGAACACCGGGTGGACGTTGATCAGATCCATGTGGGCGTCGTAGAAGGAGTCGAGGGTTCCCACGTCCCGCCAGTAGCCGCGGTCCCGGTCGGTGCTGCCGGGGACCTCGTTGTCCTTGAAGTCATAGACGTTGGCCTCGCCCCGCTCGACCAGCATCGGGATGATGCTGCCGCCCATGTCGTGCTTGCTGGTCTTGTCCTCCGCGTCGCGCTCGACGGCCTCGCAGAGCGCCTTGGTGGTGAAGACGTAGTTGCCCATCGAGGCGTAGATCTGGTCGGGCGCGTCGGGGAGGCCGACCGCGTCGGTGGGCTTCTCGCGGAACGCGCGGATCCGCCGGCCGTCCTCGCCGACCTCGATCACACCGAACTGGTCGGCCATCGACAGCGGCTGGCGGATGCCGGCCACGGTCACCCCGGCGCCGGAGGCGATGTGGTCCTCCACCATCTGCCGGGGGTCCATCCGGTAGATGTGGTCCGCGCCGAAGACGATCACGTAGTCCGGTTGCTCGTCGTTGATCAGATTGAAGCTCTGGTAGATCGCGTCGGCCGAGCCGGCGAACCACCACGGGCCGCGGCGCTGCTGCGCCGGCACCGGAGTGACGTAGTTGCCGAGCATGGTCGACATCCGCCACGTCGTGGTGACGTGGCGGTCCAGCGAGTGGGACTTGTACTGAGTCAGCACGACCATCTTGAGATAGCCGGCGTTCGCCAGGTTGGACAGGACGAAGTCGACCATGCGGTACATCCCGCCGAAGGGGACGGCCGGCTTCGCCCGGTCGGTGGTGAGGGGCATCAGGCGCTTGCCCTCCCCGCCGGCCAGGACGATCGCGAGCACCTTGGCAGCCATGCCCAGACGCTATCCATCCTGCCCCGACTTCACCACTCGTACGGGCACAGTTCCGCACCCGGTGCGGGGCGCGTTTCTGCACTAGGGTGCCGGGCATGAGCGATTCCGCCCGGCTGCGTGTCGACCTGCTCACCCGCGAGTACCCGCCGGAGGTCTACGGCGGCGCCGGGGTGCACGTCGAGTACCTGGCGCGGGAGCTGCGCCGCCTCGCCGACGTGCGGGTGCACTGCTTCGGCGCGGCGCGCGACGAGCCGGGGGTCACCGCGTACGCCGAGCCGCTCGAACTGGCCGCAACCAACCCGGCGCTGCGGACCATGGGCGTCGACCTGGAGATGGCGGCCGGCTGCGCCGGCACCGACGTGGTGCACAGCCACACCTGGTACGCCAACCTGGCCGGGCACACCGCGAAGCTGCTGTACGGGGTGCCGCACGTGGTCACCGCGCACAGCCTGGAGCCGCTGCGCCCGTGGAAGGCCGAGCAGCTCGGCGGCGGGTACGCGCTCTCGTCCTGGTGCGAGCGGACCGCGTACGAGGCCGCCGACGCGATCATCGCGGTCAGCGCGGGGATGAGGCGGGACGTGCTGACCGCGTACCCGGACGTGGACCCGGACCGGGTGCGGGTGGTCTACAACGGCATCGACACCGCGCAGTACGCCCCGGACCCGGGCACCGATGTGGTGGACCGGCTCGGCATCGACCCGGGCCGCCCGAGCGTGGTCTACGTCGGGCGGGTCACCCGGCAGAAGGGCCTGCCGTACCTGCTGCGCGCCGCCCGGGAGCTGCCCGCCGACACCCAGCTGGTGCTGCTGGCCGGCGCCCCGGACACCCCGGACATCGCCGCCGAGGTGGAGGAGCTGGTCGCCGAGCTGCGGGCCAGCCGCTCCGGGGTGGTCTGGATCGCCGCGATGCTGCCCAAGCATGAGGTGATCCAGGTGCTCACCCACGCCACGATCTTCGTCTGCCCGTCCGTCTACGAGCCGATGGGCATCGTCAACCTGGAGGCGATGGCCTGCGAGACGGCGGTGGTGGCCACCGCCACCGGCGGCATCCCGGAGGTGGTCGCCGACGGCGAGACCGGCCTGCTGGTGCCGATCGAGCAGGCGACCGACGGCAGCGGGAAGCCGCTGGACCCGGAGCGCTTCGTGGCCGACCTGGCGGCGACGATCAACGAGCTGCTGGCCGACCCGAAGCGGACCGAGGAGTTCGGTCTCGCCGGCCGCCGCCGGGCCGTCGAGCACTTCTCCTGGGACACCATCGCACAGCGGACGCTGGAGGTGTACCGGTCGGTGGGCGCCGCCGGCTGAGCCGCGTGCTAGGCGATCGGGTCGCCCCCGACCACGACCGACGGCAGCCCGGGATCCGCACCGGCGCGCAGGGCCTCGACCAGCGCGTCGACGTACCCCTGCGACCGGCCGCTCCGCCGCCGAGTGACCACACCGATGTGCCGGGCCGGCCGGGGCGGTTCCAGGGGCACCACGGCCACCCCCGCAGGGGGCCGGTCGAGGGCGATCTGTGGGATGAGCGAGACACCCATGCCGGCGCCCACGAGCGCCATGGCGAAGAAGTAGTCGGTGGCGCTGCAGCAGATCCGGGGCTGGAAGTCAGCGAGCGCGGCGTACCGCTGCAGCAGGTCCGCGGTCTTGAGGCAGCCCAGCACCCACCGCTCGGCGGCGAGATCCGTCAATCGCAGACTCCGTGCGCCTGCGAACTGGTGGTGCACGGAGACGACGAGCCACAGCGGATCCTCCACCAGCGGGCTCCAGATCATCCCGGACCGATCGCCCTGCCCCACGAGCCGCGGCCCGTCGAAGTGGTAAGCGACCGCGAGATCAGCCCGCCCTTCGCGGACCATGGGCAGGCTGTCCTCCGGCTCACGTTCGAGGATGGTCAACTCAACCTCGGGGTGCTCGGCCGCGAACCGGGTGAGCGCGGGCGGGAGCAGGTGGCGGCCACCGCTGGAGAACGTAGCGATCGTCAGTGTCGCGCGCCCCGCCGCCAGTCGGTCGATCTGCTCCTCGGCGTGCCGTAGTTCGGCGGCGATGACGTCCGCGGCTTCGACCAGCAGCCGGCCCGGCTCGGTGAGCACGACCCCGCGGGTACTGCGCTCGACCACCGGCGTGCCGAGGGTCCGCTCCAGCGCGGCGATCTGCTGCGACACCGCCGACGGGGTGCACCGAAGCGCTCCCGCGGCCTGGTTGAAGCTCCCGGACCGGGCCACCTCACGGAGGACGCGGAGCCGCTGGGTATCGATCATCAGTTTCCCTACATGCGCAGTTAGTAGATCACCACTTCTGCTAACGACCGTACGCCTGCATGCTGGGGCTCATGATCGAGGCATGCGTCATCGGCGGCAGCCGCTACTTCGGGCGGCTGCTGACAGCGAGGCTGTTGGCCTCCGAGGTCCGGGTCACCGTGCTCAACCGGGGCTCCACGCCGGCCCCGCCGCGGGTGACCCACCTGCGCGCCGACCGGGACGACGAGGACTCCCTGCGCGCGGCGTTGGGTACCCGCACGTTCGACGTTGTCGTCGACCAGGTCTGCTACACCCCCCGGCAGGCGGCCATCGCGCGGCGGGCCTTCGCCGGCCGGACCCGCCGGTACGTCATGACCTCGACCATCGAGGTCTACGACCCGGTCGGCTCCGCCGCGGTCCCGCCCGCGTCGCCGGGCACGCCGGCCAGCGAGAGCGCCATCGACCTGGACAGCTGGCCGATCCGGCCGGACCTGCCGTGGCATGAACCGGACTTCCTCGAGGCCAACTACGGAGAGGGCAAGCGCCAGGCCGAGGCCCAGTTCAGCCGAGAATCCGAGTTCACGTTCGCGAGCGTACGCAGCGGGCACGTGCTCGGCGGCGGGGCGGACGATTTCACCGGCCGCCTCGACCACTACCTCCGGTGCGTCCGGTCGGGCCGGCCCATCGCGGTGCACCGCACCAACCACCGCTCGTCGTTCATCAGCCGGGACGAGATCGCCGACGTGCTGTGCTGGGCCGCGCAGGCGGACTTCGCGGGCCCGGTGAACGCCCGCTCGCACGGCGAACTGAGTGTCACCGACATCTGCCAGGCCATCGCTGCGGCGGGGTTGGGCCACCCCGTCTTCGCCGCTGTCGAACCCGGTGCCGAGGCATCCCCGTACGCCTTCGAGCGCTATTACGGTATGGACAACTCGCGCGCCGAACGGCTGGGGTTCAGGTTTTCCCACACCACCGACTGGCTGCCGCGAGTCATCGCGGAAGCGGCCGTGAACGAGAATGGGACCCGGGATGCATGACCGGCTGATCGGCGATGTCGCGGTCGGCGCGGTCGGCCTGGGCGCCATGCCGCTCTCCATCGAGGGCCGCCCCGACGAACGCCGGGCCGTCGCCACCGTCTACGCCGCGCTCGACGCCGGAGTCACGCTGATCGACACGGCGGACTCCTACCACTGGTACGCCGACGAGGTCGGCCACAACGAGCGGCTCGTGGCCCGGGCGCTGGCCAGCTGGGGTGGAGACACGAGCCGGGTCCTCGTCGCCACCAAGGGTGGCCGGGGCCGCCCCGGTGACGGATCGTGGACGGTGAACGGGCACCCGCGACACCTGAGGCGGGCGTGCCAGGAGTCGCTGAAGCGGCTCGGGGACGAGGCCGTCGCGCTGTACCAGTTGCACAAGCCGGACCCGGCCGTGCCGTACGCCGAGTCGGTCGGGGCCCTGCGGGAGCTGCTCGACTCCGGCATGATCCGGATGGCTGGCATCTCGAATGTGAACTCGGACCAGATTCTCGAGGCGCGGCGAATCCTCGGCGACCGGCTGGTCTCGGTGCAGAACCAGTTCTCCCCAGCGTGTCGGGACAGCGAGGCCGAGCTGCGGCTCTGCGCCGAGCTGGGCCTCGCCTTCCTGCCGTGGAGTCCGCTCGGTGGTATCTCCCACAGCTCGCTCGACGGCCCGAGCGTCCGGAGCGACCCGGCACATCCAGCCTTTCACGAGGTCGCCCGGGCCCACCGGGTGAGCCCGCAGCAGGTCTGCCTGGCCTGGCATCTCGCCAAGGCGCCCACGGTGATCGTCATCCCGGGCGCCAGCCGGCCCGAGACCATCCGCAGCTCGGCAGCGGCCGCCGATCTGGTCCTCAGCCCCGACGAGCTGGATCTCCTGGACGGCGCGAGTTGAGCCGAGCCAGGTGTCGGGCGAGCCGCGCGCGAAGCGATCTCGCGCAGTAGGTTGAACCGGTGACTGGACGGTTCCCGATCGAAGACGTCTCCCCCGTCGTCGCCTGCGGTCGCTACCCGGCCAAGGCGGTGGTCGACGAACTGGTGCCGGTGTCCGCCCGCGCCTACCGGGAGGGCCACGACGCGCTCGGCTGCAACGTGGTCTGGCTCGGCCCGGACGGCGCGGCCCGCCCGTTCACCCGGATGCGCCCCGGCGAGCCGGGCCAGGACCGCTGGCACGCCACCATCCGCCCGGACGCGGTCGGCGCGTGGCGGTTCACCGTCGAGGCGTTCCAGGATCCGTACCTGACCTGGCAGAACGCGGTCACCAAGAAGGTCGCCGCCGGCCAGGGCCCGGCCGAGCTGGCCAACGACCTGGCCGAGGGGGCCCGGGTGCTGGAAGCGGCCGTCGAACTGGTCCCGGACGCCGACCGGGCGCGGGTCCGGGCCGCGATGGTCGCGCTGCGTGACCAGGACCTCGACCTGCCCCGCCGGATCGACGCCGCACTCGACCTGGCCCCGCTGCTCTGGGACCACCCGGTCCGCGAGCTGGTCACCACCGGCGACGAGCGCCGGCTCTGGGTGGACCGCCCCCGGGCGCTCTTCTCCGCCTGGTACGAGTTCTTCCCCCGCTCCGAGGGCGCGGTCTCCGCCACCGTCGACGCGCCGGCGCGGTCGGGCACCTTCGTCACCGCGACGGACCGCCTGCCGGGCGTCGCGGCGATGGGCTTCGACGTGCTCTACCTGCCGCCGATCCACCCGATCGGCCGGGTCAACCGCAAGGGCCCCAACAACTCGCTCACCGCCGGGCCGGACGACGTCGGCTCGCCGTGGGCGATCGGCGCCGCCGAGGGCGGCCACGACGCCATCCACCCCGACCTGGGTACGCCGCAGGACTTCCGCGAGTTCATCGCCGCCGCCGCCGAGCAGGGCCTGGAGGTGGCGATGGACCTGGCGTTGCAGTGCGCCCCCGACCACCCGTGGGTGACCGAGCACCCCGAGTGGTTCACCACCCGGGCCGACGGGAGCATCGCGTACGCGGAGAACCCGCCGAAGAAGTACCAGGACATCTACCCGCTGAACTTCGACAACGACCCCGACGGCATCCGGGCGGAGATCCTGCGGGTGGTGCTGCACTGGGTCGGCGAGGGGATCCGGATCTTCCGGGTGGACAACCCGCACACCAAGCCGTTCGACTTCTGGCACTGGCTGATCCGGCAGGTCAAGCAGGTCGATCCGGACGTGCTCTTCCTCGCCGAGGCGTTCACCCGCCCGGCGATCATGCACGGGCTGGGCAAGATCGGCTTCACCCAGTCGTACACCTACTTCACCTGGCGCACGACGGCGGCGGAGATGCGGGCCTACTGCGCGGAGCTGGTCGCGGCGGCCGACTACATGCGGCCGAACTTCTGGCCGAACACGCCGGACATCCTGCACGAGTCGCTGCAGCACGGCGGCCCGCCGATGTTCAAGATCCGGGCGGTGCTGGCCGCGCTGCTCTCCCCCTCCTGGGGCATGTACGCCGGCTACGAGCTGTTCGAGCACGCGGCCCGCCCCGGCGCCGAGGAGTACCTGGACAACGAGAAGTACGAGCTGCGCCCCCGGGACTGGACGGGCGCGCAGGAGCAGGGCCGCTCGCTCGCCCCGTTCATCGCCACCCTCAACCGGGTGCGCCGCGACAACCCGGCCCTGCATCGGCTGCGCAACCTGCGCTTCCACGACATCGACAACCCGGCGCTGCTCTGCTGGTCCAAACACGACCCGGACACCGGCAACACCGTGATCGTGATCTGCTCCTTCGACTCGCACTCCGTGCAGTGGGGCAACACCACGCTGGACATGCCGGCGCTCGGCTTCGACTGGCACGAGCGGTTCACCGTGCACGACGAGCTGACCGGGGCGAGCTACGACTGGGGGCAGCGCAACGCCGTCCGGCTCGACCCGTACCTGCAACCGGCGCACGTGTTCACCCTGCGCCGACCCGTCCCGCCGGCCGAACCCGGGCCGCAGGCCCCGGCAGGGCGGGACCTGACCGTCGAAGACGTACCCGCCGACCTCTCCGGCGGCACCGCCCCGACCGCACCGGCCGCGAAGGACGAGGCACGATGGACCAGCTGATCGCCGGCGAGGCGTACGACCCGCACGCCGTGCTCGGCGCGCACCCCGCCGACGCGCGGACCACCATCCGGACCATGCGCCGCGGCGCGGGTGACGTGGCCCTGCTCGTCGGCGACGAGCGGCACCCGATGAAGCGGGTGCACGACGTCGGCGTCTTCGAGGCGGTGCTGCCCGGTGAGGTGCTCGACTACCGGGTCGAGGTGGACGGCGCCGTGCACGACGACCCCTACCGCTACCCGCCCACCCTCGGCGAGCTGGACCTGCATCTGATCGGCGAGGGACGGCACGAGCGGCTGTGGGAGGCGCTCGGCGCCCGGGTGTTCGACGAGGGCGTGGCGTTCACCGTCTGGGCGCCCAACGCGCGGGGCGTCCGGGTGGTCGGCGACTTCACCGGCTGGGGGCCGGACGACGGCTGGCCGATGCGCTCACTCGGGTCGAGCGGGGTGTGGGAGATCTTCGTGCCGGGCGCGCAGGTCGGCGCCCGCTACAAGTACCGCATCCTCGGCGCCGACGGGCACTGGCGCGACAAGGCCGACCCGCTCGCGGCCCGCACCGAGGTCCCGCCGGCCACCGCGTCGGTGGTGCACTCCTCCGTGTACGCGTGGGGCGACGCCGACTGGCTCGCGCGGCGGGCGAGGCGGCGGCCGCACCAGGAGCCGATGAGCGTGTACGAGGTGCACCTGGGGTCCTGGCGGCCCGGCCTCGGCTACCGGGAGCTGGCCGAGCAGCTCACCGCGTACGTGACCGAGCTGGGCTTCACCCACGTGGAGTTCCTGCCGGTGATGGAGCACCCGTTTGGCGGCTCCTGGGGCTACCAGGTCACCGGCTACTACGCCCCCACCGCCCGGTTCGGCGACCCGGACGACTTCCGCTACCTGGTGGACCGGCTGCACCAGGCCGGCATCGGGGTGATCCTCGACTGGGTGCCGGCGCACTTCCCCAAGGACGAGTGGGCCCTCGCGCGGTTCGACGGCACCCCGCTCTACGAGCACCCCGACCCGCGTCGCGGCGAGCACCCCGACTGGGGCACGTACGTCTTCGACTTCGGCCGCCGCGAGGTGCGCAACTTCCTGGTCGCCAACGCGCTCTACTGGTTGGCGGAGTTCCACGTCGACGGGCTGCGGGTCGACGCCGTCGCCTCGATGCTCTACCTGGACTACTCCCGCCAGGAGGGGCAGTGGGTGCCCAACGTGCACGGCGGCCGGGAGAACCTGGAGGCCATCGCGTTCCTGCAGGAGGTCAACGCCACCGTCTACAAGCACCACGCCGGGGTGGTGCTGGTCGCCGAGGAGTCCACCGCGTGGCCGGGAGTGACCCGGTCCACCGCCGAGGGCGGGCTGGGCTTCGGCTTCAAGTGGAACATGGGCTGGATGCACGACACCCTGCTCTACACCTCGAAGGACCCGATCTACCGGCAGCACCACCACCATCAGCTCACCTTCTCCCTGGCGTACGCCTGGAGCGAGAACTACGTGCTGCCGATCAGCCACGACGAGGTGGTGCACGGCAAGGGCTCCCTGGTCGGCAAGATGCCCGGCGACACCTGGCAGCGGCTGGCCAACGTCCGGGCGCTGCTGGCGTACATGTGGGCGCACCCCGGCAAGCAACTGCTCTTCATGGGCTGCGAGCTGGCCGACGACCGGGAGTGGAGCGAGGAGCGCGGCCTCGACTGGTACCTCACCCACGACCCGGCCCGGGCCGGGGTGCAGCGCCTGGTCGGCGACCTCAACCGGGTCTACCGGGCCACCCCGGCGCTCTGGGCCCAGGACACCGAGCCGGCCGGCTTCCGCTGGATCGCCGGCGACGACGTCGCCAACAACACGGTCTCGTTCGTCCGGATCGCCCCGGGCGGCGCGACCCTGGTCTGCGTGGCGAACTTCTCCGCCCGGCCCCTGGAGGGCTACCGGGTCGGGCTGCCCGGCGCCGGCACCTGGACCGAGGTGCTCAACACCGACGCCCACCACTACGGCGGTTCCGGCGTGGGCAACCTGGGCGCGGTGCACGCCGAGAACGTGCCGTGGCACGGGATGGTGGCCTCGGTGGCGCTGCGGGTGCCGCCGCTCGGCGTCCTCTGGCTCCGCCGCGACTGAACCCCGGCCACCTCGAACACCAACCGACCCGCCTCCGGGGTGGGGGCGGGAGGGGTCAGACGAGGCCGGCTTCGCGGAGGAGTTTCCAGAGGCCGGCGCCGTCGGGGGCGGAGAGCCACTTCTGCCCCACCGGGCCGGCGGACGGGCGATCGGCGGGGGCGGGCAGGGTGCCGGCGAGCACCGCCTGGGTGGGCGACAGGCGGCGGATCGCCACCCCGGCCACGTTGTCCGGGTGCGCGGCGGCGAACTCGCGGTAGATCTCCTGATCGTGCTGCCCGTCGTCGCCGATCAGCAGCCAGCGCACGTCCGGGAACTCCCGGGCCAGCCGGGCCAGGGTGGCCCGCTTGTGCTCCCGGCCGCTGCGGAACCAGCGGTCGGCCGTCGGCCCCCAGTCGGTCAGCAGCAGCGGCCCGGCCGGGTAGAGGTGGCGGGAGAGGAACCGGGTGAGCGTCGGCGCGACGTTCCAGGCACCGGTGGAGAGGTAGAAGACCGGGGCGCCCGGGTGGGCGGTGACCAACCGTTCGTACAGCACGGCCATGCCGGGGACCGCGGCCCGGGCGTGCTCGTCGAGGACGAAGGTGTTCCACGCGGCGAGCAGCGGCCGGGGCAGCGCGGTCACCATCACCGTGTCGTCGATGTCGGAGAGGATGCCGAACCGGACGTCCGGGTCGAGGATGCGGACCAGCGCCTCGATCGGCTCGGCGTCGGGCACGCTGAGGCGTACGCAGGCCCAACCGGGGGTGAAGTTCGCCCGGACGATGGTGTCCACGAATCCGCTGCGGTCGGCGGTCGCCTCCGTGCGCACCCCGTCGGCCTCGATGGTCACGGTGGCGTACTTGGCGGGCAGGGTGGCGAAGCTGCGCCAGCCGCGGACCTTCTCCAGCCGCCCCCCCTGCCGGGTGTCGGGGCGGCCGAGCAGCACCCGGCAGAGCACCCGCGCCCAGCCCGGGGCGCCGTACCCGGCGTACGCGATGATGTTGACCTGCCACCCGGTGCGCCGCAGCCGGCGTTCCACCAGGCCGTGCACGGCGTCCTCGATGCGTGCGGCCCGGTGCAGCTGCGGTACAGCCAGTTGGTCCGGTGGTGTGGGTGGCACGCTGCCACCCTGCCACAACCGGACGATACCGGCCACGCGAGTCGTCTGCGCCGATCCATACCGCCGCACGCCGCCACCGTGACAGACTGCGGTCGGAGGCGACGAGGGTGGAGCCTGCTCAGGACGAAGGGTGCTGTAGCGCTCGTAAGCAAATCATGGTTCCCGCAGGGAACGGTTGGCGGTGTGGCCCTCCCTTGCTCGCCCATCGGGATGCGAAAAATGTCGTACGGGTGGTGTTGGCTTGGGTTTGTGGCTGCTGGTCGGGATGCTGCGGTCCTTCGGGTGGCGGCGTGAGGACGTTTCAGGCGTACCGGTTCACCCTTGATCTGACTCCCGCTCAGGAGCGGACGGTGCTTGCCCATGCTGGTGCGGCCAGGGTGGCGCACAACTGGGCCCTCGCCAGAGTGAAGGCCGTCATGGATCAGCGGGCTGCTGAACGCAGCTACGAGATTGCTGAGGCGGACCTGACGCCAACGATCGGGTGGTCGCTTGCGGCGTTGCGGAAGGCGTGGAATCAGGCGAAGCCGGAGGTGGCACCGTGGTGGCCGCGGTGTTCGAAGGAGGCGTTCAACACCGGACTGGACACCCTGGCCCGGGCGTTGAAGAACTGGTCCGACTCCCGCAGAGGTGAGCGGGCGGGGCAGCGCGTCGGGTTCCCGCGGTTCAAGTCCCGCCGCCGCGCCACGCCGTCCGTCCGGTTCACCACTGGTGCGATCCGGGTGGAGCCGGACCGCAAACATGTGGTCCTGCCCAGGTTGGGGCGGCTGAAGACCCACGAGTCGACCCGCAAACTCGCCCGCCGGCTTGAGGCCGGCACGGCCCGGATCCTGTCCGCGACCGTCCGGAGGGACGGTTGCCGGTGGCATGTCGCGTTCTGCGTCGAGGTCGACCGCGTCGATCGAACCCCCACCCGGCCCGACGCTGTCATCGGTGTGGACGTCGGGATCACCCACTTGGCGGTGCTGTCCACCGGCAAGATGGAGCCCAACCCTCGCCCCCTGGAGACTGCAGCACGGCGTATGCGTCGCCTCGCCCGGCGCCTGTCACGCCGGGTCGGCCCGGACCGGCGCACCGGACAGCGGCCCTCGAACCGGTGGGAACGCGCCCGCAGGCAGGTGGCCCGGGCACACGCGCGGGTGGCGAACCAACGCCGCGACGGCCTGCACAAACTCACCACCCGCCTCGCCCGCGAGTACGGCACGATCGTGGTCGAGGACTTGAACGTCGCCGGCATGCTGCGCAACCGGCGCCTCGCCCGGCGTGTCGCCGACGCCGGGTTCGCCGAGCTGCGCCGTCAACTGGCGTACAAAACCCGATGGAACGGCGGCCACTTCGTGATGGCCGACCGCTGGTATCCCTCCAGCAAGACCTGCTCGGCCTGCGGCACGGTGAAAACCAAGCTGGCCCTGTCCGAGCGCACCTACACCTGCACCACCTGCGGCCTCGTCCTCGATCGGGACTTGAACGCCGCGCGCAACCTCGCTGCCCTCGCAGCGCAGTACGACATCGCCGGGAGTGGCCCGGTGGCAGGACGTGGAGCCGACCAGAAGACCCGCCCCGGCAGGCAGGTGGCAACGAAACGTCAACCCGGCACCCCAATCGGGGGCAAGACCGGGACCGTCCCTCCGCAAGGCGGGACTACCACCCGTGTGTCCGCCAGGGCACACTGAAGGGTAACGGCGTGGTCGTGTCGACACCAGTGCGGGGCCCGGGGCGCCGGCGTCCCGCGCTGGACCGGCCGGCGCTGGTCGCGCTGCTGCTCGGGGCGGCCGGGGTCGGCTACCGGCTGGTCCTGACCCTGCTGACGCTGCCCACCTCGAACAGCGACGAGGCGACCTTCGGGCTCGCCGCGCTGCACATCGCCGGCGGCCACGAGCGACCGGTCTTCCTGTACGGCCAGCGCTACATGGGGATGCTCGAGTCCTACCTGGCGGCGCCGCTGGTCTGGCTGGCCGGGCCGCGCTGGCCGGTGTTGCGGCTGCCGCTGCTGGCGCTCTACGCGGCCTTCCTCTGGTTGGCGTACCGGCTGACCCGCCGGCTCTTCTCCCCGTGGCTGGCCGCCTTCGTGGTGGGCCTGCTGGCGCTCGGCTCGGAGCGGGTGGTGCGCGACCAGCTCACCGTGGTGGGCGGGCGGCCCGAGGTGAAGCCGGCCGTGCTGGCGATGCTGCTGCTCGCGATGGCGCTCGGCGAGGGCCGGGTGCGGCACCGCTGGCTGGCCACGGGCCTGTTCGGGCTGCTCGCCGGGGTGGCGCTCTGGTCCGACTGGCTGATCGTGCCGTACCTGGCGGTGGCCGGTGTGGTGCTGATCTGGGCGGCGCCCCGGGACCTGGTCGGCTGGCCGGGGGTGCTGCTGGTGATCGGGTTCCTGGTCGGCGTCACCCCGATGATCAAGGACAATCTGGTCGCCCCGGACGGGCAGGACTCGCTGTCGGTGTTCCGGGAGATCAGCACCAAGGACGGGGTGGCCCCGTCGGTGTCGGAGCGGCTGCACGGCGGGCTGCTGGAGGGGGTGCCGCTGGCCTCCGGGCTCTGCCCGACGGCCGGCTGCGGCCGGTGGCAGGAGTGGTTCGGCCTGCTGTACCCGCTGCTGCTGGTGGCCGCCGCCGGGCTCGCCGTGGTCGCGTACCGGCGGGCGGCGGGAGGGTCCGCCCGGGTCCGGGCGGTCACGCAGCTCGCCCTGGTCGCCGGGGCCGCGCTGACCCTGCTCGGGTACGTGCGCAGCCCGCTCGCCGCCACCGATCCGCTGGGCAACGCCCGGTACCTGTCGGTGCTGCAGGTCTCGCTGCCGGCGGTGCTCTGGCCGCTCTGGCTGGCCGCCCGGCACGCCCTGCGGGGCACGGCGGGCGTGGCGGCCCGGCTCGGCGGTGCGGCGGCGGGTCTGGTGCTGGCCGCGCTCACCGCCGCCGCGCTGGCCGCCACCGTGGCGTTCGTCGCCGACACGCCGGGGCTGCGGGCCGAGGAGCGGCGGGCCCGGGAGCTGGCCGACACCGTCCGCCGGGCCGGCCTGCACGAGGTGTACGCGGACTACTGGACCTGCCACCGGCTGATCTTCAACACCGGTGAGGCGGTGGTCTGCGGGGTGCTGGACGGCAACCTGACGCCGGGGCAGAACCGCTACCCCGCGTACTGGAAGCGGGTGGGGCGGGCGGCCCGGCCCGGGTACGTGCTGGCGGTCGGGTCGTCGGCGGAGCGGGAGCTGCGCCGGCTGCTCGGTGACCGGGCGGACGCGGCCGTGGTGGCCGAGGTGGGCGGCTATCGCGTGTACCACCCGGACAGCGCCGTGCGGCCGTGGCGCTGAGCGCGGGCCGTACGCTGATCCGATGCTCATCCTGCTGCCCCCGTCAGAGGGGAAGGCCGAGGCCGGCACGGGCCGGCGGCTGGACCTGTCCCGGCTCTCCCTGCCGGAGCTGGCCCCGGCCCGCGAGGAGGTGCTGACCGCCCTGGTGGGGCTCTGCGCCGGGCCGGACGAGGCGGCGGCCCGCGCCGCGCTGGGCCTGAGCGAGGGGCAGCGCGGCGAGCTGCGGCGCAACGCGCGGCTGCGGGAGGCGGCCACCGCCCCGGCCGGGCGGATCTACACCGGGGTGCTCTACGAGGCGCTCGACCTGGCCAGCCTGCCGCCCGCGGCGGAACGGCTGGCCCGCCGCTCGGTCCTGATCAGCTCCGGCCTCTGGGGCGCGGTACGCCTCACCGACCGGATCCCGCCCTACCGCTGCCCGGTCGGGGCGAAGCTGCCAGGCGTCGGCGCGCTGTCGGCGTACTGGCGGACGGCGCTCGGGCCGGCGATGGCGGCGGCCGCCGGCGGCGGGCCGGTGCTGGACCTGCGCTCCGGCGCGTACGCGGCCACCTGGACGCCGCGCGGGGCGGTCGCCGACCGCACGGTGACGGTCCGGGTGCTGCACGAGCGGGAGGTCGACGGGGTGCCCACCCGCTCGGTGGTGAGCCACTTCAACAAGGCCACCAAGGGCCGGCTGGTCCGCGACCTGCTGACCGCCGGCGCCCGGCCGCGGACCGCCGCCGCGCTGGTCGGGGCCCTGCGCGACCTCAAGTACACGGTCGAGGAGCAGCCCACCGCGACCGGCCGGCCACGGCAGCTCGACATCGTGGTCGCCGAGCTGTAGTGCCGGCGCCAGCCGCAAATTTTGCTCAAGGCTCGGGCGCAGCGGTTCCGCCGTACCGGCGGTGGGGGTCACGGTAGGGGAACCCTCGACGCAAGGAGCACCAGATGGCCCCCGAATCCATCAGTCTGCTCGACCGGCGCCGCCCGTCGCCCGTACCGCCGCCGCTGGACTGGCTGACCCTCGCCGACGCGTTCGAGGTGGCCTGCCTGGTGCGCTGCACCCCGCCCCCGGCCACCGAGGCCCGCCGGCCCGCGGTCGGCACGTATCGGGGCGGGGTCGCCGAGTTCAACCGCGAGGACGCGGCGCGCCGGATGCGGCAGCTGCTCGGCCGCCTCGGCGTGCCGGTCGAGCACGAGCTGGCCACCGGCGGGCTGCGCCGCCGCTACGAGCTGCACCGGCTGTACGTGCCCCGGGAGCACCGGTCGACGTACGCGGCGCTGCTGGAGACCGGCTGGCGGCAGGGCCGGCGGGAGCTCCTCGGGGGCCCGGTCCCCGGCGCCTCGACGGCCCGGCGGGTGTGGCGGCCCCGGCTGGCCGCCGCCGCCTGGCGGGCGGCCATGCTGGCCGGCGGTCGACACGTACGCCGGCACAGCCTCGGCATCCGGCTCGCCGACCGGGACCTGGCCGCGGTGCTGGTCCGCGGCGCGGCGCTGCTGGAGGTGCCCGCGATGCTCCGGCCTGGCGCCGGGTGCTTCCTGGTCAGCGTCCCCAACGGTCCGCACCGTACCCGGATCGTGGACAGCGTGACCCTGGTCCCCGCGGCGACGGCCTGCTGAGCCGTACGCCCGGCCGTCGACCGCCGCGCGCCGGCACCGGGGGGAGCCGACGCGCCGTGCTGGCGGACCACTGACCTGCCGGGGTTGCGCCGCGGGCGGTGCACGACGCACAGTGCTGCCCGTGAGCCGACACTGGTCTGCGCCCGGGCGGCGCCGGGTCGCGGCGCCGGTGGCGCTGCTGATGCTGCTGCTACCGGCCCTGGTCGGGGTGGCCGGCTGCCGGGACGAGCCGCGCGATCCGGTACAGATCCGGATCGCCACCGGCAGCCCGACGGCCGTCTACCACGCCTTCGGCCAGTCGCTGGCGGCCATCCTCAATCGCGAGCTGCCCGGGGTGCGGGCCAGCGTGGTGGTCACCGCCGCCTCGGCGCAGAACGTCCGGCTGGTCGGCTCCAGGCAGGCGGAGCTGGGGTTCACCCAGGCCGACGTGCTGCCGCCGCGCTCCCCCGAGCATCCGGCGGTGCTCGCCGTGGCCCGGGTCTACGACGACCTGCTGCACCTGGTCACCACGGCCGGCGGCCCGGTACGGACGCTCGCGGACCTGCGTGGCCGGCGGGTGTCGGTGGGCGCCGACGGCTCCGGCACCGAAGTCACCGCGATGCGACTGCTCCAGGTGGCCCACCTCGACGGCGACCAGGTCCGCCAGGAGCACCTGGGCCTGGACGACTCGGTGGCGGCGCTGCGCGCCGGCCGGATCGACGGGTTCTTCTTCTCCGGCGGGCTGCCGGTGCGTGGCGTAGCGCAGCTGGCCGGCAGCACCGCCGTGCGGATGGTCGACCTGGGCGAGTGGACCGAGCCGCTGCGCCGCGGTTACGGGCAGGTCTACGTGACCCGGGACATCCCCCGCTCGGTCTACGGAACCGACCCGGTGAGCACGGTGGCGAACCCGAACTATCTGATCGTCCGCGCCGATCTGCCGGAGCCGCTGGTCCGGGAGGTGACCCGGCTGCTGATGGAACGCCGGGCCGAGCTGGCCGCCGCACATCCGGCGGCCGGCCGGATGAGTCCCCGGTCGGCGATCGTCACCACCCCGCTGCCGCTGCATCCCGGCGCCGCGGACTGGTACGTCGCCAGCAAGCCCTGACGGTCCGGGCGCGGCTCAGGCCCGGACGGCCGTGGCGCCGACCGACCCACCGTCGAGGTCGGCGGCCTCGTCCGGGGCGGGGAACCACAGCTCGGCGACGAGCCCCCGGGGCTCGCCCTGGCGCATGGTGAGCCGCCCGTCGGAGGCGTCGACCAGCACCGCCACGATGGTCAACCCCAGCCCGACCCCGTCCACGTTCTGCGCGTCGGGTGCCCGCCAGAACCGCTCGGTGGCCTGGTCGAGCTGGCTGGCCGTCATGCCGGGCCCGGTGTCCCGCACCTCCAGCGCGATTCCGCCCCCGGCCGGGCGGACGGTCACCGTGACCTCTCCCCCGGCGCCGCTGAACTTGACCGCGTTGTCGATCAGCGCGTCGAGGGCCTGGTCGATCGCCGTCGGCACGGTCCGGGCGTACGCGGGGACGTCGGGGACGTCGAGCCGGAGGGTGACCGACCGGTGCCGGGCCAGCGGCAGCCAGGCCGACACCCGGGAGGCGGCGATCCCGGCCGCGCCCACCGTGACCCGCTGGTTCTCCTCGCGTTCGGCCCGGGCCAGGGTGAGCAGCGCGTCGAGCACGGTGGCCAGCCGGTCGGTCTCCTCCAGCGCCAGCCGGTGCTCGGCCCGGCCGTCGGCGTCGGCCAGGCTCGGTCCCAGCTCCTCCACCCGCAGCCGCAGCGCGGTGAGCGGGTTGCGCAGCTGGTGGCTGGCGTGCGCCACGAAGGCCCGCTGCCGGTCCATCACGTCCGAGACCACGTCGGCCATGTTGTTGAAGCTGGCCGCCAGCCGGCGCAGCTCGGGCGGACCGAGCCGGAGGCGGACCCGGGCGGCCCGGCGCCCCTCGGCGATCTCGTGAGTGACCGCGTCCAGCTCGGTGACCGGGCGCAGCACCCAGCCGGCCAGCCCGAACGCGGTGGAGACGCAGGCCAGCACGGCGAGCAGGCCGATCCCGGCGAGCAACAGCCACCACGCGGTGACGGTGCGGCGCACCTTCCCGGCCGGGGTGGCGGTGACCACCGCGCCGAGCACCTCGCCACCGTCGTTGATCGGTACGGCCACCACCAGCGGGCCGTCCACCCAGGGCCACACCGAGTCCGGGCCGCTGAACTGCTGACCGGCCAGCGCGGTGTCCAGCGCCGTGTCGGCGCCGGTGCCGAACTCCCAGCTCACCGAGGCGGTCACGGTGCGCCGGTCCCGGTCGACCACCGCCGCCCCGATGCCGTAGAGGTCGTCGTAGGCGGCCAGTTCCGCGTCGAGCGGGCCGGGGCCGCCGCCGCGCAGCGCCGGGCCGGCCAGCGAGGCGAACCGGGTGGCGTCGGCGAGCCGGTCCGCGCGTACCCGCTCGGTCTCCCGGGTGGCGAGGGTGGCCGCCAGCGGGGTCTCCAGGGCCAGCAGCACCAGCACCATCAGGAGCAGGTAGCTGATCACGAGCCGGCGACGCACCCCGGCCTCCTCACTCGCCGCGGAGCCGGTAGCCGACCCCGCGTACGGTCTCCACCAGGGTCGGGTCGCCGAGCTTGCCGCGCAGCGAGCCGACGTGCACCTCCACCGTGTGCCGGTCGGCCCAGGTGGTGCCCCAGACGTCGAGCAGGATCCGGTCCCGGGGCACCGCCACGCCGGGCTGCCGGGCCAGCGAGAGCAGGATGTCGAACTCCTTGCGGGTGAGGGTGACCGCCCGGCCGGCGACGCTGACCGTGCGGCCGCCCACGTCGATCCGGACCGCGCCCGCCTCGATCAGGTTGCGCTCCGGCACGGTGTGCGCGGCGCGGCGCAGCACCGCCTCGATCCGCGCCTGGAGTTCCACCATGGAGAACGGCTTCACCACGTAGTCGTCGGCGCCCAGCCGCAGGCCGAGCACCCGGTCCCGTTCCTCACCCCGGGCGGTCACCGCGATGATGCCGAGTTGGCTGCTGCGCCGGCGCAGCTCCCGGCACAGGTCGGTGCCGTCGCCGTCGGGCAGGGTCAGGTCGAGCAGCACCAGGTCGCAGGGGGCGGCGGAGAGCGCCGCCTCGACGGTGGCCGCGTGCTCCACCTGGTAGCCGCGCCGGGTCAGGGCGGACGAGAGGGCGGCCGCCACCCGGCGGTCGTCCTCGACCAGGAGGATCCGCACCCGTGTCTCCATCCGCTCGACGTGCTGCCCTGCGAATGGTGGCAGACGTGGCGGCGGGACGGGAGGGCCGGCCTCGGGTCAGAGTCCGAAGACCTCGTCGGCGGTGGCGTCCCGCACCCCGTCCACGAAGCCGCGGAAGCCGGGGTCGTCGTGGCTGGCCGGCACGCTGGTGACGTTCTCCCCGGTGGCCTGGGTGACGGCGTCGACCAGCGGCGGGTAGTCGGTCTCGGCGTCGGTGAAGCTGTCGTCGTCGGCCTGCCCGAGGTTGATCGCGTGCTGGACGTCCTCGGTGGGGGTGTCCGGGTCGGCGGCCCACTCGGTGCCGTACCGGTAGCACTCGTCGTAGACGGCCCGCTGGCCGTCGGTCCAGTCGTCGTCGTAGCTCTGCATCCCCATCCCTCCGCGGGCCTCCACCCGAGCATGCCGGAACGCCGTAGGCTGCGGTGGTGATCTACAAGATCCTCACGACCAGCGAGTGGGTTCGGGCGCAGGCGGCCGGGGAGTTCACCGGCACCGAGATGGACCGCCAGGACGGCTTCATCCACCTTTCCGCGGCCGACCAGGTGGTGGAGACCGCCCGGCGGGTCTTCGCCGGGGTCACCGGCCTCACCGTGCTCGCCGTCGACCCGGACCGGCTCGGCGCCGCGCTGCGCTGGGAGGTGTCCCGGGGTGGGGCGCTCTTCCCGCACCTGTACGCGGCGCTGCCGGTCGGGGCGGTGGTCGCGGTACACCCGTTGCCGGCGGACCGGCCGGCCGCCGACGCGGTCGCCGAACTGCTGCCCTGACGGCTCGTTATGCTGCGTCGAGCCCGCGCCGCCACCGGGAGCCCGGGGTGGCCGGGTGGTCCTGGCCCGGGCGGGCCCGCGGCGGTACGCCGGCGCGGTCGCCCGGCACCATCGGCGCGACGACGCGCCCCTGCGACGATGCGAGAAGACAATGACTGACACCAACGACCGGTCCGCCTCCGTCTTCGTCCACCCGACGGCCGACGTGGAGGAGGGCGCCCAGGTCGGCGACGGCACCAAGGTCTGGCACCTGGCCCACATCCGGTCGAGCGCGCAGGTCGGCTCCGGCTGCGTCATCGGCCGCAACGTGTACGTCGACGCGAACGTCACCGTCGGCGACCGGGTGAAGATCCAGAACAACGTCTCGGTCTACCAGGGCGTCACCATCGAGGACGAGGTCTTCGTCGGCCCTTGCGCCGTCTTCACCAACGACTTCCGGCCGCGGGCCCAGAACCCGGACTGGACGATCACCCCGACCCTGGTCCGCCGGGGCGCCTCGATCGGCGCCAACGCCACGCTGGTCTGCGGCATCGAGGTCGGCGAGTACGCGATGATCGCCGCCGGCTCGGTGGTGACGAAGGACGTCAAGCCGTACCAGCTGGTGGCCGGCAACCCGGCCCGGCCGAAGGGCTGGGTGGACGAGAAGGGCGAGGTCGTCTCCCGCGACGTCGACAACCCGCCGCACCAGGGCTGAGGCCCGCACACGACGAACGGGGAGGGCACCGGCCCTCCCCGTTTCCGTGTCCGCCGCGGCGGCTCAGCCGCAGAGCCGGCCGATCTCCGCCCGGAACCGCTCCATCGAGTTCGGCTCGTCCGGCCCGAGCAGGTACGTCTTCAGCTCCCGCCGCGCCTCGGTCATCGGGTCGTCGCCGGCCCGGGTCAGCGCGAGGATCTTCTCCAGCTCGCCGCAGTCGGCGGAGAGCAGGTACGCCGCCCGCGAGGTCGGGAAGTCGCGCCGGAACTCGTCTTCCGGCAGCCCGCTCGGGTTGGCCACCACGTACGGGCGCTGGCTCTGCACGAAGTCGGAGACCACACTGGACACGTCGCTGATCAGCAGGTCGGTCTGGTTGAAGCAGTCGAACAGCGCGGGCGTCCGCCCGGTGACCACCCGGTGGCCGGTGCCGTCCAGCGAGGACGCGTCGGGGTCGCCGCCGGCGGCCCGGATCAGCCGCACCACGCGCTCGTGCACCGCCTTGGCCTCCTTGGACCGGGAGCCGGTCAGCGGGTGCGGCTTGTAGATCAGCCGCACCGAGGGGCGGCTCTCCAACAGGCCCTTGACGATCCGCTCCCCCATCAGCACCAGCGAGGTGTGGTACGGGTCGTCGTCCAGCCAGCCCTCCCAGGTCGGCGCGTAGAGCACGGTGAACGGCCGGTCGACCGACTCGGCGCCGAAGGTGTGCACGCCGGTGAGCTGCGGCCGTCCGATCTCGACGATGTCCTCGTCGCGGACCCCGACGGCGGCCCGGGCGTAGCGCTCCCGCCCGGCCAGACCGGCCACCCAGACCTCGTCGTACACCTTGCTGTACGGGTTGACGCTGGCCTGCTTGTCGCTGTCGCCGTGACCGACGAAGACGTGCTTCATGCCGGGCTCACGGAGCATGTGGATGTTCGCGCCGACGTTGGCGGCGTAGAGCGCGGCGCGGACGCTGCCGAGCTCCAGGTTCATGAAGTCCGGACCGGTGGGCACGCAGATCACCGGCAGCCGGGTGTCGGCCAGTTCGTTGAACGCCTCCCGGCTGCGCATCAGCACCACCGCCGGCCGCTCCAGCGCCTCGGTCGGGGCCAGCCACATGTTGGCCTGGTAGACGTCCTTGGCCGGGCCGGCGAAGTAGAGGGCCACCTCGGGCCGGTAGCTGTCCAGCCAGCGCTGCACCGCGGGCAGCAGGGTCGGCTGGCCGCTGCCCCGGCCGCGCAGCCAGGTCGCCGCGACCACCAGGCCGACGACCGCGGTGACCAGGGTGGCCATCCCGGCGGCGACGAGCGCGGGGGCGACGTCGTCGGCCACGGCGGCGGCCACCGCGCCGGGGATCAGCAGGACGTTCAGGAAGGGCAGCCGCTCACCGGCGACGCCGGCGGCCCAGGACGGCGGGCGGGGCGCGGCGCGCATCGGGCCGAGGTCGATGTTGCGGACCAGCGCGGAGAGCGGGTTACGCCGGTCGATCATCGTGTTCAGCGCGCCGGCGAAGATGGCGATCACCCAGACCGCGGCCACCAGCAGCATCAGCCAGGTGACCGGGACCGCGCCCGGGCGCACCGCGGAGACGACCAGCAGCACGCTCGCCAGGTCGCGGGTGAGCTGACGGTAGGACTTCGTCAGGCCGACCTTCTCCAGCAGCACCTCGGACGCCGTCGACCACCGCATCATGGCGAACTCGCCGAGCACGGCGAGCGTGCCCGCCACGGCGAAGAGAACCGGTTGGCCGAACGCACCGGCCAGCAGCGTGACCAGGTAGCACAGCACCACCAGCGCGCCCCGGGCGGCGACGCCCGCCGGCCCCATCAACTTGCCGAACAACGAGTACGCTCCCTACGAGATCGACAACTGGCGTGGCCGGCGCGGGCCGGCGCGGACCCGGGTCCGCTGCCACGGGCGGGCTGGCTGATCGGCGCCGGCGCTTCCCGGCGGGCCGCCGCGAGAACGGACCCGCCGCGCGCATGCCGCTCCATCATCGTCCCCCACCGGACCGCGTCGACGCCAACCGCGGGCCCCTGCCGCAGCGTAGGTGTGACCTTAACGTGAGGGAAGCCACCGGTATCGCTGGGGTGTCGCCATCTGACGCCGTTGCTCCTATTCGTCCGCGTCCCCGCCGCCCCATCGCGGCGGCGGGCCACGGCGTCAAGGTCGCGTTCCTATACTGGTCCGGCCGTTCGCCGACCAGGCCGCCACGGCAGCAGCGGCCACACCGGGCGCGGCACGTCGACACGGGCCGGCCGGCCGCCGCCGGAGACCTGGCGTCCCCTCGAAAGGATCCACGGGTTTGACGACCTTGATCGCGCTCGCCGTCGCCATCGTGCCCGGCGCGTTGCTCGGCTTCGCCCTTCCCCCGGGGCGCTACCGGTGGGCGGCCTGGGCAGCGTCGCCCGCGCTCACCCTCGGCCTGACCACCCTGGCCATGTCGTGGCTGCCGAAGCTCGGCCTGCCGCACAGCGCGCTGGCGGTGCTCGTCGCCGAACTGCTCCTCGCCGGCCTGGCGGTGCTCGGCTCCCGGCTGGTCGCCCGCGGGCTGGTCGAGTCGGCCGAGGACGGCACCCGGCCGGGGCTGCGCGCCCGGCTGCGCCTGCCTTCCGTCCGGCCGCACTGGTCGGACCTGGTGGGGGTCACCGTGCCGGCGCTGGTCAGCGTGGCGTTCGGCTGGCTGATCCTGGGCCGGCTCAACGCGCCGCCCGGATGGGACGCGATGAACCACGGCTTCCTCACCCGACGGATCATGGACACCGGCAGCGTGCTGATCTCCTCGGCGTGCACCACCGGCGCCACCGACACCGCGCTCTCCTGCTCGTTCTATCCCCTGGCGGCGAACGTCTCCTGGGCCCAGGCCGCCGAGCTCTCCGGCGGCCGGATCAGCACGGTGATGACCGCCTGGTCGATCATCCTCGGCCCGCTCGCCCTGGTCGCCGGGGTCTACGCGGCGGTGCGCGCGCTCGGTGGCCGGCCGATCGTGGCGGCCTGCGCCGCGGCCGCACCGGCGGTGCTCGGGCCGATGTGGCTCTCGGTGGTCACCGGACGGATCACCGAGCAGACCGCGCCCAGCGTGGCCGGCGCGGTCGCCCTGCTCATCGCCCTCGCGCTGCGCGGCACCCACCCGGTGCGGGTGGGCCTGCTGGCCGGTCTGGCCGGCGCCGGAATCGTGATGACCCACACCTACGACGTGCTCTTCATCGGGGTGCTCGCCCTGGGCATGGCGGCGACGCTGACGGGCCGGCCGGTCTGGCGCCGGATGGGCGCCGGCCTCGCCGCGATGGTCGTGGCAGGGCTGGTGCCGCTGCTGCCGTTGATCGGGGTCCTGCTCGGCGCGAACGGCGAACGGATCTCCAACCCGCCGCCGCTGCTCGGCAGGTACGGCGAGTCCTGGGAGTACTGGGTCACCGACCCGCAGCGCTACATCCTGTTCGGCTTCCCGCAGGTGGGCGGCCGGGACTACCAGCTCGACGTGCCGACCATCCAGGTCGGGCTCTGGATCGTGATCCCCTGCCTGCTGCTGTCGCTGTTCGCGCTGGTGCTGCGCCCGCTGCGCTGGGCCCGCCCGTGGCTGGTCGCCGGGGTGATCTTCACCCTGATCGGCTACTGGACCTCGGCGTCCGACTCGCCGGCCGCGACCACGCTGTCCAGCCTCTGGTACGGCGTCCGGGAACGGGTCCGCTCGATGATCTTCCCGGTCTACGGGTTGCTGACGGTGGCCGGCGCGGTGGTGCTCGGGCTGGCCATCGCCTGGCTGGTGAGCCTGGTGGCGGCCCGCGCCCGGGCGCTGCGCGGCTCGCCCGTGCCGGCCGCGGTCGCCGCCGTGCTGGTGGTGCTGACCCTGCTCGGTCTCGGCGCGGCGCCGGACAGCTGGCGCGCCATCCGCGACGAGATGAAGAGCCGGACCCCGCTGGGCAAGTCCTATCCCGAGGCGTTCCGCTGGCTGCAGGAGAACAACCCGCCCGGCAGCGTGGTCGCGTACGACCGGCACCGCGAGTTCATGAGCTGGTCCTACGCCGACTACGACGTGCCGCTGCTGTTCGGCATCCCGCCGCTGCCGGGGCTGCCCGCCGAGAACTACGAGAAGCGCTGGGACGCCTGGAACTGGCTGGTGAACAGCGAGGACGCCAGGCCGGCCGGGTGCGAGGTGCGCCGGCTCAACATCAGCTACGTGGTGACCGGCAAGCGGAAGATGCCGGGCGCCTGGGAGAAGCACTACGAGCCGGACCGGCTGGTCGCCAGCAACCGGCTCGAACTGGTCCACCAGGTCGGCGGCATCCGGATCTACCGGGTCACCGACGCCGGGCGGGCCTGCCCCGGGACGAGCTGACGGCGTCGTCCGACGACGGCGAACGGCCCCTGACCGATCCGGTCAGGGGCCGTTTCCGATGACGCCGGGAATCAGCGGCCGGCGAAGAGCGCGCCGACCGCCCGGTGCGCCGGCAGGATCCGCCGCCGCTCCTCGTCCGCGTCGGCGGTGCCGGCGAGGATGTCCAGGAAGTGGTCGAGCTGGGCGGCGAGCGGCTCCCGGTTGGTGATCAGCTCAGGTACCTCGATGATGCTCTGCTGCCGGTAGCCCCGACCGTCCGGGGTGGCGGCGTCGGAGGAGACGTGCCGGTAGATGGTGACGTCCTTGCGGATCAGGTCGGCCTCGATCAGCCGGTCGACCTCGCTGATCACCAGGGTGCGCACCTTGCGCTGGCCGATCCGGCTGGCCGAGACGTTGGCCAGGGCGCCGTCGCCGAAGCTGAGCACCGTCTCCGCCACGTCCTCGGCCCCGGTGACCGAGTCCGGGTGGAAGAAGCCCATGGTGCCGTGCACGGTGACCGGCTCCTGGCCCCGGAACGCCTGGATGGCCAGGTCCACGTCGTGGATGAGCAGGTCCCAGGCGACGCCGGTGCGGATCCGCGGCGCGTACGGCGAGTGCCGGGTCGCGGTCAGGTGCACCGGGCGGTCGACCAGCGCGAGCGCCGTCCGCACCGCCGGGTTGAACCGCTCCAGCAGGCCGCAGAGCAGGGGTACGCCGCGCTTCTCGGAGACGGCGACGATCTCCTCGGTCTCGGCGAGGCTGCCGCAGACCGGCTTCTCGATCAGCAGCGGCTTGTCGGCGCTCAGCACCTGGTCGGCGAGGCCGTGGTGGATCTCGGTCGGCGCGGCGACGACCACCGCGTCGACGTCCGACAGGTCGGCGAGGTCGGGCGCCCAGGCGGCGCCGTAGCGCTCGGCGACCTGCTGGCCGACGGACCGGCGCGGCTCGATCACCTTCGCCAGCTCGGCGCGCTCGGACTGGGCGATCACGCGGGCGTGCAGCGAGCCCATCGCGCCGGTGCCGACGAGGGCGAGACGCAGCTTGGCGGTCACGCGCCCACCGCCTTCCGGACGGCCTCGATCACCTGGTCGACCTGGCTGTCGGTGAGGTGGTGGTGCACCGGGATGGAGACGCACTGCCGGACGACCCGCTCGGTGACCGGGGCCGGGTCGGCGATCACCCGAGGGTGGTCGCGGTAGCACTCGTAGTCGTACACGGTCTTCGGGTAGTAGATGCCGCACCCGACGCCGGCCGCGGTGAGCCGGTTGATGACCTCGTCCCGGTCGACCGGCGCCTCGTCGGTGACCAGCAGCGTGTACTGGTGCCAGACGTGCGAGCGGCCGGGCAGCTCGGTGGGGAGCCGCAGGCCCGGCACGTCGGCGAGGCCGGCGGAGAGCCGGGCGGCGTTGTCCTTGCGCCGCTTGACGTTGTCGCCGTACGCGGCCAGCTGCGGGATGCCCAGCGCCGCCTGCAGGTCGGTGAGGCGGTAGTTGTGGCCGGCCATCTCGTACTGGTAGCGCGCCCGCATGCCCTGGTTGCGCAGCACTCGCAGCTTGTCGGCCAGCGCCGCGTCGTTGGTGGTGATCATGCCGCCCTCACCGGTGGTGAGGTTCTTGGTGGCGTAGAGCGAGAAGGTGCCCAGGCCGAAGCTGCCCGCGCCGCGGCCGGAGATGGTCGCGCCCAGCGACTGCGCGGTGTCCTCCACGATCGAGAGGCCGTGCTGCTGGGCCAGCGGGACGATGGTGTCCATGTCGGCGGGCTGCCCGTACAGGTGGACCGGCATCAGCACCCGCGTACGCGGGCCGACCGCAGCCGCGAGGGCCTGCGGGTCGACGCAGAAGTCCTCCTCGCGGATGTCCGCGAAGCGCGCGGTGGCACCCGCCTCCAGGATCGCGTTGAGGGTCGCGACGAAGGTGAAGGGGCTGGTGACGACCTCGTCGCCGGGCTCGAGGTCGAGCACCTGCAGGGCGGCGACGAGGGCGGTGGTGCCGTTGTTGACCGCGACCGCGTGCTCGACACCGACGAGATCGGCGAACTCACGCTCCAGCCGGGCCACCATCGGGCCCTGCGCCAGCACGCCCGAGCGGATCACCTCGACCGCCAACCGTTCGGCCGCCTCGTCGAGCTTGACGACGGAAATCGGGATCACCGGAGTTCTCCTCCTTGAGATGGTGGGGGCCTGGGAACGGTAGCAGCGCGCGAGACGAGGGGCACACCTGGACCGGCGCGAGGAGCGCTACGCCACGCTCCGGACGGGCGGACTCGCCGCGCCGGCCGGATTCGTGGCGGCGGGGAACCTGCGCTACCCTCGGCGTTTGCTCGTCCCAGTCCATCCGAACGGATAAAAGCGACGCGGAGGCATGAAGGCCGTGGCAGAGACCGCGACGCAGGTCGACGACCTGAACCCCCCGGCCGGGCAGGCCGGCGCCACCTCGAAGTCGACCGGCCGGCTCTCCCTCGCCGTACGCGTCGTGGTGATCGCCCTGATCGCCGCGGGCATGGTCTGGAGCGTCGTGCACCAGTGGCCCGACGTGCGGGAGACGTGGCTCCACCTGGCCTGGCCCTCGGTGGTGCTGGCCGTGCTGGCCGTGCTGGCCGGCATGTTCGCCAACTCGATGGCCTGGCGGGCCGCCGCGGACGACCTGGAGCACCGGGTGTCCGTGCCGGCCGCGCTGCGCATCTGCATGGTGGGCCAGCTCGGCAAGTACATCCCGGGCAGTGTCTGGGCGTACGTGCTCCAGATGGAGCTGGGCCGGCGCGCCGGCCTGCCGCGCGCCCGCGCCTTCCTGGCCACGCTGGTGGCGCTCGGCCTGGGCGTGGTCGCCGCGCTCGGCCTGGGCCTGCTCAGCCTGCCCGCGCTGCTGGACGCGACGGCCGCGAACGGCTCCGAGTACGCCGAGCCGGTCCGGGTGGCGCTGTGGATCGTGGCGATCCTCTTCCCGATCGCGCTGATCTGCGCCATCCCGGCGGTGCTCACCCGGCTGATCCAGCTCACCCTCAAGGTGCTGCGCCGGGAGCCGCTGCACCACCGGCTCACGCTGCCCGGCGTGCTGCGGGTGATCGGCTGGAGCGCGCTCGGCTACACCATGTTCGGCGTGCACCTGTGGCTGCTGGCCAACGCCCAGGCGGCGCCGGGCGTCGGCGGGCTGCTGCGCAGCATCGGCTCGTTCGCCATCGCCATCACGGTCGGCATGTTCGCCTTCCTGTCCCCGTCCGGCCTGGGCGTCCGGGAGGCGGTGCTGGTCGCCACCCTCGCGCCGTTCCTCGCCGACGCGGGCGGCGTCGGCGCCGCCACCGGGATCGCGCTGGCCTCCCGGCTGATCTTCACGGTGGCCGACCTGCTGGGCGCGGGCATCGCCGCGCTCTCCGGGATGCGGCAGGTCCGGCAGGCCACCGGGGAGGAAACCGCCGTGACGGCGACGGAGCCGGCCGAACCGGCCGCCCCGGTGGTCCGGACCCCGGCGCCGCGTTCCGGCGAGGAGCAGCCGGAGAGCGCGCCCGCCGCCCGCTGACCCGCGCGAGCCACCCCGAACCGAACGAGGCCCCCGACCTGCTGGTCGGGGGCCTCGTGGCGTACGGGGTCAGCGTCGGGCGGCGGCCATCTCGCCGAGCACCTCGAGGTGCCGGTCGAGGACCCGCTCCAGGCTGAACCGCTGCCGGATCAGGGCCTGCCCGTTCACGCCGATCTGCTTGGCCACCACGGGGTCGGTGAGCGCGGCGATCAGCCGCTCGGCCAGCCCGCCGACGTCGCCGGGCTCACAGAGCAGGATGTTCTCCCCGTCCCGCAGGGCGATGCCGGGGAAGTTGTCCGCCCGGGCCGGCGCGACCACCGGGACACCGGCCGCCATCGCCTCCAACGTCGCCGTGCCGAGGCCCAGGCCCTGCTCGTGCGACTCGACGGTGGCGGCGGCGAGCAGGTCGGGGATCTCGCTCTTGGGCACCTTGCCCGCGGTGACCACCGCGTGCTCGACGCCGAGCGCCCTGGCCCGCTCCTGGAAGACCGGGTAGTAGATCTGGCCGGCGACCAGCAGCTTCGCGTCCGGCACCTTGGCCAGAACCTCGGGCAGCGCCTCGACGAGCGCGATCCGGTCCCGCAGCGGGATGACGTGGCCGACCGAGAGGATCACCGGCGAGTCGCCCAGGCCGTACCGCTCGCGGACCCGCTGGCCGTTGCCGCCGGTCACCCACTCGGGATCGACGCCGACCGGGATCGGCACCAGGCCGGAGTGCGCGCCCTGGTAGCGCTGCTGGATGTACTCCTGCATGAGCACGTCCATGACCACCAGCCGGGGCTTGGACCGCCGCATGAACGGCTTGACCATGGCGGCGTCCAGGCCGCGGAAGACCTTGGCGTACCGGGCCTGCGGGTTCTCCAGCCGGGTGTGGATGGACAGCAGCGTGGGGACGCGGCGCTTGCGCGCGTACAGCGACGTCGCCCAGGTCAGGTCGAAGAACTGGCCGTGCTGGTGGATGGCGTCCGGCCGGAAGTCGTCGAGCAGCTTGCGGACCTGGCGCAGCAGGCTGGGCCGGCTGGTGAACGAGATGTCGAAGCTCACCGCCAGCCGGGTCTGCGGCAGCATCCAGGCGGGCAGCCGGACGATCCGGAGGCCGTCACGCTCCTCCTCGGCCGGCGCGTCCTGGTAGGCGGCCGTGAGCACGAGCACCTCGTGGCCGGCCGCCGCGTAACCCTTGGCGAGCGACTCGGACAGGTGCGAGCTGCCGCCCGCGCGGGGCGGGAAGAAGTTGTTGACCACTGCGATACGCACGGGGGTAACTCCTAGCTCTCCACGACCGGCACGAACCGGACGTCGGCACCGTCCAGCTCGACTGTGGACACCACCCGGGCCGGCACCCCGGCCACGACCGCCCCCGCCGGCACATCCCGGGTGACCACGGCGCCGGCGCCGACCACCGCGCCGTCACCGATGGTGACGCCCATCATCACCGTCGCGTTCGCGCCGATGAAGACCCGGTCACCGATGCGGACCGGTGCCCGGTCCACCGAAGCATAGGCCCGGCCGGAGACGCAACGGCGAGCCGTGGAATGCGTGTAGATCTGCGCTCCGCAGCTGATGTCGCAGCCCGCGCCGATGGTCAGGCCGCCGGAGCCGTCGATGACGGTGAACGCGCCGATCCAGGTCCCCGACCCGATCTCGGGCTCACCGATGACCCAGGCGTGCGGGTTGTATGGATTCGCCGGGAGCCCGTGCGACGACGGGCCCCCGGCGGACGGCGGCTGGGTCACGCCACCTCAGTCTTGATCAGGTCGGTCATCCCGTCCCCGACGGCGATGGTCGGCTCCCAGCCGAGCACCTCCTTGGCCCGGGTGATGTCCGCCGCCCGGCGGCTGACCAGCACCTCACGCGGGTTGAACTGCGGCTGCACGTCGACGCCGACCGCGCTGATGAGGATCTCGGCCAGGGTGGCAATCGAGGTGTCGATACCGGTGCCGATGTTGATCGGCACGTTGCCCTGCTCGGCCTCCATGGCGGCGACCACCGAGCGGGCGATGTCGTGGACGTGGATGAAGTCCATCGACTGCTCGCCCTTGCCGTCGATGACCGGCGGCTCGCCGTTCTTGAGCCGCTTCACGAAGTGGTTGATCACCGAGGTGTAGTACGCGGTCGGCTTCTGGCCCGGGCCGTACACGTTGAAGAAGCGCAGGGCGATCCAGTTCAGGCCCTTGCTGCGCTGGTAGAAGCCGAGCAGGTCCTCACCGGCCCGCTTGGAGATGCAGTACGGGGTCAGCGGGTCGAGCCGGTCGTCCTCGTGCATCGGCAGCTTCTTCGGGTCGCCGTACACGGACGCGGACGACGCGAAGACCAGCCGCTTGACGCCGTGGTCGGCGGCGGCGGCGAAGACGTTGTGGTTGCCGACCATGTTGATGTCGATCGACTCGTAAGGGTCGGCCTGGCTCTTGTTGATCGAGACCGCGGCGAGGTGGATGACGTAGTCGCAGCCCTTCATGGCCGCGTGCACGGCGCCGCCGTAGCGGACGTCCTGGTCGATCAGCTCGACGTCGCCGGTGGCCACCAGCTCGGCGATCCGGTCCCGGTCACCGCGGAACATGTTGTCGAAGATGCGGACCTTGTAGCCCTTCTCCAACAGCATCGGGACCACGTGCAGGCCGATGAAGCCCGCGCCTCCGGTGATGAAGACGGTCTGCTTCGACATGGTGGACGGTGTCCTTCCTGAGGGGGTTGTCAGCGGGTGGCGATGGAGTCGACGACCTCGGTGAGCGTGGCCGCGACGGTCTCGACCTGCGCGTCGGTGAGGTTGGCGTGCATCGGGATGGCCAGGTGGCGGGCGAAGAGGTCGGCCGACACCGGGCACGGGTCGGTCTGGCCGTAGAGCGGCTGGGCGTGCGACGCGTAGGTGCCGAAGGTGCACTGCACGCCGCGCTGACGCAGCTCCATCGCCACCGCGCCGCGGTCCACCCGCGGGTCGAGGGTGACCACGTAAGACTGCCAGGGGTGCTCGCGGTCCGGCGCCTCGTACGGCGTGGTGATCAGCTCGTGGTCCTTGAGCAGCTCGCCGTAGCGGGCGGCGATCGCGCGCTTGGTGGCCAGCAGGTCCGGCAGCCGGTCGAGCTGGGCGATCATGATGGCCGCGGCGACGTCGGAGAGCCGGTAGTTGTAGCCCAGCTCGGTGAAGCTCGGGATGGGCAGGTTCGACAGCTCGGCCCGGGTGAGCGCGCCCTCGACGCCGTAGGTGTGCAGCTTGCGGGCGTGCGCGGCCAGGTCGTCCCGGTTCGTGACGTACGCCCCGCCCTCGCCCGCGGTGATGCCCTTGCGGCCGTGGAAGCTGAAGGTGGCGACGTCGGCCAGGCTGCCGGCGGGCCGGCCCTTGTAGGTGGCGCCGGCGGAGCAGGCGGCGTCCTCGACCAGGAACAGCCCGTGCTTGTCCGCGATGGCGCGCAGCTCGTCGTAGTCGGCCGGCTGGCCGAACGCGTCGACGGCGATGATGCCGACGGTACGCGGGGTGATGGCGGCCTCGACCGCGGCCGGGTCGACCGTCCAGGTGTCCGGACGGACGTCGGCGAAGACCGGCTTGGCCCCGGTCCACATCACCGAGTGGCCGGTGGCCGGGAAGGTGTAGTCGCCGACGATGACCTCGTCGCCCGGCTTGGCACCGAGAGTGAGCAGCGCCAGGTGCAGCGCCGAGCCGCAGTTGCTCGTGGCGAGCGCGTGCTTCGTACCGACGGCGGCGGCGAACCGCTCCTCGAAGCGACGACTGGTGGGCCCGGAACCAGCGAGCCAGCCCGAGGCGAAAACCTCGGCGATGGCGGCGAGTTCGGCCTCGCCGACCGTGGGCTGACCGAGCGCGATGACCTCAGACATAAGACTCCCCGAGTGATGGACCCGGTGAAGTGTAGGCCACCCCCGGGGGTCGGGCGCGAGTCGGGCGCACGGCCCCCTTCGTTACCATCGGTCGCGGCGTCGGCCTGGGGAGATGATGATGACAAGGTTCGTGGTCGTGGGTGGCGGCATCGTCGGGCTCGCCGTGGCGCACCGGCTGGTGACCGACCGTCCCGGGGACTCGGTCACCGTGCTGGAGAAGGAGTCCGGCTGGGCCGCGCACCAGACCGGGCACAACTCCGGGGTGATCCACGCCGGCGTCTACTACAAGCCGGGCAGCCTGAAGGCCACGCTCTGCAAGGCCGGCAGCGCGTCGATGAAGGAGTTCTGCGCCGAGCACGGCCTGGCGTACGACGTCTGCGGCAAGCTCATCGTGGCCACCGACGAGGCCGAGCTGCCCCGCCTGCACGACCTGCACCAACGGTCGCTGGCCAACGGGCTGCCGGTGAAGCTGATCGGCGCCGACGAGGCCCGCGAGTACGAGCCGCACGTGGCGGCGGTGGGGGCGCTGCACGTCGCCTCGACCGGCATCGTCGACTTCGGCGCGGTCTGCCGCAAGCTCGCCGAGCTGCTCGACGCGGGCGGCGCGGACCTGCGTACGGGCACCGAGGTGACCGGGGTCACCAACCGGGGTGGCGAGGTGGTGGTGAGCACCACGCGGGGCGAAGTGGCCGGCGACGTGCTGATCAACTGCGCCGGCCTGCACGCCGACCGGATCGCCCGACTGTCTGGAGTGTCCGCTCCGGTCCGGATCATCCCGTTCCGTGGCGAATACTACGAACTCGCCCCGCAACGCCGGGACCTGGTCCGGGGGCTGATCTATCCGGTGCCGGACCCGCAGTTCCCGTTCCTCGGGGTGCACCTGACCCGCATGATCGACGGCAGCGTGCACGCCGGCCCGAACGCGGTGCTCGCCACCGCCCGCGAGGGGTACTCGTGGGGCCGGATCAACCTGCGGGACGTCTGGGACGAGCTGACCTACCGCGGCCTCTGGGCGCTGGGCCGCAAGCACTACCGGTACGGCCTCACCGAGGTGGCCCGCTCGCTGTCGAAGAAGCGCTTCACGGCCAGCCTCGCCCGGCTCGTGCCGGAGCTCACCCCGGCGGACATCGTGCCGGCCGGCGCGGGCGTACGGGCGCAGGCGATCCTGCCCGACGGTGGCCTGGTGGACGACTTCCTGATCGTCGAGGGCGACCGGCAGGTGCACGTGCTGAACGCCCCCTCCCCGGCGGCGACCAGCTCGCTGGAGATCGCCCGGCACATCGTCTCCCGGCTCCCGGTCGACCAGCCCGGCTGACCGCCCGCCCACCCCGCGGGGCCGGCCGTCGCCCGCTGTGCGGCAGGTCGGGGTCTCACCGGCGTGGGACCGGCCGCGTTGCGGCAGATCGCGGCCTCCCGCCCGACCGGGTACGCAGGGTGGCGGTCAGACCGCCGGGTCGGGCACCGCGACGTCGCGCTGGCGGGGCACCGCCGGGGCCGCGGCCAGCCCGGTGGCCACCGCCTCCACCAGAGCCTCCAGGTACGCGTCGGTCGGCGCCGCCCGGACGATGGCCAGCCGCCAGTAGAGCGGCCCGACGATCAGGTCGACCGCGGCGTCCAGGTCCACCCCGGCCGGCAGCTCGCCGCGGCGTACCGCCCGCTCGACCAGCCGGCCGCCGATCTCCTGCTGCTTGCTGCGCAGCACCTGCTGGAGCGCCTGGTCCAGGGTGGGGTTCCGGGCCGCCTCGGCGAGCAGGTCGGGAATGATCTGGGAGGCCAGCGGGTGGCGCAGGGCGTGCGTGACGACCTGGAACAGCAGGTTGAGGTCGCCCCGCAGGCTGCCGGTGTCCAGCGCCGGCAGCTTGCTGCCGGCGGCCGCGACGACCGTCTCCAGCACCAGCTCCAGCTTCGAACTCCAGCGCCGGTAGACCGCGGTCTTGCTCACCCCGGCCCGGCGGGCGACCGCCTCGATGGAGAGCCGGCCGTAGCCCACGGCGGCGAGTTCCTGCATCAGGGCCTTGCGAATGGCCGTGGTGATCTCGCCCCGCAGCACCGCCGCACCGGCGGGTGCGCGCCTCTTCCCGGTCGTCACGTGAGACTCTTCTCGGCTGTCACGTGGGACAATGTACCGTAACGACGATACGGTTGCGTCCCGACGTGTTTTGGACTACCGTCCACCCCGCGACGAGCCCCCTCCGGCACCCGCGGGCGCACCGGACCAGCTCATCGTCACCCCCCGTCCCGTTGGTACGAAAGATCGGAGCGCCCAGCTCATGGCCAACACCGCCCTGGCCGGCCCCGACGCGGGCCTGACCCAGGCGCAGCTGGCCGCTCGACACGGCCTGCGGGTCGCCGGTGAGCGGCCGTCGCTGGTCGAGTACAGCCGCCGACTCTGGGCCTACCGGCACTTCGTTGCCGCGTACGCCAACGCCAAGCTCGTCGCCTCGTACAGCAACGCCAAGCTGGGCCAGGTCTGGCAGGTGCTGACCCCGCTGACCAATGCCGCGGTCTACTACCTGATCTTCGGCCTGGTGCTCGCGCAGAACACGATCCCGAACTTCATCGCGTACCTGACCACCGGCCTGTTCATCTTCAACTTCACGCAGAGCGCGATCCTGGCCGGCACGCAGTCGATCAGCGGCAACCTCGGGCTGATCCGGGCCCTGCACTTCCCCCGGGCGAGCCTGCCGCTGGCCGCCACGCTCACCCAGTTCCAGCAGCTGCTGGCCTCGATGGTCGTGCTGATCGGCATCGTGCTGGTCACCGGCGAGCCGCTCACCCTGGAGTGGCTGCTGCTGCCGCCGGCGCTGCTGCTCCAGGCGGTGTTCAACGCCGGCGTGGTGCTGATCGTCGCCCGGATGGGCGCCAAGGCCAGCGACCTGAAGCAGGTCATGCCGTTCATCATGCGCACCTGGATGTACGGCTCCGGCGTGCTCTACAGCGTGCGGCTGTTCAACCGGCTGCCGGAGTGGGCCGCCACGCTGATCGAATTCAACCCGATGCTGGTCTACATCGAGCTGGCCCGGTACGCCCTGCTGGAGCAGGCGCCGATGCTCAACGAGTCGCTGACCCAGCTCTGGCTGGTGGCGGCCGGCTGGGCCCTGCTGACCGGCATCGGCGGGTTCATCTACTTCTGGCGCGGCGAACAGGAGTACGGCCGTGGTTGATCACTTCACCGGTTCCAACGAGGCCACGCAGGCGCTGCCCACCCTCCAGGCGCGGATCCCCACCGTGGTGGTGGACGAGGCGCACATCGTCTACCGGGTGCACAAGGGCGCCACCGGCGGCAGCACCCCGGTCGCCGCGCTGCGCCGGCTGGTCAAGCGCACCCAGGCGCCGAACGTGCGCGAGGTGCACGCGGTCAAGGGGGTCAGCTTCACCGCGTACCGGGGCGAGGCGATCGGCCTGATCGGCAGCAACGGGTCCGGCAAGTCCACCCTGCTGCGGGCGGTCGCCGGCCTGCTCCCGGTCGACCGGGGCGCGATCTACACCCAGGGCCAGCCGTCCCTGCTCGGCGTCAACGCGGCGCTGCTCAACGACCTCTCCGGTGAGCGCAACGTCACGCTGGGCTGCCTGGCCATGGGCATGCCGCCCGAGGAGGTCGCCCGGCTCACCCCGGAGATCATCGAGTTCTCCGGCATCAACCAGCGCGGCGACTTCGCCTCGCTGCCCATGCGCACCTACTCCTCCGGCATGGCCGCCCGGCTGCGCTTCTCCATCGCCGCGGCGAAGAAGCACGACGTGCTGCTCATCGACGAGGCGCTGGCCACCGGCGACAAGGGCTTCCGCAAGCGCAGCGAGCAGCGGGTCCGGGAGCTGCGGGAGGGAGCCGGCACGGTGTTCCTGGTCAGCCACCAGCTCTCCTCGATCCGGGACACCTGCGAACGGACGATCTGGCTGGAGTCGGGCGAGCTGCGCATGGACGGCCCCACCGACGAGGTCATCCGGGCCTACGAGGACTTCTCGAACGGCAGGTAACGTCGAAGTGCCCACCCGGTGGCCAGGGGACGCCGACATGCGCCGTCACCGGTGTGGGTCATCCGAACAGACACGTTAGGGTTCATCCGGTCGCCCGGCGGCCATCCCCCATCGTTGGGCATCGTTGAGAGTGAGGATCGGCAATGACGCAGGACCACACCACCAGCCCGGACACCGCGACGGCGGCGACACCGTGGCGGCCCTCGCGGACGGTGGCGGTGGTGCTGGCCGGCGGCACCGGGACCCGGCTCGGCCTGGGCATCCCCAAGCAGCTGCTGAAGATCGCCGGTAAGCCGATCATCGAGCACACCCTGGCCGTCTTCGAGGCCGCGCCCGAGATCGACGAGATCATCGTGCTGATGGCCACCGGCCACGTGGCCGAGGCCCAGCAGATCGTCGACAAGGCCGGCTTCCGCAAGGTCAGCAAGGTCATCGAGGGGGGCGACACCCGCAACGCCACCACCCGGATCGCGCTGGACGCGGTCGGCGAGGGCGACGTCAACATCCTCTTCCACGACGCGGTCCGCCCGCTGGTCAGCGCCCGGATCGTCCGCGAGTGCGTGAACGCGCTCTGGACGTACTCGGCGGTCGACGTGGCGATCGCCTCCGCGGACACGATCATCCAGGTCGACGAGGAGGACTGCATCGTCGACATCCCGGTGCGGTCGACCCTGCGACGCGGGCAGACCCCGCAGGCGTTCCGCTCCGGCACCATTCGCGAGGCCTACCGCCTCGCCGAGGGCGACCCGAACTTCGCCGCCACCGACGACTGCGGCGTGGTGCTGCGCTACCTGCCCGGCACCCCGATCAAGGTGATCGACGGCTCCGACGAGAACATCAAGGTCACCCACCCGGTCGACGTGCACCTGGCGGACAAGCTCTTCCAGCTCGCCGCCGCCCAGGCGCCGCGGCTGAGCGACCACCGCAGCTACACCGAGGAGCTGGCCGGCCGCACCGTGGTCATCTTCGGCGGCAGCTACGGCATCGGTCACGACCTGGCCGAGCTGGCCCGCCGCTACGGCGCGCAGGTCTTCCCGTTCAGCCGGTCCAGCACCGGCACCCACGTCGAGCGCGCCCAGGACGTCGACGCCGCGCTGAAGACCGCCTTCGAGGCGACCGGCCGGATCGACTACGTGGTGGTCACCGCCGGCATCCTGGAAAAGGGTGCGCTGGCCGAGATGGACCAGGACACCATGGACCGGGTGCTCCAGGTCAACTTCGTCGGCCCGGTCATCGCCGCCCGGCAGTCCCTGCCGTACCTCCAGCAGACCAAGGGCCAGCTGCTGCTCTACACGTCCAGCTCGTACACCCGGGGCCGGGCCGAGTACGCGCTCTACTCCGCCACCAAGGCCGCGCTGGTCAACCTGACCCAGGCGCTCGCCGACGAGTGGGCCGAGTTCGGCGTACGGGTCAACTGCGTCAACCCGGAGCGCACCGCCACCCCGATGCGGACCAAGGCGTTCGGCGCGGAGCCGGAGCACACCCTGCTGTCGGCCGAGGCCGTCGCCCAGGCCTCCCTGGACGTGCTGATCTCCGAGCTGACCGGCCAGGTGATCGACGTACGCCGGGCGCCGGGTGAGCCGGTCGTAGCGGTGCCGGCCCAACCGACCGGCGGCGCGGACGACGAGCTCTCCAGCGGCGTCGACGCCGGCTGACGGAGGCGACCGGCGACATGCGTGGTGACCTGGTCCGGAAACTGCTCGCCCGGGTGCTGACCACCGGGCTGGCGGTGCTGGCGTTCCTCGTCGTGGCCCTCACCGGGGCGACCGGCTGGGGTCTGGCGATCGCCGTCGCCGCGCTGGCCGCCGCCGCGGTCGAGCGCCGGATCCGGCCGAACGCCGACGCCGTGGCCGAATCGGTCCTGATCGCCGCCGGCATCCTGGTCGGGTACGCGCGCCGGGTCGACCACACCTTCGACCCGGCGCTGGCGCTCGCCGCACCCGTCCTGCTCGGCCTGGTGCTGCTGGCGGGACCGCTGCGCGCCGCCGGCGCGCTGGAGATCCGGGCGGCCAACCTCCCGGTCCGCTCCTGGGCCCCCCGGGTCGCCGCCCGACTCGACGACGCGCTGCTCGGGCTGCTCGCCGTGGTGGCGGTGGCCGCTGGCCTCGACCTGCCGGCCTGGGTGGCGCTGGCCGCCGTCCTGCTGGTCGCGGCCGGCTGCGGCGCGACCGGGCTGGACCTGGCCCGGCGCCGGTTCCGGCCGCCGGCCGGGGGCGGCCCGGTGGGCCGGGCGCTGCGCCGGCATCAGCCGGAGTTCGTGCTCTACTTCTCCGCCCCACCCGGGTCGGAGTACCAGGTCACCATGTGGCTGCCCTACCTGGAGCGGATCGGCCGGCCGTTCATGGTCCTGGTCCGGGAGCCGGAGTACCTGTCCGTCATCGCCGCGGCGACCCGGGCGCCGGTGGTCTTCTGCCCGACACTCAAGGCCATGGACGAGGCGCTGGTGCCGAGCCTACGGGTGGCGTTCTACGTCAACCACGGCGCGAAGAACAGCCACTGCGTCCGCTTCTCCCGGCTCACCCACGTGCAGCTGCACCACGGCGACAGCGACAAGGCGCCCAGCGCCAACCCGGTCTCCGGCATCTTCGACAGGATCTTCGTCGCCGGCCCGGCCGCGATCGAGCGGTACGCCCGGGCCGGTGTGGAGATCCCGGCCGAGAAGTTCGTCGTCGTCGGCCGGCCACAGGTCGAGGCGATCGAGGTACGCCGGGAGCCGGCGCGCGGCCTGACCGCCCCGACCGTCCTCTACACCCCGACCTGGACGGGGCACCACGCCGACGCGAACTACTGCTCGTTGCCGGTGGCCGAGACCATGGTGCGCCGGCTGCTCGACCGGGGGGCCACGGTGATCCTCCGGGCCCACCCGTACACCGCGCAGAACCCCGCCTCGGCGCGACAGCTCGCCCGCCTCACCGAGCTGCTCACCGCGGACCGGGCCCGGTCCGGCCGGGCCCACCTGTGGGGCGCCGCGGCCGCCCGCGAGCTGACCCTGGCCGAGTGCGTGAACCGCTCCGACGCGTTGATCTCGGACGTCTCCGGGGTGATCTCCGACTACCTCTACTCCGGCAAGCCGTACGCGGTGACGGACATGGACGCCGACGGCACGGACTTCGTGGCGCGGTTCCCGCTCGCCGGCTCCGGCTACGTGCTGCGCCGGGACCTGTCCAACCTGGACGAGGTGCTGACCGACCTGCTCGACACCGACCCGAAGGCGGCGGACCGCTGGGTCACCCGGGCCCGCTACCTCGGCGACTTTCCCGACGACTCGTACGCCGAGGCGTTCCTCGACGCCGCCCGGCGGGAGCTCGAACCGCGCTGGAACCCGCCCACGCCGCGCGCCGCCGACGCGGTCACCCCGGACGGCTCGCCGCTCTTCCCGACCGCTTAGAGGGCGTCTGATTCACGTATTTTGCGAGTGATGCTGCCTTCAGTCGTGTCGCCAGGTTGGGGTGGTTTCGTTGGTGACGCGTTTGGTGAGGTTGTCGATCATGGCGATGCGGATCATGCTGGCGGAGTTGTCGGGTAGGGCTTCGTAGTCGCGGGCCAGGCGGCGGTGCAGCATGATCCAGCCGAGGGTGCGTTCGATGACCCATCGGCGTTTGACCACCGAGAATCCTTTGATGTGCGGGTCTTTGGCGACGACCTCGACGTCGATGCCGAGGGTGGCGCCGTGTTCGATGACCTTGTTCTTGAAGCCGGCGTCGACCCAGGTCTTGGCCAGGGCGGGATGAGCGGCTTTGGCCTGGTCGAGGAGGTTGATGCCGATGGTGTTGTCGCTGGCGCTGGCGGCGGTGACGATGACGGCGAGGAGCAGGCCGAGGGTGTCGGTGACGATGCCGCGTTTGCGTCCGACGATCTTCTTGCCGGCGTCGATGCCCTGGCTGGCCAGTGGTGCGTTGGTGGAGGTCTTCACGCTCTGGGTGTCGATCACGGCGGCCGTTGGTTGTGGGGTGCGTCCGGCCTTGGCGCGGGCCAGGCCGGTGAGGTCGTAGTTGAGCTGGGTGAAGAGGTCGTCGCCTGTCCAGGCGGTGAAGTAGCCGTAGACGGTCTGCCAGGGCGGGAAGTCGTGGGGCAGGTAGCGCCAGGCGATGCCGGTGCGGTTGACGTAGAGGATGGCGTTGAAGATCTCCCGCAGGTCGTGGGTGGCGGTACGTCCGCCGATCCCGGCGTCGGTGCGGGCCTGGCGCCAGGCGGTCAGCCGTGGTGCGATCAGCGCCCAGCGGGCGTCGGACAGGTCGGAGGGGTAGGCGGGTCGCTCGGCCACACGCCATGTCTACTGTGGACCACGGAGTGGATCGCAGTTGGGTCCGACGATTCCCGAACTTTCTGAACCAGACACGATCTGCGGATCAAAGCAGGGCATCTCGCATCGACATCAATCAGGTGAACCTGGTCCCAAAGGTGATCATTCGACCCTGCCGACGTCTCGCCGGCCAGACCCACGAAAGCAGCAATACGTAGTGGGAGTGATCAAAACGCCCAGTTAGGGCGCGTCTCACCGGACTTGTCGAGGCGAGCGCGGTGAAAGTCGTGCCGGGGCGGTCGCGGCGGGACACGCGACCGGTCCGTCCCGTTGATAATGATCGACATGACCGCGCGATACGACGAGGTGCTCGGCCCGCTGCGTGAGGCGTACGACGCGCGGGCGGCCGAGCGGGACGGGCTGATCAAGGAGCCGTGGAAGCTGGCGGAACGGCAGGCGTTCCGTGACCGGCTGGCGCCGGGCGCGCAGCTGCTGGAGATCGGCGCCGGCACCGGGCAGGACAGCGCCTACTTCCAACAGGAGGGCTTCGCCGTCGTCGCGGCTGACCTCTCGCCGGTGATGGTCGAGCACTGCCGGGCCAAGGACATCGAGGCCCACGTCATGGACTTCCTGCACCTGACCTTCCCGGCCGGCTCGTTCGACGCGGTGTTCGCGATGAACTGCCTGCTGCACGTGCCCAACCACGACCTGCCCGCAGTCCTGGCGGCGATCCGGGCGGTGCTGCGCCCCGGCGGGCTCTTCTTCGCCGGCATGTACGGCGGCAACGAAACCGCCGAAGGTCCCATCGACGGCGACGAGTACGTGCCACCGCGCTTCTTCTCGTGGCGCACCGATGAGCAGTTACTCGGCTTCGCCACCGCATGGTTCGACGTCGTGGACTTCCACCCCGTCGACGTCGGTCGCGGCCACCGGTTCCAGTCGCTGACGCTGCGCCGCCCGGACCCCGCATAGCGGAGTGGAGAGGACCATGGCGAAGTCGGACATCAAGCGGGATCGTAAGGACCTCTATGCCGCCCGCGCCGGCAGCTTCCAGCTCGTGGATGTGCCCGAGCTGCCGTTCCTGATGGTCGACGGCGAGGGCGACCCCAACACGTCAAAGTCCTACCAGGATGCGCTGGCAGCGTTGTACGCCGTTTCGTACGCGCTGAAGTTCGCCAGCAAGCAGCGGCTCGGCCGGGACCATGTCGTCGCTCCGCTGGAGGGCTTGTGGTCAGCCGATGATCCGGCCGCCTTCGTGACTCGGGCCAAAGGCGAGTGGCGATGGACCATGATGATCACACAGCCTGGGTGGATCACCGCTGACGTGGTGGACGAGGCGGTCCGGCTGGCCGCCACCAAGAAACACCTGCCGGCAGCGAACCAGATACGGTTCGAGCGGTACGCCGAGGGATTGTCCGTGCAGGCCCTGCACGTCGGCTCGTACGACGACGAGGGTCCCGTGCTCGAGCGCCTCCACCATGAGTTCATGCCGGCCAACGGCCTCACGTTCAACGGGCCGCACCACGAGATCTATCTCAGCGACCCGCGGAGGACCGAGCCGGCGAAGCTGCGGACCATCCTGCGCCAACCCGTGGCCCGTCGCTGACCACCACGCACGCGTTCCACCTCGGCCAGGTGCGACTGCATCAGGTCCTCACAGGTACGGGTCGAGCAGGGTGAGCACCGCCTCCGGGTCCTCGACGTGGGCGTTGTGGCCGAGCCCCGGCAACGTGGCGACCGGCACGCCCAGCTCCTTGAGCTGCGCGTCGGACACCATCGGATCCTGCTCGCCCCGGGCCAGCAGCACCGGCACGTCGGTCGCGGCGAGCAGGGCGGGCAGCCGCGGCTCCCCCACCGCGAAGGCGGCCGGGTCCATGGCCAGCCGCCAGCGGCCGTCCTCCCGGCGCAGCCCGGCGTCCACCACCGGATGGTCCGGGGCGAACAGCCCGGCCAGCCCGGAGACGCGCAGGTAGCGCCGGGCCGCCTCGTCCCGGCTGGCGAACCAGGTCACCGGCCGCCCGGCCAGCTCGCCGGCCTTCGCCAGCTCGGCCGGGGACCAGACGACCTTGATGCCCAGCCCCACCACGGCGTCCACCGGCAACCCCCGGGACCGCGCCGCCAGGGCCAGCGCCACCACTCCGCCGAGGGAGTGCCCGAGCACCACGAGGCGGTCCCGGGCACCGAGCCGTTCGGCGACCGGGCCGAGCCCCTCCAGCACCCGGCGGGCGAGGGCTTCGAAGGAGTATTCGGGCAGCGGCGGGGACCAGCCGTGGCCGGCCAGGTCGGGGGCGAGCCAGCGGCCCGCCCAGCGGCGCTCCAACAGCGGCGCCCAGGGCAGCCACACCTCGCCGGTGGCGCCCATGCCGTGCAACAGCAGCAGATGGCGGGTACCCGTCGCGTCACCCATACGGCGCAGTGTGCCATCGGACGGACACGACGCGCGAGACGGGACGGCCGTGGAGTCCGACAGACGACGTCGGGCCCCGGCTCGGGGGGGAGCCGGGGCCCGACGGGGCGGGGTGCGATCAGGCGGAGTAGCCGCGGGTGGCCATCCAGTTCGCCAGGTCGATGGTGCTCATCCAGTACGCCGGCACCGACGGGTCGGCCGAGTCGGCGATCCGGACGGTGCGGCCGTCGTTCTTGTAGCCGACCACCGCGATGTAGTGGCCGCCGGAGAAGGAGTGCCAGCCGCCGTCGGTGTCGGTGGCGTCGCCGACGATGTTGGCGACCACGCCACGGCCGTCGGTGACGGCCTTGACCACGTCGGCCTGGAGCTGGTCCATCTGGGCCGGGGTGGGGCTGCCGGGGATCATGTGGGTCCGCCACGGGTTGCCCTTGAGCATCTGGTTGAGCCCGCGGGTGGTGTCCTCGGCGGAGTTGGTGCCGTTCTCGCCGGCGTTCAGCGGGGCGACCATCGCGTCCTGGGTGGTCTCGACGCCGCTCGCGCTGAGCGCGTTGCGCACCGCGGCCGGGCCGCAGTTCCAGTAGGCGGTCTGCGCCTCGTAGGTGTAGTCGAGGACCTTGGTCGACGGGGGCTTCGGCTTGGCCTTCTTCGTGACGTCCGGGTCGGCCTTGGCGGTGCTGGCCTTCGCCGTGGGCGACGCGCTCGGCGAAGCGGACGGCGACGATGGTGCGGCGATCTTGGCCTCGGCGGCGACCTGACCCAGCTGCGGGGCCAACTCGGCGACGGCGGCGGTGTGCTGCTGGCGCACCGGCGAGTCGTTGGTGGCAGCCAGGGCGGCGCCGGTGCCGCCGGCCAGGACGAGCGCCGCGGCCGAGCCGGCGACGATCTGGTACGGGCGCTCGGTCGCGAGGCGGCGCAGCTGTCGCTTCAGGTGGTGCTTCACGTGTTCCTCCACGGGGGGCCGGAGCGGCACACGCCCGCCCGCCGCGCGGAGGAACTCACGCGCGTTCGTGGGGCGGGGTGGCCGCGGGAAGGGAAGCGCCCGGAGTGGCCGGGCTGCCGGGGGTGCTTGGACGCTGTCAGGCGAGCGCCGGCACCGGTGCGCCGTGGAGGCGGGGAGAGGATCGGGGGGTGGTCGGCACGAGGATGGGACTCCTTCCTACACCGCCTACCGGGTTAGCTGACGGATTCGGGCGGGAAGTACGCCCTACCGCGGCCGAAGCTCGCGGATTCACCCCGGTGTTGCACTGGGTCCCCGGTTCGTGAGATCACGATTGAGCGGGTCGGCACGGCGTCGCCTCTTGCGATCGAAAACCGCACCGGACGCGCCGACACTACCGGCGGGTACGCCACCTGCCAAGCGTCCCCACCTGCGTAAACCTCGAACATCATTACTCTGACCGGAACAGCCGATCACTGACGTTACTCAATGGGACGAGCAGTTATGTCGGAACTGTCGGGCAACAATCGGACATCGGGTAGCGAGCGGCCCGGAATTGCGGGAGTCGATCGCCCGAGCTGTTCCCGATGACCGTTTCGGGCATCCCGTGACGGGGCTCACCACATTCGGGTAACGATTCAGCCCACCCGGGCCGGGCGCCAGCGCGCACGGGTGGTCACGGCCGGGGCGGCCGGCACCGGAGCGGGCTGCCGGGTCACCGGCTCGGCCGACCGCGCCGGCACCACGCCCGGACGCAGTGCCGTGGCGGCCGCGTACGCCTCGGCGGCCAGGACGCGAGCCGCGTCGGCGGCCAACTCGGCGTCCCGCCACGCCCGCTGCTCCCGCTCGGCGGCGGTCCGCCAGCCGGAGCGCCGGTGCTCGCGTACCGCCCGGGCCAGGACGATCTCCTGCCCGGCCGGGTGCCGGCGGGGGTCCCAGCCGTTGCGGTGGGCGAGCACGTCGGCCAACTGCCGGGCGGTCAGGTCGCCCCGCCAGTGCGCCGCCATCGCGGCGTGGTGCAGCCAGCGCTCCCGGGCCGCGTACTCGGCCGGGGTGCGGGGTGTACGCGGCTCGGGCAGCGCGGCGGCGCCGGCGAGGCGGCGGGCGAGGACCTCGGCCTCGTCGTACGCCCGCCAGGCCTGCCCGACCTCGCCCTGGGCGGCGAGCCACTGCTCGCGGCGGCGGCGGGCGGTCTGCGCGGCCCCGGCGGCCGCCACCGCCACCTCGTCGGCGTACCGGCTCAGGTCGGCGCGGCGGGCGGCCTCCTCGGCGGCCGGATCGGGGGCCACCTCGGGCGGGGTGTCCCGCTCCGGCCGGGCGACCAGCACGGCGAGGACGCCGAGGGCGAGCAGGAGCAGCGCGGACCAGATGGCGGTGGCCTCGGGAACGGTGGTGAGGAAGTGGTGGAGAACGGTCTTTTCCATGATCGGCACCTCACGGGGAACGTCGTGGTGGAGAGGTCCGCACGGCCGGTGGCGCGGGGCGCGACCGTCGGGGATGCGCCGCCGGGCCGCCGCCGGGCGGGTGCGGGGGTGAGGTTCGGTGGTACGGCGAGGGTGGGCCGGAGCCGCCCGACGTTCAGCGGGCGGGCGGGGCCCGGGAGCCGACGGTCGCCGGGACCGCCCCGACCAGGACCTGCTCCCGGTCGACCGGGACCACCCGGACCGGGCGCTGCGGCGACGCCGGCACGCCGGCCGGGACGGTCGCGGCCAGGTCCGATCCCACGGTCCGTCCGACGGGGTCGGACCGGCGGATCACCGACCGGTGGGCGGCGCCGGGAAGGGCGGAACCGCCCTGGACGACGTGCTCGGCCGGGACACCGGATGGCCGGGGCGCGGCGTGCGCGGTCGCGCCGACGGGCAGCGAGGCGGCACCGAGCGAGAAGGCGACGACCACGGCCAGGCTGGCCAGCATGCGGGCGGTCCAGCGCGCCACCCACCACACGGGACAGGTGAGCGCAATCGGGAGCACGGCTCCAACCTACCGCCGCCGCCGCCACGCTCGCACCGTCGAACGGCGTGTCGCGCCACCCTCGTCCACCACACCGCCCACTGTGGACATCACCCCGCCGCACGCAGGTTCCGAGGCGCCTCATTCACGGAAAGAGTGGCCTCCGGGCGTGGAATGGCCACGCTTTCCGTGAATCAGTGCCCATCTTGGCGCGGCGGCGGGCTCCGCTCAGGCCCGGTCGCGCCGGCCGGCGTACTCGACGGGGCGCGGCGGGGCGGGGAGCGCGACCGGCCCGGCGGGGGCCGGGACCGACGGCGCGGCGGCCCGCGCGCGGACCCGACGGGACGATCCCAGTCGGCGCATGATCGGTAGCTCCACCCACCGGTGCAGGGCGGCGGCGAGCAGCAGGTTGACCAGCAGGAAGCCGAGCGCGAAGAGCGGCCCCCACCAGCCGCGCAGGCCCTCCCCCCAGTCGCCGGTGAGCCGCAGCACGGTCCGCATCACCAGGACGTGCACCAGGTAGAAGGCGAACGAAACCTCACCGAGCCAGACCATCGGGCGGGACCGCCACGGCGTCCGCCGACCGCGCACGTCCGCGTCCGCGGCGGCGGTGATGACCAGGAGGTACGCGACCGCGAGCAGGGCCGCCCAGAACTCGGCGCGGATCCACTGCGCGGCCACCGCCCAGGTGACGACGAAGAGCAGGCTGGCCACGGTCAGGTTCGGCCCCCGCCAGCGGCCCCGACGCATCAGCTCGGCCGCGGCGACGCCCATCCAGAACTCCAGCGACCGGACGACCGGGAAGATCTGGGTGAACCACCACCGGCCTTCCTCCGGCACCAGCAGCTGGCCGGGCCAGAGGGCCAGGATGAGCAGGGGTGCGGCGACCACCGCCGCCCACAGCAGGCCGGTCCGGGCGCGGCGCAGGTGCGGCAGCACGAACGGCAGGCAGAGGTAGAAGGCCAGCTCGCAGGAGAGCGACCAGCTCACGTTGTTGACGCTGTAGAAGTAGCCGTCGAGCGGGATCCAGGCCTGCAGCAGGAAGAGGTTGCCGAGCGCGGCCCACGGCGGGACCGGGTCGGCGAACCAGAACGCGACGGCCAGCGCCACCACGAACGTCACCAGGTGGTTCGGGTAGATCTTGGCCAGCCGGCGACGCAGGAAGGTCCGCCGGGGCTCGCCGTCCCGGTACGACCAGACCAGCACAAAGCCACTGAGGACGAAGAAGAACTCCACCCCGGACAGGCCGAGGGCGAACACCTTGTCCACCACCGCCTTGACGTCGGGCTCGGCGATGATCCGCATGGTGCCGACGTGGAAGCCGAAGACCAGCAGGGCGGCGATCCAGCGCAGCCCGGTCAGCGAGGGCAGCCGGGCCGGACGGGCCGGCGGCGGGGCAGCGGTCATTCCGGCGACCCTACCGGCGTGCCGTCCGAACCGGGAAAACTCATCCGCGCGGGGGAGCCGCCGGGGGGTGTCGATGCACTACACTCCCTGTTTCTTGCGTTTTTCTTGCAGTTCAGCACGACACGGGGGGCGGTCCGCCGGCCGCTCGCACGGTGCCCAGGACGAGAGGTGGACACCGCCATGCACCAGCGGATCCTGCTGCGTGCCCGGAAGGGCCCGTTCGACGTGGTCAGCCCCGAGGAGACCTTCGAACGGAACTGGATCGGCGACAACAACGGCAACCTGGTCTTCGGCCACGCGGCCCACAAGTTGCTCGCCACCTCGACCGCGGAGATCACCCCGACCGAGTTCCGGGCCGACTCGTACGACCCGCGGGAGCTCAACGAGCGGTACGACGTCTTCGTGGTGCCGCTGGCCAACGCGTTCCGGCGCAGCTACGTCGACCGACTCCAGTCGATGACCCGGATGATCGAGAAGCTGAAGATACCGGTGGTGGTGCTCGGCGTCGGCGCGCAGACGAACGTGCACGGCGACCGGGAGTACCTGCGGCCGATCGACGACGCGGTGAAGGCCTTCTGCCGGGCGGTGCTGGACCGCTCGCACACCATCGGCGTACGCGGCGAGGTCACCGAGGACTACCTGCGCGCGCTCGGCTTCTCGGCGGTCGAGCAGATCGGCTGCCCGTCGATGTTCCTGCACGGCGACAGCCTGCGCATCGAGAAGGGCAAGGCGGCGCTGGACCGGGAGGACCGGGTCGCCCTGACCATCTCGCCGTACGTCAAGTCGATGGCCAAGATCGTCACGGCCCACCACGAGCGCTACCCGAACCTGCGCTACCTCCCGCAGGACCTGCGGACCCTGGGCACCCTGCTCTACGGGGACGCCCTGGAGCACCGGGGCAAGAGCAGCGCCATGCCGGTGCACAGCACCCATCCGCTCTTCCTCGAGGACAGGGTGCGGATGTTCGTCGACCCGTGGACCTGGATCGACTACCTCTCCGGTTTCGACTTCGCGTTCGGCACCCGGATCCACGGCACCATCACCGCGCTGCAGGCGGGCACCCCCGGATACCTCTTCGCCCACGACTCCCGCACCCTGGAGCTGGCCCGCTACTTCGGCATCCCCCACCGGATCATGGGGGACGTGCCGGCCGACGTCGACGCCGCCGAACTCTACGCGGAGGCCGACTACACCGCGCTCAACGACGGGCACAAGGCCCGCTTCGAGGCGATGATCCGTTTCCTCGACCGGCACGACCTGGGCAACGCGTTCGCCGACGGGGACAGCGCGGCCCGCTTCGACCGGCAGGTCCGGGAGACGTCGTTCCCGCCGGCGGTCCGGCCGCTGCACACCCTCGGCTGGGACGAGCTGCAGACCCGCCTGCAGTGGCTGCGCGACCAGCACACCGATGCCCAGCGGGAGGTCGCCGCGCTGCGCGGGATCCGCCTGCACACCCGGGTCAAGGAGGCGGTGAACGGCCGGGTGCGGCGGTTGCTCGGCCGTTAACCCGCCGCTGGGAGGGTGTTCAGCCAGCTCACCTCCGGGGGCAACGTCAGGTTTCGGGCCCGTCCACCCGGAGCCTCGATCGTGTCCGGGTGGTCACCGAGACTCGACACCCACTGCTGAGTGTCGTCGTGCCCGTGCACGGCGTGGAAGCGCACCTGCACCAGTGCCTCGACTCGATCCTCGGCGGCCTCGGCGCCGCCGACGCGGCCGACGTCGAACTGGTCGCGGTCGACGACGCCTCGCCCGACCGGTGCGGGGAGATGCTGCGGGCGTACGCCGCCCACCGGCCGGCGGTGCGCATCGTGGCGCTGCCGCACAACGTGGGCCTCGGCCTGGCCCGTAACGCCGGCCTGGACGAGGCGACCGGCCGGTACGTCTGGTTCGTGGACAGCGACGACTGGCTGCCGCCGGGCTCGGTGCCGGCGGTGCTGGCCCGGCTGCGCGCCGACCGGCCGGACGTGCTGCTGCTGGACCACCTCCGGGTGCACCACGACGGCCGGCTGGAGCCCGACGCCAGCAGCCCGCTGCTGCGCGGGGTGGACGGCTGCGTGGGGCTGACCGAGCGGCCCGAGCTGCTCCGGGTCCAGCACACCGCCTGGAACAAGGTGGTCCGCCGGGCCTTCCTGACCGAACTGGGCCTGCGCTTCCACCCCGGCTGGTACGAGGACATCCCGTTCAGCCACCCGCTGCTGATCGCGGCGGAGCGGATCGCGGTGCTGGACCGGATCTGCTACCGCTACCGCCAGGGCCGGCCCGGCGCGATCACCTCCACCCGCAGCGACCGGCACTTCGACGCGTTCGACCAGTACGACCGGCTCTTCGGGTGGCTGTCGGCCACCCACCCGGCCGACGCCGGCCTGCGGGCCGAACTGTTCGCGCTGATGGTCAGCCACCTGCTGGTCGTGGTCGGCAACGACCACCGGATGCCGGCGGAGCTGCGCCGCCCGTTCTTCCGGCGGCTGGCCGGGCACTACCGCCGCTACCGGCCGGCGGGCGGCTATCCGCGCCCCGGCGGGGTGGGCGGGCTCAAGCACCGCCTGGTCGCGGCGGACAGCTACCTGGCGTACGCGGCGCTGCGGGCGGCGCACCGGATCGCCGGCCGGCTGCGCCCCGCCCGGCCGGCACCCGCCACGACGGCGTCGACGGAGCCGGCGGCGGTGGCCGTGCCCGCGGGGCAGCCCGGCGCGCTGGCGGGGCGGCAGTGACCGCGACGCTGCGCCCGGCCGGGACCGGGGACCTCGACCGGATGCGCCGCTGGCGCAACCATCCCCAGGTGCGCGGGGTGAGCCTGACCCGGCACGAGATCGGCCCGGAGGAGCACCTCGCCTGGTGGGAGGCGGTCCGCGTGGACCCGGACCGGCGGGTGCTCGTCCACCTGCACCACGGCCGCCCGGCCGGCGTGGTCACCTTCACCGGCGTGACGTCGGCGGAGAAGACGCTGACCTGGGGCTTCTATCTCGACATCGACGGTCTCGAGGAGCGCGGCGAGCTGCTGCCGGCGTGGCTGGGGTTGCAGCGGGCGGCGATCGCGCACGCCTTCGAGGTGCTCGGGGCCCGGACCCTCGGCGGGGAGACCCTCGCCGACAACACGCCGGTGCTGGCGCTGCACCGGCGCTTCGGTTTCCGGATCGTCCGCCGTTACCAGCGGGAGATCGACGGTACGCCGCACCAGGTGGTGTGGACGGAAGTGAGCAGGGGAACATGACCAGCACAGTGAAGATCGGGCCGCACCTGGTAGGCCCCGGCGAGCCGCCGCTCGTGGTTGCCGAGATGTCCGGCAACCACAACGGCGACCTGGACCGGGCGCTGCGGATCGTGGACGCGGTGGCGGAGAGCGGCGCGCAGGCGCTCAAGCTGCAGACGTACACCCCGGACACGATCACCATCGACCACGACGGCCCGGCCTTCCGGATCTCCGACGGGCACGACCTGTGGGGCGGGGAGAACCTCTACCAGCTCTTCCGGCGCGCGCACACGCCGTACGAGTGGCACGGGCCGATCTTCGAGCGGGCCCGCCGGCACGGGCTGACCGTCTTCTCGTCGCCGTTCGACCACACGGCGGTGGCGCTGCTGGAGGAGCTGGGCGCGCCGGCGTACAAGATCGCCTCGTCGGAGCTGGTGGACCTGCCGCTGATCCGGCTGGTGGCGAGCACCGGCAAGCCGCTGGTCATCTCCACCGGCATGGCCACCCTGGCCGAGATCGACGCCGCCGTCCGGGCGGCCCGGGAGGGCGGCGCCGACGGCGTGGTGCTGCTCGCCTGCACCGCCTCCTATCCGGCGCCGCCGCAGGACAGCAACCTGCGCCGGGTGCCGGTGCTGGCCGACGCGTTCGGCCTGCCGGTCGGGCTCTCCGATCACACGCCGGGCATCGGCGTGCCGGTGGCCTCGGTGGCGCTGGGCGCCTGCCTGATCGAGAAGCACGTCACCCTGTCCCGGGCCGACGGCGGCGTGGACTCGGACTTCTCGCTGGAACCGGCGGAGCTGGCCGCGCTGCGGGTGGAGACCGAGCGGGCCTGGGCCGCGCTGGGCAGCGCGGTGGTCGGCCCCACCCCGACGGAACGGGAGGGCCTGCGGTTCCGCCGCTCGCTGCACGTGGTCGCCGACGTCCGCGCGGGCGAGCCGGTGACCGGCGCGAACGTCCGGTCCATCCGGCCGGCCGGGGGCCTGCACCCGGACGAGCTGGACCGGGTGCTGGGCCGGACCTTCACCCGCGACGTGCCCCGCGGCACCCCGCTGTCCTGGGACCAGATCTGACCGGCGCGATACGGGGGCCCGGGACGGCGTGCGCCTTCCCGGGCCCTCGTCGTCGGTGGCCCCGGCCGGCACACCGCTCCGGCCGGGACCGCCCGGCGGTCAGCCGTCGACGGTGACCAGCCGGACGAACTCCCGCAGCAGGTCGTGCCCGTCCCAGACCGGCGCGAAGGTCAGCGCGGCGCCGAACGGCACGATCCGGTCCACCCCCCGGCCGCCGAACCGGCGGGCCAGCTCCACCAGCTCGTCGCGGACGAAGCCGAAGTGGGTGAGGGTCTGGTCGCGCCGCCGCACGAACGGCACCAGGTCCGCCAGCTCGGGCACGGTGACGAAGGGGAAGGTGCCGGCGCCCAGCCAGTGCCGGGGGGTGGCCGACACGTCGGTCAGCTCCAGTGTGGCCAGCGCGTTGCGGTGGAACTGCATCCGCCGCACTCCCCCGTCGGCGGCCAGCCCGTACGCGCCGACCCGCTTCTCCACCGCCATCGCCGCGTCCACGTCCCAGCCGCGCTCGCGGACCACCTCGTCGAGCAGCGCGACGAACTCGGCACGCACCTGCTCGGCCGGTTCGGCCGCGCCCACCAGGAACACCGTGCGCGGCGAGGCGCAGGCCGCCTGGTCGAACCAGTACGCGTCGTTGGCGAAGCCGATGGCCGCGTCCCGGCGCCGCCGCAGCGAGGCCGCCGCCCAGCCGGGCGCCGACAGCACGGCGAACGACGACCGGTCCGGGAAGGTGAGGTCCCGGGCGGCCGGCGCGAGCGGATGCCGCCGGAGGTTCTCCACCGCCCGGTCGCCGCCCCAGATGACCCGCAGGTCGCACGCGGCGCTCAGCCGCGCGGTCACCGCGTCATCGTGGCCGTAGGTGACCATGCGCTGGGTCCGCGCGATCACCGGGTCGGCCTCGGCGAGGCCGGCGTTGAGCGCCTCCAGCACGGCGTCAGCGGCGGCCGCCGAGCGCGGCGAGACCCGGACCACGTTGGTGTTGCCGGCCAGCGCGGAGAGCGCCCACGAGTAGACGAAGATGGTGTCGACGTTGGCCGGCGGGACGTGGAACACCCGGCCCCGGGGGAAGGCGAGGGTGCCCGGCCCGAGCGTGCCGCGCAGCCGGTCGACGGCGCGCAGCAGCTCCCGGCGGCGCAGGAAGAAGCCGAGCGACCCCAGCTCCGGGTGCCGCCGGGCCAGCGCCGGGGCGAGCAGCCGGCCGGAGACCGCGGCCAGGAAGTCCACCATTCTCGGGTCGCCCACGGTCAGCGGCTCCGCCCCGTCCGGGGCCAGCAGGTCCGCCACCGGCACCGTCCCGCCGGCCGGGAAACGCATCCGCACGGTCACTCCGTACCTCCCTGATAGGTGTCGCTGCATCCGCGGGCCTCGGCCCGGGGCAGCCGGCCGAGCACGCTGAACCGCTTGCCGGGCCAGTGCCCGTCGTCGACGCCGTGCACCACGCCGAGGTCCTCGGTGAGCAGCACGTGCCCCGGGTACGAGGTGGGCAGCGTGCTCACCACCTCGATCACCCCCGGCGTGCCGACCGGGGCCTCCCGCCAGGTCACCGGGTCGCGGATGATCACGTCGGCGAAGTCCGGGCAGTAGAGCGAGCCGCCCTCCGGGCCCTCCAGGAAGACCGTGCCGATCTGCTCCACCATGCCGTAAAAGTTGTGGATCCGGGTCAGGCCGGTGTCCGCGCCGAGCCGGCGGCGGAACTCGGCGTTGTCCACGGCCCGGTCGACGAGCTTCTTCCAGCCGCCGGAGTGCACCAGGATGCCCTGGGACAGGTCGAGCCCGTGCGCGCGGGCCACCTCGTAGAGGTAGGTCCAGACCATGAAGGTGAACCCGAAGATCAGGAAGGGCTCCCGGCCGTGCCGGTCCAGGAACGCCCGCAGCGCGTCGACGTCCGGCCGGTCGTCGGCGTCGAGCAGCCAGAGGTGGTCCCGGCCGAAGTTGACCATGCCCAGCGCGCCCGCGCCCCGGGCCGAGTAGGAGCGGCGGTCGCCCACCACCCCGGCGCGGTCCACCACCAGCATCGGCAGCCGGCGCGGACCGAGCACGGTCGCGAGGGTCCGGGCGAGCATCCGCGACTGGGTGGCCGCCGCCTCCCGGTCCAGGTGGATCCGGCTCACCTCGCCGGTGGTGCCGCTGGAGGTGAGCACCCGGATCACCTGGTCCTCCGGGACGCTCACCAACGTCCGGGTCTTGAACAGCCGGACCGGCAGCCAGGGCAGGTCGGCCACCGTCGCCGCGTCGCCGCTCGCGCCGAGGGCGTCCAGGATCCGGGCGTACGGCGGGCAGGCCCGCCGGTGGTGGTCCACCAGCGCGGTCAGCTCGTCGCGCAGCCGCTTCTCCTTCTCCGGCTGGGTCAGCGTGAACACGTCGGTCAGCACTGGTCCTCCAGGGCTCGGTAGTCGGGCTTGCCGGTGGCGGTCAGGGGCAGCGCGTCGACGCTGCGCACCAGCACCCCGGAGGAGTGCGTGCCCAGCCCCTCGGCGACCTCGGCACGGATCCGGGCCAGCCGGTCGTCGTCGGCGCCCTCGGCGACCACCACGAGACGGTCCGCACCGGCCACGGCCGCGACCGGGCCGTGGTGTCCGAGGGACCGCTCGACGTCGTCGAGGTTGACCCGCACCCCGAACACCTTGGCGATCCGCTTGGTCCGGCCGGTGACGTGCAGGAAGCCGTCGGCGTCCAGCCGGCCCAGGTCGCCGGTGCGCAGCACGCCGCCCAGGTCGTCGCCGCGGGCCAGGTCGGCGGCGGTCTCCGCGTACCCCATCATCACGTTCGGTCCGCGGTAGACGATCTCGCCGGTCCGTCCCGGTTCGGTGGTCTCGCGCCGGTCGCCGGGGTCGACGGCGACCGCGCCGCCGGGCACCGGCCGGCCGACCGAGCCGAGCTTCTCGGGCAGCCGGTCGGCGGGCAGGACGGTCATCCGCGCGGTCGCCTCGGTCTGCCCGTACATGACGAAGAGACGGCCGCCCACCGCGGCCATCCGCCGGTGGAAGTCCTCGACCAGGTCGGGGTGCAGCCGGCCGCCGGCCTGGGTGAGCGTCCGCAGCCGGCGATGGCGGGCCGGGTCGAAGCGGAGCCGGCGCAGCATCTCGTACTGGTACGGCACCGCGGCCAGCGAGGTGACCCCGTGCCGGTCCACGGCGGACCAGAAGTCCCGCGCGGTGAGCGGGTGCTCCTCGACCAGCACGCTGGCCCCGGCGTGCAGGTGGCTGGTGAGCACGGACAGCCCGAAGGTGTAGTGCAGCGGGAGGCTAGTCGGCGCCACCTCGTCGCCGTCCAGGCCGAGCGCCGTGGCGATCGCCGCCGCGTTGGCCAGCACCGCGGTACGGGAGAGCCGGACCAGCTTCGGGCTGCCGGTCGAGCCGGAGGTGGTCAGCAGCAGGGCCAGGTCGGGGTGGGGGGCCGGTCCCGGCTCTCCCGCCCGGCGCTGGTGGTCGCCCAGCCGCGGGTCGGTGCCCGGTCGATAGCCGGGCACCGGTTCACCGCCGGTGAGCAGCACTGCCGGGCGGAACCGGTCGGCCAGGTCGGCCAGCCGGTCCGCGCCGGTGCGCGGGTCGACCAGCGCGACCGGCCGGCCGGCGCGCAGCGCGGCGAGGAAGCGCAGGATCGCGTCCACCGTGGTCGGCATGGCGGCCAGCACCACACCGGGCGGCTGCCGGTCCAGCGCGGCGGCGAGGTCGGCGACCCGGTCGCGCAGCGCGGCGCCGCCGAGCGTGGCGCCGGCCGCGTCGACCAGGCGGGCGTCGGGATGCAGCAGGCCGGTCACGGGGTGAGCCCGCCGTCCACCCCGACGACCTGACCGGTCACGAAGCTCGCCGCCGGGGACAGCAGGAACGCGACCACCTCGGCGACCTCCTCCGCTTCCCCGAGCCGACCGAGTGGGGTGGCCGCGGCCCGGGCCTTGCGGCCGTCGTCGTCGAGGTCGGCCAGCAGGTCGGTACGGATGAACCCGGGCGCCACGGCGTTCACCCGGATCCCGACCGGACCGAGTTCCTTGGCGGCGGCCCGGGTCAGCCCCTCGACGGCGGCCTTGCTGGCCGCGTAGACGGCCTGGCCGGCGGCGCCGGCCGTGCCGACCAGCGAGGCGGTGAGCACCGCAGCGGGCCGTTGCCCGCGCCGCAGCAGCCGCGCGCCCTGCTGGAGGGTGTGCGCGGCGCCGGCCGCGTTGACCGCGAAGAGCCGGTCGATCGTGGCGTCGGCGACCGAGCCGAGCAGCCCGGCCTCGTGCACGCCGGCGTTGACGACGAGGGCGTCCAGCCGCCGCCAGCGCGTGAACACGGTCCGGACCAGGGCGCGTACCTGCTCGGGGTCGGCGACGTCGCCGGCCACCGCCAGGTGCGGCCCGCCGGGCAGCGCCGCGGCCACCTCCTCGGCCGCGCCGAGGGTACGGCCGTGCACCGCGACCGCGTACCCGTCGGCGGCGAGGCGGGCCGCGACGGCCCGGCCGATCCCCCGCGTGGACCCGGTGACCAGCGCGTACCGCGCGGGGGCCGGTTCAGTCGGCGAGGACGACACCGTGCTTCTCCAGGATCTGCCGGGCGCGGTCGAAGGAGCTGAGGTCGATCACCTCGTCGGTGTCGAGCATGACCCCGAACTCGTCCTCGATCGCGGCGACCAGCGACATGTGCGCGAGCGAGTCCCACTTCTCGTTGCCGCGATATTCCAATTCGTCCACCGGAAATTCATCTGGCAATTCCAGAGCGTTTCGGAAGACGGTCCTGAGCTGTTCAAGTTCCACTGCGGCTCTCCTCACCCACCGGCTCGCACGGCCGGGTCGACGGCCGAGTGTAGCCGAGGAAAAGTCCCGTCCATCAGGGCGATGAACTGGGAAAAAGTGTTTGCCCGCAAGGCGATCGGCATTCATCCGGCCTGCCACCGGAGTTCATCATCGGGCGTCGAGATGTTTACCGACCGCACCTAGCGTGCCAACGCATCCAGCAGACCAGGAACGGAGCACCAATTGAGCGCGTTGAATGGTTCGTCCATTCTGATCACCGGGGGGACGGGCTCCTTCGGGAAGACCTTCCTCCGACACGTCCTCGCCGAGGCCGCGCCGGCCCGGGTGGTGGTGTTCTCCCGGGACGAGCTCAAGCAGTACGAGCTGCGCCAGGAACTGGGCGACGACCCGCGACTGCGCTGGTTCATCGGCGACATCCGGGACCGGCACCGGCTGACCCGGGCGATGCACGGCGTCGACCACGTGGTGCACGCCGCCGCCCTCAAGCAGGTCGACACCGCCGAGTACAACCCCTCGGAGTTCATCGCCACCAACATCACCGGGTCGCAGCACGTCGTCGACGCGGCGATCGAGGCCGGGGTGCGGAAGGTCATCGCCCTCTCCACCGACAAGGCGTCCAGCCCGATCAACCTGTACGGCGCCACCAAGCTGGTGGGCGACAAGCTGTTCGTCTCGGCCAACCACTACGCCGCGCACCACCCGACCCGCTTCGCCGTGGTCCGCTACGGCAACGTGATGGGCAGCCGCGGCTCGGTGGTGCCGCTGTTCCGCCGGCTCGCCGCCGAGGGGAAGAGCCTGCCGATCACCGACAAGCGGATGACCCGGTTCTGGATCACCCTGGACCAGGCCGTCCGGTTCGTCCTCGACTCGTTCGACCAGATGCAGGGCGGTGAGCTGTTCGTCCCGCGCATCCCCAGCATGCGGATCCTCGACCTGGTCGAGGCGGTGGCGCCGGACGCCACCACCCACGAGGTGGGCATCCGCCCGGGCGAGAAGCTGCACGAGGAGATGATCGCGCCGGACGACAGCCGCCGGACGCTGCGCGCGGCCGACCGGTTCATCGTGCAGCCGACCATCGCCACCTGGGGCTACCAGCCGCCGGCTGGCTGCGAGCCGGTGCCGGACGGGTTCGCGTACCAGTCGGACCGCAACGACCAGTGGCTCAGCCCGGATCAGCTGCGGGAGATGCTGGGGATCAGCGCGTGACGATGCTCCCGTACGGCCGTCAGTCCATCGTCGAGGAGGACGTCGCCGCGGTCGCCGAGGTGCTGCGCGGCGACTGGCTCACCACCGGCCCGCAGGTGGCGGCGTTCGAGGACGACCTGGCCCGCTGGACCGGCGGGGTCGGCTGCGCGGTGGTGTCCAACGGCACCGCGGCGCTGCACACCGCGTACGCGGCGGCCGGGGTCGGTCCCGGCGACGAGGTGGTGGTGCCGCCGATGACCTTCGCCGCCACCGCCAGCACCGCCATGGCCCTCGGCGCGACGGTGGTCTTCGCCGACGTCGAGGAGGAGACCTTGACCCTCGACCCGGCGGCGGCCGCCGCCGCGGTCACCTCCCGCACCCGGGTGGTGTCGGCGGTGGACTACGCCGGCCACCCCGCCGACTACGACGCCCTGCGGCTGGCCCTCGCGGGCAGCGACGCGCTGCTGCTCGCCGATGCCGCCCATTCGATCGGCGCCGCCTACCACGGCCGGCCGGTCGGCTCGCTGGCCGACCTGACCACCTTCTCGTTCTTCCCGACGAAGAACCTCACCACCGCCGAGGGCGGCGCGGTCGCGGCCACCGACCCGGCGGTGCTGGAGCGGGCCCGCCGGTTCCGCAACCACGGCCTGGTGCGCGACCGAGCCGAGCAGCGCCGGCCGGACGAGGGCGGCTGGCACCAGGAGGTGCACGAGTTCGGTCTCAACTACCGACTGCCCGACGTGCTCTGCGCGCTCGGCCGCAGCCAGCTGCGCCGGCTCGGCGACTTCCTCGCCGCCCGGGAACGCCTGGTCCGCCGCTACGACGAGGCCCTCGCCGACCTGCCCGGGGTGCTGCTCCCGGCCCGCCGGTCCTGGGCCCGGCCGGCCTGGCACCTCTACCCGGTCCGGGTGCTCGACGGGCGGCGTCGCGAGGTCTACGACCGGATGCGGGCGGCCGGAATCGGCGTGCAGGTCAACTACATCCCGGTGCACTGGCATCCCGCCTTCGCCGACCTCGGCTACCGGCGCGGGTCCTGCCCGGTCGCCGAATCCTTCTACGAGCAGCAGCTCTCCCTGCCGCTGTACCCGGGGCTCAGCGACGTCGACCAGGAGCGGGTCGTCGACGCCCTCGCCGCCGCCCTGCGGGGCGCGCCGGCAGCGAGCACGGCCTGAGACGGAAACCGATGCATCACGCCAACCACTTCTACGGCCACGCCCACGTGCTGGCCCGCTGGTGCGGGCTCGGCGACCGGCACCCGCCCCGGATCAACGGCTACGTCCAGCACGGCTGGAACATCGGCGACGGGCTGGCGCCCGGCCACCCGTACGCCGAGCGGACGCCGAGCCTGCTCTGGTCCGAGCAGACCCGCCGCCGGGCCTGGGCGGTGGGCCGGCGCAACGTCGTGGTCGTCGGGGCACCGTTCACCTACCTGCTCGCGCTGCGGCCGGAGGAGGCGGAGCCGGTCGAGCGGGAGGGCACCATCTGGTACCCGTTCCACGGCTGGGAGGGGCAGCACGTCAAGGGCGACCACCGGGAGCTGATCGCCCGGATCCGGGACACCGAGCCGGGCCCGGTCACCGTCTGCCTCTACTGGCACGAGTACGGCATGCGCCGGGTGCGCCGACTCTACGAACGCGCCGGGTTCCGGGTCATCTGCCACGGCTACCGCGGCCACTGGTGGCGGGACACCGATCCGCTCTTCCTCGACAAGCAGCTCACCGAGCTGCGCCGGCACAAGCGGGTCGCCTCCAACCGGCTGACCAGCGCCATCTTCTACGGCATCGCCGCCGGCTGCGAGCCGGCCGTCTACGGCGACCCGATGGTGCTCGCCGACGAGGACCCCACCTTCGGCGGCACCGCCCGCATCCGCCGCCAGTGGCCGGAGCTGCACGGCGAGTCGGTGGACCTGCCCACCGCCGTCGAGATCGCCCGCGCCGAACTGGGCACCGACCACCGCTGCGCCCCGGCTGAGCTGCGTGAGCTGCTCGGCTGGGCGCACCTCCAGGAGAACGACGTTGACGACTGACACTGCCCAGGCCCGGCGGATCATCCTGCCGGGCGGCGAGATGCTGGCCTGGTCCGACCTGCGTTCCGACGGGCCGGCCGGCGGCGGGCCGCTCGCCGCGCTCGCCGCCCGCGTGGTGCCCGCCGGCGCCCGGGTGCTGCTGGCCGGGCCGCACGAGCCGGCGTTCCTCGACCGGCTGGCGCACGCCGAGGTGACCTGCCTGCTCCGCAGCCACCTGGACGGGGCGGCGCTGGCCAACCTCGCCGCCGACCGCGCGGTCCGGGTGATCGTCGGCGGGCCGGCCGGGCTGCCGGCCGGCGAGACGTACGACGTGGTGATCGCGGCGTCGGGGTTGGACCCGGTGGAGTCGGTCGAGGGCGCCCGGCTCGGCTGGGACGGGGTGCTGGCCACCCTCGTCGGCGCGCTGCGCCCGGGCGGCACCCTGCTGCTGCGCCTGGACAACCCGGTGGGCCTGCACCGGATCGTCGACGTCTCCCCCTGGTACGCCGACCGCGACGACGCCGCGTGGACGGTCGACGGGGTGCTGGACGCCGGCCACCCGGCCAACCTCGACCAGCTCCGCCACCGGCTCACCGACGCCGGCCTCACCCCGGACGCCTGCTTCGCCGGGTACCCGCACCCGGCGGCGGTGACCGCGCTGGTGGCTACCGGGGAACTCGACCGAGGGACGTCCGCCGGGCTGTTCGACGCCGTGCTGCACGGCGCCTGCACCGGCGGGTACGCCGACCGGTCCGTGCTCCAGGACCCGGCCCGGCTCACCGTCGACGCCCTGCACGCCGGGCTCGGCAGCGCGCTCGCACCGGCCTGGGTGGTCCTCGCCCGGCGGGACGCCGTCCCCGTGGCGGACCGGCCGGACCGGGCCGACCTGCCGGTGGCGCTGGCCCAGACCGGGCCGCCCGGGGTCGGGGTGATCGAGGTCGTGGCCGCGGCGCACGGCTGGCACTGGCGGGTCACCGACCCGCCGGCGCGGTCCGAGCCGGCCGCCGGACCGTACGCCAGCCGCACCGTCGCGTACCGGGACGCGGGCGCGCTGACCGGGCCGGTACCGGCCGGCCGGCTGCTGCGCACCCTGCTGCTGGACGCCTGCCTGCGCCGGGACCTGGACACGCTGCGCACGCTGCTGACCGGGTACGCGCGCTGGCTCGACTCGTCCGCCGTGGACGGCCGGATCTCCGGCGCCCCGGCGCTGGCCGGGGTGGACAACGTGGTGGTGGCCGGCGACGAGTTCGCCGTACTCGACCCGAGCTGGCGGGCCGCCGAGCCGCTCCCGGTGGACATCGCCCTGGCGCGCGGCCTGTGGCGGTTCGCCACCGTGCTGCTGACCGGCGGGTACGCCCACCCGTGGTCCTCGACCCTCGACCTGGCCGGGCTCACCGTTGTCCTCGGCGGGATGGCCGGCCGGGAGCTGGACCGGACCACGGTGGCGGCGGCGGTGGAGACCGAGGCTGCGGTCGTCGCCGCGCTGCGCGGCTTGGACGCGAAGGGCCGGCTGAAGCTCGCCGACGAGCTGGGCGCGCTGGAACCGACGTCGCCGCCGCCCGGCCCGGAGAGCTACCAGCAGCTGCGCGAGGCGTGGCTGCGCCAGCGCGAGGAGCTGGGCCGGGTGCGCGCGGTGCTGGGCTGGACCGAGGACCTGCTGACCAGCCGGGAGCGGGCGCTGCGCCGGGCCGACGGCATGATCAACCTGCTCAACGGGTCGGTCAGCTACCGGGTGGGCCGGCTCGTCATCACCCCGGCCCGGTGGGCCAGGCGGGCCGCCCGGGCGGCGAAGCGACGACTGCGCGCGGCGCTGCGCCGCCGGGTGGTCCGGGAGGAGCAGCAGTGACCCGCATCGTCGGCATCGTCCAGGCCCGGATGGGCTCCTCCCGGTTGCCCGGCAAGGTGCTGCGCCCGCTGGCCGGCCGGAGCGTCCTCGGCCGGGTGGTCCGCGCCGCCAGGGAGAGCGGCGTCCTCGCCGACCTCGTGGTGGCGACCAGCACCGAGCCGGCCGACGACGCGGTCGCCGCCGAGTGCGCCCGCCTCGACGTGCCCTGCCACCGCGGGCCCGTCGACGACGTGCTCGACCGTTTCGTCGGCGCGCTGGACGCCCATCCCGGGGACGCGGTGGCCCGGTTCACCGCCGACTGCCCGCTGCTCGACCCGGAGATCATCCGGCTGGTCGCGGACGTCTACCGGGCGGTCCCGGCGCTCGACTACGTCAGCACGTCGATTGCCCGTACCCTGCCCCGAGGGGTGGACGTGGAGATCATCGACGCGGCGGCGCTGCGCACCCTGCACCGGCTCGCCACCGACCACCACCGGGTGCACGTCACCTCGTACGCGTACACCCATCCGGAGCTGTTCCGGGTGCTCGGGGTGACCCTCACCCCGGACCGCTCCGACCTGCGGCTCACCCTGGACACCGAACAGGACTGGGTGCTGGTGCGGGCCGTGACCGACCACTTCGGCGACGTCAGCGTGCCGCTGGCGAAGCTCGCCGACTGGCTCGCCGGCCAGCCGGGCCTGCGCGCGCTGAACGCCGGGGTCCGGCAGAAGCGGCTGGAGGAGTCGTGACCGGAATCCGCGTCGGACTGCGCTGCGACGCGGGACCGCGCCGCGGGGTCGGCCACCTGGTCCGCTGCCTCGCCCTCGGCGAGGAGTTCCTCGCCCGGGGCGCCCGCGTGGAGCTGCTCGGCGGCGTGGCCGGCGTGGACTGGGCGGCCCGGCAGCTCGCCGCCCGGGGCATCCCGCACCACCCCGGCCCGGACACCCCGGCCGGGCTGGTCACGGTCGCCCGCGAGCACGGGCTGGACGTGCTGGTCCTCGACTCGTACGAGCTGGATCCGGCCTGCGCCGGGGCGCTGCGCGCCGCCGGGATCCGTACCCTCGCCGTGGTGGACGGCGACACCCGCGGCCAGGACGCCGACCTGTACCTGGACCAGAACCTCGGCGCCGGCACGGTCGCGCCGGCCGGCCGGCTGCTCGCCGGCACCCGGTACGCCCTGCTCCGCCGGGAGGTGCTCAGCCGGCGACCGGCCGCCCCGCGACCGCCGGCGCCGGTCGCCCGGCCCCGGGTGCTCGCCTTCTTCGGCGGCACCGACGCGGTCGGCGCCGCGCCGCCGCTGACCCGACTGCTGCTCGCCACCGGGCAGCCGATGGAACTGACCGTGGTGGTCGCCCGGGAGCCGCTGGCTGCCGAGCTGGCGGCGGTACGCCCCGCCCGGGGCCAGACCCTGCGGCTGGTCCCGCCCACCGACGCGCTGCCCGAGCTGATCGCCGGGGCGGACCTGGTGGTCTCCGCCGCCGGCACGTCCACCTGGGAGCTCTGCTGCCTCGGCGTCCCGTCGGCGCTGGTCAGCGTGGTGGACAACCAGCGGGAGTCGTACCACCGGGTGATCCGGGAGGGGGTCGCGGCCGGGCTCGGCGAACTGCCCACACTGGTCGCCGACGGGCCGGACGGTCAGGCCGCCCGGGCCGGCGCGGTCCGGACGTTGCGTGAGCTGCTCACCTCCGCCGACCGGCGGGCCACCCTCGCCGCCCGGGCCTGGTCCATCGTGGACGGCCAGGGCCGCTCCCGGGTGGTCGACGCGGTCCTCGCCCTACTCGCCGCCCCCGCCCCCCGCTGACCAGCGGGCGGCCGGGGTCCAAGATCAACTCGCCGAGCGGCAGGTCGCGCCTTCGATCACGCCGGACACCCCGACCTGCCGCAACCCGCGCACCGACGCCGGGGCGGGGTCAACGGAGGCGGTCCAGGCGGACCCGGGTACGCAGGTCGGGGCGGTCGGTGAGCAGCTGGCGCACCGCCGCCTCGGCGTCGTCGTCGACGGCGAGGAAGTGGACGCGGCCGGGCACCGCCGCCACCACCGCCGCCGAGCGGGCCGGCTCGGCCAGCGGGAGGTTGTAGTACGCGGGCCCGGACGTCCCGGCGGTGCCCTGGAGGGTGGCGACGAAGAGGCTGCACAGGTAGCCCTCGCGCCGCTTCCCGCTGGCCACCACGGTCACCGTGCCGGGCTCGACCGGCGCCTGGACGAGCGCTCGGACGGTCAGATCGGCCGGGCGGGGACGGGCCAGCGTCCCCGACCACCAGGCCGAGGCCCAGGTGGTGCTGCGGTTGCCGAACGGCTGGGCGAAGATGCCGGTCCCCCGGGGCAGGCCGGCCACCCCGGCCGCGGCGACCACCACGGCCGCCGCCACCAGCAGCCGGGCGAGCGGCCCCGGCCGCCGGCCGGCCGCGGTCCACGGCGGAGGCAGCAGCAGGGCCAGCGCGCCGATCCCCACGAGCAGCAGCATCAGCAGCAGGTGCAGGGTCTTGCCGTAGTAGTAGCGTGGTGCGGTGCCGAGGACGTGGAACCAGATCCGGACCCCGAGCACGAAGACCAGGGCGGTGCCGAGCGCGCCGGCGTACCGCCGCCACACGGGAAGGCGCAGGCCGCCAGCGAGCAGGCCGGCGCCGACCAGCGCGGTGAGCGCCAGGAACGCGTCGTAGCGCGGCTCCACCGCACCGCCGGTGGCGACGTTGTCGAGCTGGTCGGTGTTGAGCAGGCCGCCGATGCTGGTCAGCGGGGTCAGCGGCACGGCGACCAGGGCCACCCCGGCGAGCAGCAGCGGGCGGCGCAGCATCGCCCGGCGCTGCCGGACCAGCCAGGCCAGCACCAGCAGCCCCACCACCGGCAGGAACATCAGGTACGCGAAGCCGACGCCGACGCAGAGCGCGCCGACCAGCAGGAGCTGGGTGCCGGTGCCGGCGACCGGCCGGCAGAGCAGCGCCACCAGCAGCGCGGACAGCGCCAGGCCGAGGGTCTCGCCCGGGTAGCCGTACACCACGAATCGGGCCAGCTCCGAGCCGAGGCAGAGCGCGGTCACCACGCCGGCGACGGCCCAGGTCCGCGCCGGGTCGAGCTGCCGCCCGGCGATCCGGGTCGCGGCCCAGACCAGGGCGAGCACCAGCAGGGCGTAGGCCGACAGCGCCCAGCCGAGGTAGTGGTCGAGCGCGTCGACCGGGTCGGCCGGCCCGGTGGACGAGCGCAGGAAGGTGTCCAGCAGCGCGGCGGTGAGGTGGAACCCCTGCGGGTACCAGGTCATCGCCTCCGGCGCGATCCGCGCCGCGGCCTGCGGGTCGGTGAAGAGGTACCCGCCGACCGCACGGATCCCCTCCACGGCGGCCAGGTGCCGGCTGTTGTCCTCGCCGATCATCGCGTACGCCAGCCGCCCGGCCAGGTCACCCGCGCGCAGGTACGGCCAGCCGAGCGCGACCGCCGCGGCCACCCCCGCCAGCACCGGAGGCAGGTCGACCGGGGCGGGCCGGGGCCAGCGGGGGCGCCGGCCGGTGGCCAGGCCGACACCGAGCAGGACGGTGCCCGCGGTGCCGGCCACCGGCACCGGGTGCAGTCCCCACGGCCAGGCGGAGAAGAGCAGACCGGCGGCGGCGACCACGCCGAGCAGCAGGGCCGTGGCCAGCACCAGCCGGTCGAGCAGGGTACGGCCGCCGCGCAGCAGCCCGGCGGTCAGCGCCAGCACCAGCGGCGGCAGCACGGCGGCCACGCCCAGCGCGTACGCCAGGAGAGGCAGCAGCCAGGCGGCGGCGAGCCCGAGCGCGACGACGGCGACCCGGCGGGCCGGTCGGCGCGGCGACGGCGGCGCGGGCGGCCGGTCCGGGTTCGCCGCCGGGCGGGGTGCCGCCGGCACGCGGGTCGGGCTGCTCTGCACGGGTCGTCTCTCCTCGGTGCCACCCGCCCGGGGCCGGACGGCGGGGCCCCACGCTAGGCGGGCCGTGGCGACGGACGGCGACGACGACGTGTGCGGCAGGTGGCCGTCGGGCAACGAGATGCCGCCACTCGTACACCTGTGCCAACCCGGCGGGTAGGGTGAGGGGATGACCGGCACCGCCTACCAGCCGTCGATGCTCGACCTCACCGCGTCCCCGTCGCTGGGCCCGCTGGCGGGCCGGCTGCGCCGGCACCCGCTGAGCCGGGGCGCCTGGGTCGACCACCTCCCGGGCTGGGTCGCCGGTTCCGACCAGGTCTTCGAGACCCTGCTGCGGGAGGTCCCCTGGCGGGCCGAGCGCCGCACCATGTACGAGGCCGAGGTGGATGTGCCCCGGCTGCTCTGCTGGTACGGCGCCGGCCGAGAGCTGCCGCACCCGGTCCTCGACGCGGCGCGGACCGCGCTGACCGGGCACTACGCGCCGGAGCTGGGCGAGCCCTTCGTCACCGCGGGCATGTGCCTCTACCGCTCGGGCCGGGACAGCGTCGCCTGGCACGGGGACACGCTGGGCCGCTCGGCGCACTCCGACACCATGGTCGCCATCGTCTCCTTCGGATCCCCCCGCGCCCTGCTGCTACGCCCCCGGGGCGGCGGCGAGAGCCTGCGCTTCCCGCTCGGGCACGGCGACCTGATCGTGATGGGCGGCTCGTGCCAGCGCACCTGGGAGCATGCCGTGCCCAAAACCGCCCGCCCGGTCGGGCCCCGGGTCAGCGTCCAGTTCCGGCCGGTCGGCGTCGCCTGACCGTCGGCCGGCGGTGCCCGGCCGGCCGATCCACCCTCAGCCGGTAACACAGAGTTAACGCGCGGGGCGATTCGCGACACCAACCAGAGCGCGCACCGTGTTAGCTTGACCACGCCCAGTCAGTCTGCGCGTAATCGGGGGATCACCGTGCCTGATGGAGGGTCGGCCGTGCCCGCGGCCGGCGGCCGGCCCACCCTCGCCGCCCGCGCCCGCCGCCACCTCGGCCTGCTCGTGCTGCTGACGGTGGGGGTCGGGCTGCGGGTGACGATGATGGCCGCCTATCCGCCCGCGCTCTGGTTCGCGGGCGACTCGGGCGCGTACGTCCGCAACTCGCAACTGTGGCCGGAGCTGACGGCGCGCTGGACGTACCCGTGGCTGATCAAGACGTTCGAGTGGACCGGCAGTTTCGCCACCCTGGTGGCCGTGCAGCACCTCGCCGGACTCGGCCTCGGGGTGGCCACCTACCTGCTGCTGCGCCGCCGCCTCGCCGCCTCCGGATGGGTGGCGACGCTGGCCGCCGCCCCGATCCTGCTGGACGCCCGGCAGCTCACCCTGGAGCAGTACCTGCTCACCGAGACGCTCTTCACCACCGCGCTGGCCGTCGCGGCGCTGGTCCTGGCCTGGAAGGAGCGGCCCGGGCCGGTCGCCGGGTTCGGCGCGGGCGTGGCGATCGCGGTGGCCATGTCGACCCGGCCGACGGGGATCGTCGGGCTCGCCGTGCTGCTGCTCCTCCTGCTGGTCCCGTGGCGCGGCTGGCGGGCGCCGGTGGCGTACCTGCTCGGCGTCCTCGCCTTCTTCGGCGTCGTGTTCCTGAACGTCGGCACGGTCAAGGACACGCTCGGCACCGAGGGCGGCAGGTTCCTCTACGGACGGACCGCGCACTTCGCCGACTGCGACCGGCTGGACCTCGCCCCCGAGTTGCGCCGGCTCTGCCCCACCCAGCCGCTGGACCAGCGGCCGGAACGGCCGGACTGGTTCATCTGGAACAAGGACAGCCCGATCCGCAACGCGGAACGCCCGGAGGACCTCGACGCGTTCGCCACCGCGGTGATTCGGCAGCAGCCCGGCGACTACGTGGCCGAGGTGGCCGCCGACACCGCCCGCTACTTCTGGCCGCACCGGCTCGGGCCGATGGAGTCGTGCCTGGCCAACTGGTGGGTGCCGCAGCCCGCCCCGACCAACTGGACGGCGGACCCCAACTGTGTGCCCCGGCTGGCGGACCCGCATTACGACTGGCGGCCCGCGCCGGCCGAGGTGACGCCGGCGAACGCGGCCAGCCGCTTCCTGCACGGCTACGGCCGGTACGGCACCACCCCGCCCCCGCTCGTCGCGGCGATGACCCTGCTCGCCCTGTTCGGCGCGCTCTGGCCGCGGCGTGGACGACCGCGGCTGAGCGTGCTCGCCCTCGGCTACGCCGCCATCGGCGTCGGGATCATGGCCTTCTCCGTCGCCACGTCGATGTTCGACTACCGCTACGGCCTGCCGGCGCTGGCCTTCCTGCCGATCGCTGCGGCGACCGGCTGGCAGCGGCTCCGGTCCACCTCCGCACCGACCGCACCGCCCGCGCCCGACCTCGACGACGAGCCGGAGCAGCCCGCAGCCACTCTCACCGGAAGCAACGGGTGACGATGACGAACGAACCGGAGATCGAGGTCACGGTGCTCCTGCCCTGTCTCGACGAGGCGGAGACGCTCGAGGTCTGCGTTCGCAAGGCGCTGCGCTCGCTGGCGGAGTGCGGGGTGGTCGGGGAGGTGCTGGTCTCCGACAACGGGTCCACCGACGGGTCGCAGGAGATCGCCGCGCGGGCCGGGGCCCGGGTGGTGCACGCCCCGATCCGCGGCTACGGCGGCGCGCTGCTGCACGGCATCGAGCAGGCCCGCGGCCGGTACGTCGTCATGGCCGACGCCGACGACTCGTACGCGCTCTCGGAGCTGGGCCCGTTCGTCGAGTCGCTGCGGGCCGGGCACGACGTGGTCATGGGCAACCGCTTCCATGGCGGGATCGCCACCGGCGCGATGCCCCCGCTGCACCGATACCTGGGCAACCCGGTGCTGAGCTGGCTGGGCCGCCGGCTGTTCGGCCTGGGCAGGGTCGGCGACTTCCACTGCGGCATGCGCGGCTTCAACGCCGAGCGGATCCGCGCGCTCGGTCTCTGCATGCCCGGCATGGAGTTCGCCTCCGAGCTGGTGGTCCGCGCCGCGCTGGCCGGCTACGACATCGTCGAGGTGCCGACCACCCTCTCCCCGGACGGCCGGTCCCGCCCGCCGCACCTGCGTACCTGGCGGGACGGCTGGCGGCACCTGCGGTTCCTGCTGGTGTTCGCGCCGCGCAAGACGCTGGTCCGGCCGGGCCTCGTGATCGCGCTGCTCGGCCTGGTCGGGGTGGGCGCGCTCACCCCGGGCCCGCTCGACCTCGGCGCGGTCGAACTGGACGTCAACAGCCTCGTGTACGCCTGCCTGATGGTGCTGGTCGGGGCGCAGCTCGCGATCTTCGGCGGACTGGCCGAGATCTACGGCCGGCAGGAACGGCTGGTCCCGCGGCGCAGCACCGACCGGTGGATCCGGTTCCTGCGGCTGGAGACCAGCGTGACGATCGGCCTGCTGCTGCTCGCCGCCGGCACGGTGGGCACGGTGGGGGCGGTCTGGCACTGGGGGCTGGTCGGCTTCGACCACCTCGACCCGCACACCACGCTGCGGGTGGTGCTCCCGTCGGCGACGGCGGTGGGGCTGGGCGTGGTGGTGCTCTTCTCCGGCCTGGTCGGCAGCCTGCTCACGCTGCGCCCGGTCCAGCCCGTGCCCGCCCTGGTCCGGCAGGCCGGCCCCGAGCGGGAGCAGGTGCTGACCCGGCCCTGACCGACCCGGCCGGTGGTACGCCCCGGGGCTGTCCCGCAGGTCACGCGGGGGCCGTGCTACAAACGACTCTCAGGGTGATCACGCCCCCGTCACCTGACGACGCGAAGGGCGCAGCATGACCCAGTCCCCCACCGAACCACGATCCCGCTGGTCCCCCTGGAGCCTGCACGGCGACGGCCGGTCGGTACGCCCCGGCGACGTGGTGCACCCGGACGAGCGGCTCTCCTGGCCGCGTACGGTCGGCGTCGGCGTGCAGCACGTGGTGGCGATGTTCGGCGCCACCTTCACCGTGCCGCTGATCACCGGCTTCCCGCCGGCCACCACGCTCTTCTTCTCCGGGTTGGGCACGCTGCTCTTCCTGCTGATCACCGGCAACCGGCTGCCCTCGTACCTGGGCTCGTCGTTCGCCTTCATCGCCCCGGTGCTGGCCGCGAAGACCGGCGGCGGCATCGGCGCGGCGCTCGGCGGCATCGTGGTGGCCGGCGCGGCGCTGGCCCTGGTCGGCGTGGTGGTGCAGGTGGCCGGGTCGCGCTGGATCGACGCGTTGATGCCGCCGGTGGTGACCGGCGCGATCGTCGCGCTGATCGGGCTCAACCTCGCCCCGGTCGCCTGGGACGGCGGCGGCAGCGGCACCGGGGTGAAAGCGCAGCCGCTGATCGCGGTGGTCACCCTGGCCGCGATCCTGGTCGCCACGGTGGTCTTCCGGGGCTTCCTGGCCCGGCTGTCCATCCTGCTCGGCGTGGTGATCGGCTGGGTGCTCGCCGCAGTGCTCGGCCAGCTCGACCCGAAGGCGGTCACCGGGCTGAAGGAGGCCGCCTGGGTGGGCCTGCCGCAGTTCCATGCCCCCGGCTTCAGCCTGCGCGCGGTGGTGCTGGTCATCCCGGTGATCCTGGTGCTGATCGCGGAGAACGCCGGGCACGTCAAGGCGGTGGCCGCGATGACCGGCCGCAACCTCGACAAGGACATGGGCCGGGCGTTCCTCGGCGACGGCCTGGCCACCGTGCTCGCCGGCTCGGGCGGCGGCTCGGGCACCACCACGTACGCCGAGAACATCGGCGTGATGGCGGCGACCCGGGTCTACTCGACCGCCGCGTACTGGGTGGCCGGGGTGGCGGCGGTGCTGCTCGGCCTCTGCCCGAAGTTCGGCGCGCTGATCCTGACCGTGCCGGCCGGGGTGCTGGGCGGCGCGACCACCGCGCTGTACGGCCTGATCGCCGTCCTCGGCGCCCGGATCTGGATCGAGGGCCGGGTGGACTTCCACGACCCGGTCAACCTGATGACCGCCGCGGTCGCGGTGATCATCGGCGCGGCGAACTACACCCTCACCGCCGGCGACCTGTCGTTCAACGGCATCGCCCTGGGCACCGCCGCCGCCCTGGTCGTCTACCACGGCATGCGCCTGATCGCCCGCCTCCGTGGCACCACGGCGGAATCCCGCCGAGGCCCCGAACCCGAACTCTGACCCGGGCGGGCCGGCAACGAGATGCGGCATGTCGCGCCTTTCCCCTGCCGGGAGGGCGCGACATGCCGCAATCGAGGACCGCTGGTGGTCGTCAGTCGCGTTCGATCTGGTGGCCGACGACCGTCGGGCCGAGCATGACGGCGAAGCCGGAGCCGTCGCGGCGCGGGTCCGCCGGGGGCAGCTCCACCGGATCGCCGTTGGCGGTCGCGCCGACCGGGCGAGGGCCGACCCAGGCCACCGCCAGGTCCACCTCGCCCTTGAGGAACCGCTGGGCGCGCACCCCGCCGGTCGCCCGCCCCTTCGCCGGGTAGGCCTTGAACGGCGTCACCTTGACCGTGGCGCCGGTCGAGGTGACCACCATCGGCTGCCCGTGCGACGGGTCGTCGGTGCGGACCGCGCCGAAGAAGACCACCTTCGCCTCCCCCGGCAGGTTGATGCCGGCCATGCCGCCGCCCTTGATGCCCTGCGGCCGGACCACGGACGCCGCGAAGCGCAGCAACGACGCCTCGGAGGAGACGAACGCCAGGGCCTCGCTCCCGTCGGTGAGCCAGGTCGCCCCGACCACCTCGTCGCCGTCGCGCAGCGAGATCACCTCGAACTCGTCCGAGCGGACCGGCCACTCGGGCGCGCAGACCTTCACCACGCCCTGCCGGGTGCCCAGCGCCAGGCCGGGTGAGCCCTCGGCGGGCGCGCCGAGCGGGGCCAGCCCGACCACGGCCTCCCCGGGCTCCAGCGGCACCAGCTCGGCGGCGGACATCCCGCCGCGCAGCGACACCGTGCCGGACTGCTCGGGCAGCACGGGCAGCGGCAGTACGTCGATCTTGAAGGCGCGTCCGGCGCTGGTGACCAGGAGCACCCGGCCCCGGGCGGTGGAGTGCACGACCGCGCGTACCGCGTCGTGCTTGACCCGGCCGCTGCGCCGCCGCGCCTCGGCGGCCTCCTCCGACTCGGCCGCGGTCCGGGCGACCAGCCCGGTGGCGGAGAGGATCACCTGGCACGGGTCGTCGGCCACCTCCAGGGGCCCGGCCGGTACGGAGGCCGCGAGGACCTCCTTGAGGTCGCCGTCGACCAGGGTGGTGCGGCGCGGTGCGTCGAACTGCTTGACCACGGCGGCCAGCTCGTCGGAAACCAGCTTCCGCAGCACCTTCTCGTCGTCGAGGATCTTCGACAGCTCGGCGATCTCGCCGCGCAGCTTCTCCTGCTCGGCCTCCAGCTCCAGCCGGTCGTACTTGGTCAGCCGGCGCAGCGGGGTGTCCAGGATGTAGGTGGCCTGGATCTCGGAGAGCTTGAACTTCTGGATCAGGCCGTCCTTGGCGGCCTGGGCGTCCTCGCTGGCCCGGATCAGCTTGACCACCTTGTCGATGTCGAGCAGGGCGATCAGCAGACCGTCGACCAGGTGCAGGCGTTCCTCGCGCTTGCGCTTGCGGTACGCGCTGCGCCGGGTCACCACCTCGTACCGGTGGGCGAGGAAGACCTCCAGCAGCTCCTTGAGCCCCAGGGTCTGCGGCTGCCCGTCCACCAGGACCAGGTTGTTCACGCCGAAGGACTGCTCCAGCGGGGTGAGCCGGTAGAGGTCGGCCAGCAGCGCCTGCGGGTTGACCCCGACCTTGCACTCGATGACCAGCCGGGTGCCGTTCTCCCGGTCGGTGAGGTCCTTCACGTCGGCGATGCCGGCCAGCCGCTTGGTCTTGTTGACCTCGTTGGTGATGGCCGCGATGACCTTCTCCGCGCCCACGCCGTACGGCAGTTCGGTGACCGTGATGGCCTGCCGGCCCCGGCTGCCCTCCAGCGGGCCGGTCTCCACCCGGGCGCGCATCCGCACCACGCCCCGCCCGGTCTCGTACGCCCGGCGCACCTCGTCGAGGCCGAGCAGCAGGCCGCCGGTGGGCAGGTCGGGGCCGGGGACGAACTCCATCAGCTTGTCCAACGTGGCGTCCGGGTGGTTGATCAGCCAGCGGGCCGCCTGGACGACCTCGCCCAGGTTGTGCGGGATCATGTTGGTGGCCATGCCGACCGCGATCCCGGACGCGCCGTTGACCAGCAGGTTGGGGAAGGCCGCCGGCAGCACGGTGGGCTGGGTGAGCGAGCCGTCGTAGTTGGGCTCGACGTCGACGGTGTCCTCGCCCAGCTCGCCGACGAGCAGCATCGCCTCCCGGGACATCCGGGCCTCGGTGTAGCGGGCGGCGGCCGGGCCGTCGTCCGGGGAGCCGAAGTTGCCGTGCCCGTCGATCAGCGGCGCGTTCAGCGAGAAGTCCTGGGCGAGCCGGACCATCGCGTCGTAGATCGCGGCGTCGCCGTGCGGGTGGTACTTACCCATCACGTCGCCGACGATCCGGGCGGACTTCACGTGGCCCCGGTCGGGGCGGTGGCCCTGCTCGTACATCGACCAGAGGATGCGCCGGTGCACCGGCTTCAGGCCGTCCCGCGCGTCCGGCAGGGCGCGGGAGTGGATGACCGAGAAGGCGTACTCCAGGTAGGAGTCGGAAACCTCGGTGACCAGCGGGTTGTCGAAGACCCGCGCGCCGGCCTGGTCGAACGCGGACAGGTCGGCGCGGGCGCGGTCGTCCCTACGGCGTGCCATGGTTCAGCTTCCTTCCGAACGGACCCGGTGGTCAGGCATCGATGGCTTCGCGGTCGACCCGGTCGGCCGACTCGATGAGCCAGTTGCGGCGGGGTTCGACCTTCTCCCCCATGAGCAGCTCGAGGATCCGCTCGGCGGCCTCGACGTCGTCGAGGGTGATCCGGCGGACCGCCCGGGTGGCCGGGTTCATCGTGGTCTCCCACAGTTCGTCGGCGTCCATCTCGCCGAGACCCTTGAACCGCGGGATCGGGGTCACGATCTGCTTGCCGGCCTTCTCCAGCTTGCGGACCGTCGCCTCCATCTCGGCCTGGGTGTAGGTGTAGATCGTCTGCGGGTTGCGCCCCCTGGTGGTGATCTTGTGCAGGGGCGGCATCGCCGCGTAGAGCCGGCCGGCCTCGATCAGCGGCCGCATGTAGCGGGCGAAGAGCGTGATCAGCAGGGTACGGATGTGCGCGCCGTCGACGTCCGCGTCAGCCATGATGAGCACCCGGCCGTAGCGCATGGCGGAGAGGTCGAAGGTACGCCCCGAACCCGCCCCGAGCACCTGCACGATCGCCGCGCACTCGGCGTTGTCCAGCACCTGCTGGAGGTTCGCCTTCTGCACGTTGAGGATCTTGCCGCGGATCGGCAGCAGGGCCTGGTATTCCGAGGAGCGGGCCATCCGGCTGGTGCCGAGCGCGCTGTCGCCCTCGACGATGAACAGCTCGCTGCGGTCCACGCCGGTGGCCCGGCAGTCGACCAGCTTGGCCGGCATCGATGCGCCTTCCAGGGCGGTCTTGCGCCGGGCGGCGTCCTTCTGCTGCTTCTGGGTGAGCCGGACCCGGGCCGCGTCGACGATCTTCTGCAGCACCGTCCGGGCCTCGGCCTTGGTCCTGCGGTCCTCCAGCCAGGCCTTGAGGTGCTGCTCGACCAGCCCCTGGAGCACCTTGGTGATGCCGGCGGTCGAGAGCTCGTCCTTGGTCTGCGAGGTGAACTGCGGCTCCGGGATCCGCACGTGCACCACCGCGGTCATGCCCTCCAGGACGTCGTCCAGGGTGGGCGCGTCCTCCTTGGGCTTGAGCAGGCCACGGGTGTTGCGGGCGGCCTCGGCCAGGGTCCGCACCAGGGCCCGCTCGAAGCCCTTGCGGTGGGTGCCGCCGTGCGCGTTGCGGATCGTGTTGGTGAAGCACTCGACGGTGCGCTCGTAGCCGGTGCCCCAGCGGAACGCCACCTCGACCTCGGCCCGGCGTTGCACGTTGGACTGCATCACGCCGTTGGCGTCGGCGGCGTTCTCCCGGTAGGTCCCCTCGCCGGTGACCAGCAGGGTCCCGGAGACGGGCCGGTCGCCGGCCGGGGCCAGGTATTCCACCATGTCGGTGAGGCCGTTGGGGAAGTGGAAGCTCTCCTTGGCGGCCTGGTCGCCGGTCTCGTCGCGCAGCGTGTAGGCCACACCGGGGACGAGGAAGGCGGTGTTGCGCAGCTTGAGCCGGACCGCCTCGATGTCGAGCTTTGCCCCGGTCTCGAAGTAGCGCGGGTCGTGCCACCAGCGGATCGAGGTGCCGGTGCGCTGGCCGCGCTTCATCGCGCCGACGATCTGCAGGCCGGGGCCGGGGGTGAACGGCGCGTCCGGGCCGGCCCCGTCGAAGACCCCCGGTACGCCGTGCCGGAAGGACATCGAGTGGATCTTGCCGCCACGGCGGACGGTGACGTCGAACCGCCGGGACAGCGCGTTGACCGCCGAGGCGCCCACGCCGTGCAGGCCGCCGGAGGTCTTGTAGCCCGAGCCACCGAACTTGCCGCCGGCGTGCAGCCGGGTCAGCACCAGCTCGACCCCGGAGATGCCGGACTTGGCGTGCACGTCGGTGGGGATGCCCCGGCCGTCGTCGTCGACCTGCACCGAGCCGTCGGCGTGCAGGATCACCTCGACCTTGGTGGCGTGACCCCCGACACCCTCGTCGGTGGAGTTGTCGAGGATCTCGTTGACGAGGTGACCCACGCCACGGCTGTCGGTCGAGCCGATGTACATGCCGGGGCGCTTGCGGACGGCATCGAGGCCTTCCAGGTGCGTCAGGTCGTCGGCCCCGTACAGGGTCTCAGGCTGTGCGGTCAACTGGTCGTACTCCCAGGTCTCGGCGGTGTGGTGCCGCTCACCGTGTCGAACCCCAAGTCGATCGCCACGCGCGGCGCGCCGGAGCGAGCCTAGCCCGGCACCCCGACAGAGCTGTGGCACCCGGTGCGGTGCGTTGTCCGGTTACACTCCGGCGGCCGCCCGTCACGGGCGGGCCGGAGCGAGGAGGCGTCCGTGCACGACAACGATCCGACCCGCCGGTTGTCTTCCCGATCGCTCGCCGAGGGCGACCCGACCGGCCGGTTCGAGCGGCTCTACGCCGATGCCGAGCGGGGCGCCGCCGAAGTGCCCTGGGACCGGGACGCCCCGCACTCCCTGCTCGCCGAGTGGACCGGGCGGACCCGGCCGGACGGGTCGGGCCGGCGGGCGGTGGTGGTCGGCTGCGGCTTCGGCCGGGACGCCGAGCACCTGGCCGCCGTCGGTTTCGCCACGGTCGCCTTCGACATCTCCCCCACCGCGGTGCGGACCGCGCGCCGCCGCCACGCCGGCTCCCCGGTCCGGTACGAGACCGCCGACCTGCTCGACCCGCCCGCCGACTGGCTCGGCGCCTTCGACCTGGTGCTGGAGAGCATGAACGTGCAGGCGCTGCCGGTGCAGCTGCGGGAGCGGGCGGTCCCGGCGGTCGGCCGGCTGGTCGCACCGGGCGGGACGCTGCTGGCGATCGCGGCCGGCCGGCGCGACGGCGAGCAGGTGGACGGCCCGCCGTGGCCGCTGACCCGGGCCGAGCTCGACGCCTTCGCCGCCGGGCCGCTCACTCCCGTCCGGGTAGAGGAGGTCGTCGCGCCGGACGGCGGGCTCCGCTGGCGCGCCGAGTTCCGCCGGGCCGGCTGACCCACCCGAGGCACGGATGGGCATCCCACCGGGTTATCCGCGCCGGCCGCGTCGGGACGGGACGGCGAAGAGCGGGTCCGAGACGGACGTCAGGCGGAGGCCCCGGCCGAGACGCCGAGACTGAGCAGCAACGGGCGCGCGGCGCCGTCGACCAGGTCGCCGAGGCGTACGCCGTCGAGCACGGCGAGGAAGGCGGCCTGGGCCCGGCGCAGCTCGCCCCGGAGCCGGCAGGCCCCGAGCAGCGGGCAGGTGGGCTGCTCGCAGTTGACCACCTCGTCGGCGCCCTCGAAGGCGCGCACCACGTGCCCCACGGTCAGCTCGGCGGCGCGCTCGGCGAAGGCCACCCCGCCGGACCGGCCCCGGATGGTCACCAGCACCCCGAGCCGCTGCAACCGCTGCACCACCTTGGCCACGTGGCTGCGCGGCAGCGAGAGCTGGGTGGCGAGCTCGTCCACCGTCGTCCGGGTCTCGGACGCGGCGGTGAGCATGGCGATCCGAAGTGCCATGTCCGTCGAGCGGTTGAGCTTCACACCATCGACCCTAACCACCGGAACCACCTCGCGAAACAGACCGAGCGTCCGGTTACGCGATGTGATCCAGACGACCCTCGCCCCGGGACCTTCGACCCTAAAGAGGAATCCTAGATTCCTGTTCATTGGGGGTCGACCCGTTCAAAGCACCAAGGAGTAGTCGTGCTCTCGGAATCCTCAGCAGCCGTGGTGACGGCGACCCTGCCCGCCGTCCAGGCCCACGGTGAAGCGATCACCGGCCGGTTCTACCAGCGGATGTTCGACGCCCACCCGGAACTGCTGGACATCTTCAACCGGGGCAACCAGGCCACCGGGCAGCAGAAGGCCGCGCTCGCCGCCGCCGTGGTCGCGTACGCCGAGCACCTGACCGGCGCCACCACCGTCCCGTGGGGGCCGATCCTGGACCGGATCGCGCACAAGCACGCCTCGCTCGGCATCACCGCCACCCAGTACCCGATCGTCGGCCGGCACCTGCTCGCCGCGGTCGGCGAGGTGCTCGGCGACGCCGTCACGCCGGCCGTCGTGGCCGCCTGGGACGAGGTCTACTGGCTGCTGGCCTGCGAGCTGATCGCCCGGGAGGCGCGCCTCTTCACCGCCGCGGGAGTGCCGGAGAACGGCGCGGTGTGGCGGGAGTGGCGCGTGGTGGAGAAGGTCCGGGAGACCGCCGACGTGGCGTCGTTCACCCTGGTCCCGGCCGACGGCGACGCGGTGCCCGAATTCACCCCGGGCCAGTACGTCTCGGTCGCCGTCGACCTGGACGGCGGCCGGGGGCAGCAGATCCGGCAGTACAGCCTCTCCGGCCGCCCCGGCGCCGCCCACTGGCAGATCACCGTCAAGCGGGTACGCGGCGTCGACGGCGGCCCCGACGGCATGGTCTCCAGCTTCCTGCACGAGCGGGTGGCCGCCGGCGACACGCTCCGGCTCAGCCCGCCGTTCGGCGAGGTCAGCGCGATCGGCGACGGCGAGCCGCTGCTGCTGGTCAGCGCCGGCATCGGCCTCACCCCGGCGATGGCGGCGCTGGAGCACCTGGCCGCCACCGAGCCCGAGCGCCCGGTGGCGCTGGTGCACGCCGACCGGACCGGCGCGGCCCACGCCCGGCGCCACGAGCTGGTCGGGTTGCAGGAGCGGCTGCCCAACCTGTCCGTCCGCCTCTGGTACGAGGACGCCGCCGACGCCGAACTGGCCGGGCTGAAGGCCGAGGTCGCGGGCGGGCTGGTCGACCCCGCGCTGATCCCGCTCGCCCCGGAGGCGTACGTGCACCTGTGCGGGCCGGTGCCGTTCATGTCCCTGGTCCGGGGCGGCCTGCTGCGCCGGGGCGTGCCGGCCGAGCGGATCGCGTACGAGGTGTTCGGCCCGGGCATGCTGCGCTGAGCCCCACCGCGACGCGACCGGGCCGGTGTCGGGCAATTCCGACACCGGCCCGGTCATCCGGCAGTCCCGATACCGGCCCGCCAGCCTTGTCCGGCCCAAGCGGCCGTCCCGGCCGGGCATCCCTGCCGTCGAGCCCACGCCACGCGGGGTGCCGGGTGCCCGGGAAACCGCGACCTGCCGCAACGCGGTGTCGAATCATGCGCCGCAGGGGCGAGCGGCGAGGTCAGGCCCAGTGGGCGACCACCGCGGCGAACACCAGCAGCGCGCCGGCCAGCTCGGCCATCCCGACCTGGACCGGAGCCAGCCGCCGGCCGGGCAGCAACGCCGCGCGGAGCAGCAGCACCGCGAAGACCGCCGCCACCGCCGGCCCCCAGCCGGCAACCACCGCCACCGCCAGCGCCGCCAGGTGGTACGCGAGCGAGGCCCACCGGTATCCGGCGCTCCCCCGCTCCCGGATCATCGTCTTGACGTAGAGCACGGTGCCGACCAGGTACGCGCCCACCGCCGTCGCCACCCCGGCCAGGGCGGCCGGCGGAACCCCGGCGACGGCGGCCACCACGAACACCACGAGCACGCTCTGCGCCACCGAGGCGAGGTCGTTGAGCAGGGCCCGCTCCCGGCGACGCCGGGCGTGGACGGCGTTGACCGCGACCAGCACGGCGTAGAGCGGGGCGTAGCCGAGCACCGCGGGCCGGGCGAGCAGCACCGGAAGACCCAGCAGCGCGGTCGCCCCGCCGTAGACCAGCAGCTGCGGGCGGACCCGGGCGGGGCGGCCGGTCTTCACCGCCAGCAGGGTGTAGTAGGAGAAGAGGTAACCGGCGAGCCACGCACCGAGCAGCGGCAGGTGCGGCCAGCGCGGCCCGGCCACACCGATCGCCATGGCGTACGGGAGCAGCAGCATCGCCCAGGCCCCGTGCTGTGGCGGCAGCCAACGGTGCCGCCGGGCCCGGGTCGGGCGGGTGGCGCGCGGCGCGCGTCCGGCGGCGGCGCGGCCGGCGGGCCGCGTCGGGGTGACGGCGCTCATCCTCGGGCGACCGTGAGCAGCACCACCGAGTCCTCGTCGGCGTGCAGCGCGTGCCGGGCGTCCGGAATCACCAGCAGGTCCCCCGCCGAACCGGGCCAGGACCGGTCCTGGGCGACCAGCCGGACCCGACCGCGCAGCACCTGGAGCGTCGCGTCACCGGGACTGGCGTGCTCCGCCAGCGCGTGCCCGGCGACCAGGGCGACCAGCGTCTGCCGCAGCGAGGTCGTGGGGCCGCCGTGCACCGTCCGGGCACTGCGCCCGCTGTCGGTGGCCCGGGCCAGGGCGAGCTGCTCCTCGGCGAGCACGGAGAGCGACGACGGCGACACGGGGCACCTCCCGATCGGGGCGGACAGGCGGCCAGGAACAGGAGCCACCTCTACCTCTTTACCTAGCCTGGCCAGTTCCCGGGCCCACAACCAGGGACTTTGGTCCCAATTTCGAATCTCCACAGCCGACATCGGGCGGGGAGAAGAAGTCGATGATCTACAGGTTAGGCCGGATCGGCAAGGGTAGGGATCTCCCATGCGCGTCCTTGGAATCAACGCGATCTTCCACGATCCGGCGGCCGCCCTGGTGGTCGACGGGACGGTGGTGGCCGCCGCCGAAGAGGAGCGGTTCAGCCGCCGCAAGCACGGCAAGCGTCCGGTGCCCTTCTCCGCCTGGGAGCTGCCCGAGTTGTCGGCCGCGTGGTGCCTGGACAGCGCGGGGATCGACGTCGACAGTCTCGACGCGGTCGCGTACTCCTTCGACCCCGGGCTCTGCCGGGACGCCGCCGAGCTGGGGCTCAGCGACCCCTGGGACTGGCTGCGGGTCGACTACGCCCAGCGGGCCCCGCAGTTCCTCGCCGCCGCACTGCCCGGTCTCGACCCGGAGAAGGTCCGGTTCGTGCCGCACCACGTGGCGCACGCCGCCTCCGCCGGGCTGGCCGCCCCGCCGGCCGGCGACGACACCGCCGTGCTGGTCCTCGACGGTCGTGGCGAGGTGGCCAGCCACCTGGCCGGCGTCTACCGCGAGGGCCGCCTGTCGCCCCTGCACTCGCAGCAGCTGCCGCACTCGCTCGGCCTGCTCTACGAGGACCTGACCCGGCACCTCGGCTTCCTGCACTCCAGCGACGAGTACAAGGTGATGGCGCTGGCGTCGTACGGCACCCCGAAGCACCTCGGCATGCTCCGCGACCTGGTCCGGGTCACCGACGACGGCGGCTTCCGGGTCGAGCGGATCGACTGGGCCAGCATGGCCAAGGCGCGCACCGCCGACGGTGAGATGACCGACGAGCACGCCGACCTCGCCGCCAGCGTGCAGAGCCGGCTGGAGGAGGTCATCCTCGACCTCGCCCGCTGGCTCCACGACGCCTCCGGTGGCGCGTCCACCCTCGCCATGGCCGGCGGGGTGGCGCTGAACTGCGTGGCCAACGCCCGGATCGCGGCCGAGGGGCCGTACCGGGCCGTCTGGGTGCAGCCGGCGGCCGGCGACGCGGGCACGGCGCTGGGCGCGGCCCTGCACGTGGCCGGCGAACTGGGCGACCGGTCCACCGCGATGGCCGGGGCGGACCTGGGCCGCGGCTGGTCGGACGAGGAGCTCGAGGCCGAGCTGCGCCGGGCGGCGCTGCCGTACACCCGGCCGGCGTCGATCGCCGCCGAGGCGGCCCGGGTGCTCGCCGACAACGGCATCGTCGCCTGGTACCAGGGGCGCAGCGAGTACGGCCCGCGGGCGCTGGGCCACCGGTCGCTGCTCGCCCATCCCGGCGACCCGGACACCACCCGCCGGATGAACGACGTGAAGGGGCGGGAGCAGTTCCGGCCGATCGCCCCGATGGTCCGCGCGGAACGCTTCGCGGAGATCTTCGAGGGTGTCTACCCCAGCCCGTACATGCTCTTCGTGCACCGGGTGAAGCCGGAGTGGCGGGACCGCGTCCCGGCCGTCACCCACGTCGACGGCACCGCCCGGGTGCAGACCGTGCACCCGGAGACCGAACCGGTGGTGGCCGAGCTGCTGGCCGAGTTCGAGCGCCGTACCGGCCTGCCGGTGGTGGTGAACACCTCGCTGAACACCGCCGGGCGGCCGATGGTGGACACCCCGCGCGAGGCGATGGAGCTGTTCGGCTCCGCGCCGGTGGACCTGCTCGCCCTCGGCCCGTTCGCGGTGCACCGGCGGGCGCTGGGCGGTGCCCGTTGATCAGCGTGGTGGTGCCCACGCTCGGCCGGCCCAGCCTCGCCACGCTGCTGGACGCCCTCGCCGGCCAGCTCGACGAGCTACCCGAACCCGAACTGCTGCTGGTCGACGACCGGCGCCACGACACCTCCGAGGAGACCGGGGAACTGGCGGTGCCGGGGGTGCTCGCGGCGTACACCAAGGTGCTGACCGGGCGCGGCGCGGGCCCGGCGGCGGCCCGCAACCTGGGCTGGCGCACGGCCCGCGGCGAGTGGGTGGTCTTCCTCGACGACGACGTGGTGCCGGCGCCGGACTGGGCCCGACGGCTCCGCGACGACCTGGCCGCGGCCGACCGGGTCGGCGGCGTGCAGGGCGTGGTCGAGGTGCCGCTGCCGGCGCACCGCCGCCCCACCGACTGGGAGCGCGGCACCGCCGGCCTGGCCGACGGAAAGTGGATCACCGCCGACATGGCGTACCGCCGGGCCGCGCTGGCCGCCGTCGGCGGTTTCGACGAGCGGTTCCCCCGGGCCTACCGGGAGGACGCCGAGCTGGCCCACCGGGTCCGGCGGGCCGGCTGGGAGCTGGTCCGCGGCCGGCGGCGGCTGACCCATCCGGTACGCCCGGAGAGCCGCTGGATCAGCCTGCGCACCCAGCGCGGCAACGCCGACGACGCGCTGCTGCGCCGGCTGTACGGCCGGTCCTGGCGCACCGACCTCGACCTGCCCCCGGGCCGGCGGCCCCGGCACGTCGCGGTCGCCACGGCCGGCGCCCTCGCGCTGGCCGCCACCGTGCTACGCGCCGGCCCCGCCCGGTCCGAACCGGCCCGGCGGGCGCCCGGCGTCCTGGCCGGGCTGGCGGGACTGGCCTGGACGGCCGGCACCACCGAGTTCGCCCGGGTCCGCGTCGCGCCGGGCCCACGGACCCCGGACGAGGTCGCCACCATGCTGGTGACCAGCGCGCTCATCCCGCCGCTGGCCGTCACCCACTGGCTCCGCGGCTGGTGGCGCGCCCGCGCGGTGCCGGCCGGGTCGCTCGTCGGCCCAGAGGCGGAGAGTTGATGTTTACGCCGCCTGCCCCGGGCAACTGCTCCGGCATGACTCGCGCGAGGGGACAAGGAACGTTTCGGCTCGACCGGTTCCTCGCCGACCGGGACCGACTGATGGAGGGGGAAACATGCGCATCGCGATGATCTCGGAGCACGCCAGCCCGCTCGCCGTCCTCGGTGAGGAGGACGCCGGCGGCCAGAACACCCACGTGGCGGAAGTCGCGGCCGCGCTGGTCGGCGAGGGGCACGACGTCCGCGTCTACACCCGCCGCGACTCCACCACCCTGCCCGAGTCGGTGTCCACCGCGGACGGTTACCAGGTGTGCCACGTACCGGCCGGACCGGCCCGGCGGGTGCCCAAGGACGAGCTGCTGCCGTACATGGGGGAGTTCGGCAGCTGGCTGGCCGACGCCTGGCGGCGCGGCGACTGGACCCCGGAGGTGGCGCACGCGCACTTCTGGATGAGCGGGCTGGCCACCGTGCACGCCGGCCGGCGGACCGGGGTGCCGACGGTGCTGACGTACCACGCCCTCGGCACGGTGAAGCGGCGCCACCAGGGCGCCAGCGACACCAGCCCACCAGGGCGGATCGGCTACGAGCGGGCGCTCGGCCGGGCCGTCGACCGGGTGGTCGTGCAGTGCGAGGACGAGGTCCGCGAACTGGTGCGGATGGGCGTACCCCGGTCCCGGATGGCGCTGGTCCCCGCCGGCGTCAACCAGGCCGTCTTCCGCCCGGACGGCCCGGTCGCGCCGCGCGACCCGGCCCGGCCGCGGATTGTCACCGTGGGTCGGATGGTGGAACGCAAGGGCTTCCTCGACGTGGTGCGGGCGCTGCCCGCGGTGCCGGACGCCGAGTGCGTGGTGGTCGGCGGCCCGCCCGCCGAACTGCTCCCCGCCGACTCCTTCGCCCGGCGGCTGCGGGCCCTCGCCGAGTCGTGCGGCGTCGCCGACCGGGTGAAGCTGATCGGCGCGGTGCCCCGCGCGGAGATGGGACGCTGGTACCGGTCGGCGGACGTGCTGGTCGCCGCCCCCGGGTACGAGCCGTTCGGCCTCACCCCGCTGGAGGGGATGGCCTGCGGGGTGCCGGTGGTCGGCACCGACGTCGGCGGCATCGCCGACACCGTGGTGGACGGGCTCACCGGCGACCTGGTGCCGCCGCGCGACTCCCGCGCGCTGGGCACCGCCATCCGCCGGCTCCTCGCCGACAAGGTCCGCCGCTTCGCGTACGCCACGGCGGCGCTGGACCGGATCCGCAGCCGGTACTCCTGGAAGCGCTGCGCCGAGCAGCTCGGCGCCGTCTACGCCTCGCTGGCCACGGTCACCCGGCCCGCCCCGGCGGTGGCTTGATGACCCGGCACGACACCCTCCGACGCGCCCGCTGAGCCACCCCTTTGCTACCCGTCGGTAGCCTTCCGCCGTACGCTGAGCCGGTGAGCGCGGAGTACACCCAGGAGTTCGTCGACGTCGACGGGGCACGGATCGGCGTCCAGGTCTACCCGGAGCCGGCCGGGGCGCCCGGCGCGCCGGCGGTGCTCATCTGGCCGGCGATGGGCGTCCGGGCCCGCTACTACCGGCCGCTGGCCGCCGCGCTGCGCGACGCCGGCCTCGCCGTGATCGTCGCCGACCTGCGTGGCACCGGGGAGAGCACCCCGACGCCCGCCCGCACCTGCCGGTACGGCTACGCGGAACTGGCCGCCGACGTCGGCGCGGTGCTGGACGCGCTCAAGCCGCGGCTGGACGGGCGTACCCGGCTGCTGCTCGGGCACTCCCTGGGCGGGCAGGTCGCGGTGCTGCACCAGGCCCTGCACGACGCGGACCGGGTGGACGGGCTCGCCCTGGTGGCGGTCGGCGTCCCGTGGTGGCGCGGGTACCCGGGGCTGCGCGGCTGGGGCGTACTGCCGTACACCCAGGGGATCGCCGCGGTGGCCCGGCTGCTCGGCGTCTGGCCAGGCTGGGGGTTCGGCGGCCGGCAGGCGCGCGGGGTGATCCGGGACTGGGCGCACACCGCGCGGACCGGCCGGTTCCCGGTGCTGGACGGCGTCGACGCCGAGGCGGCGGTGGCCCGGGTACGCACCCCGGTGCTGGCGGTGAGCGTGGACGACGACCAGTACACCCCGCACGAGACGCTGGACCACCTCTGCGGCAAGTTCGCCGCCGCCCCGGTCACCCGGCACCGCTACACCGTCGCTGAGGCGGGCGCCCCGCTGGACCACTTCACCTGGGTACGCGCCGCCACCCCGCTGGCCGCCCGGGTGGCCGCGTTCGCCGCCGCCCTGCCGCACCGTTGAGCCCGCCCCGGAAATCGGGCGCGTAGCCGGCCGCAGGACGGGTATGCGGCACCGCCCGAACACGGCGGAGGGGGATCTGATGTCCGAACGGCACACGGCGTTGCGCTCCATGCACGATCTGGGCCTCGCGGCCTGGTTCGGCGGCTCACTGATGGGTGCGCTCGGCGTCAACGGGGCGGCGGCACAGCTCGAGGACTCCACGCAACGCCTGCCGGTGGCATCCGCCGGCTGGGCGCGGTGGACCCCGGTCAACGCGGCGGCGATCGGCGCCCACCTGGCCGGCGCGGTCGGCGAACTGGTCACCGAGAGTCCGCGGGTCGCCGCCCAGTCCGGGGTGGCGCGGATGAGCGCCGTGAAGACCGCGCTGACCGTGGGCGCGCTGGCGGTGACCGGCTACAGCCGGCTGCTCGGCATGAAGCTGGAGCGGGCGGGCGGCCCGTCCGTCGAGGGGGCCACCGAACCGAACTACCAGACGCCGGCGAACGTCGCCGCCAGTCAGCGGCAGATGAAGCTGCTGCAGTGGGCGATCCCGGCGATGACCGGCGCGCTGGTCGTGGTCTCGGCGTACATGGGCGAGCAGCAGAAGCCGGGCCAGGTGTTCCGGGGCCTGCTCAGCCGGGCGGGTGGGCTGATGGCCGCGCCGAAGACGCTCGGGAAGGTCGCCGCCGTGGCCACGCCCGGGCCGAAGACCGTCGGCACGGTCGCCGCGATGGGGGCGGCGAAGCGACGCCTGATGATGGCGGGCCGGTGACCCGTCGCGTGGCCGGCGACCCACATCGGGGTGGGTCGCCGGCCACGCGGCGTACCCGGGCGTCCGGCGCGGCCGGCATGACCGGGCGGACGGCGGGCAATCAGCGCGGGCATGGGTAACCCAGCCAGGTGAGGTGGCCATGAGCAGCAAGGACCGATCGGGTACGGGCGAGGGGCCGGAGTCGGTCGCCCCGTGGGGCACCACCGACGGCTTCGACGCGGACCCGCCGTGGGGCGCGGACGAGGACGCGCCGATGGACGAGGGCAGCGAGGACAACGCGGTCGCGGAGGGACACCGCGGGGAGCGCCGCGCGGCGGGCGCCGGTCCGGGCGGCCCGAAGGCCGGCCGGCACGGGTTCGGCCCGGTCGAGCCCACCCGCTACCCGGAGGCGGGACCGGGCGCGCCGCCGGACCCGGCGCCGTCCGGGCGTACCTTCCCGGACGACACCGCCGGTGGGGACCTGGCGGACAACGCGCTGGAGGAGGCCACTGGCATGCATCCCGAGGGGTTCCGCCGGCGCGGCTGACCGGCACGCGGACGGGTCTCGCCGGACGGGACAACGCACGGCGCGTCCGCGCCGACGACCGTGGTCCGTCGTGGACGCGTGTCCGGGAGGAGCCCGCTGCGGCCCGGCGACGCCGGTCAGGAGCCGGTGCCGTCCTCCCCCGGCGTCCCCATCGCCGGCGGCTCGGGCCGCGCCTCCGGTGCTTCGGCCACCGGGTGGCCGGTGTCGTCCACCAGGCCCGGCGCCATGCTGCCGCCGTGCGCCTCCTCGGCCTCCCGGGTGGCCCGGGGATCCCGGTCGTCCCGTCGGTCGACCGCCTCGTCCCGCCGCTCGTCCACCCTCCGCCCCCTCGCCTCGACCCTCGGCACCGCCCGTACCCGGCCAGGCCTGGGGAAAACCCGCCGACCGGGTCAGGAGCCGGCGGCGGCCGGCTGGCCGGCGGGCGCGACGCCGAGCAGCTCGGCGAGCCGGGCCGCGTCCCGCGGGGCCTGGTCGTCGCAGCAGTTGTTCATCAGCACGTGCAGCTCGGCGCACTGGTCGGCCAGCTCGTGCAGCAGCACGGACCAGCGGCGCAGCTCCTCCGCGCCGTAGGCGTACCGGAACCTCTCCTGCTTGTCGCCGCTCTCCCAGGCGGTGCTGTGCCCGTGGAAGCGGACCACCGCGAGGTCCGTGGTGGCGACGAGGATCGGCGGCACCGACGAGACGTGCCCCTGCGGCATGTCCACGCAGACGTAGCCGAGTCCGTGCTCGCGCAGGAACGTCACCGTGTCCACCACCGCGTCGTCGGCGAACCAGGAGGAGTGCCGCAGCTCGACGGCGACCCGGAAGGGCCGGCACCGCCGGGCCGCCGCCAGGATCCGCCGCCGGGCCGCGTCGCCCCGGGCCAGCCAGGGCGGGAACTGGAGCAGCACCGCGCCGAGCCGGTCGGCCGCCGCGAGCGGCGCCAGCGCCGCGTGAAACCGGTCCCAGAGCTCGTCGTACGCCCCGGCGGGCAGGTCGCGCCAGCGGATCCGGCTCGCGCCGCCGGCCGGCCGCAGCTCCCGGGGCAGCGCGGCGACCGGCGTGTGGTGGCCGGTGAACAGGCGGAACGCCTTGACGTCGAAGATGAATCCGGGCGGGGTGGCGGCCACCCAGCCCGCGACGGTCTCCGGCAGCGGGATCGCGTAGTACGACGTGTCCACCTCGACCAGGCCGAACCGCTCCGCGTAGAAGCCGAGTCGACCGGCGGGGGTGTTGACGGCGCGGGGGTACCAGCCGGAGCGGACCAGCATCTGGTCGGCCCAGGAGGACGTGCCCACCTTGATGACACCCATGTAATTCAGTGCACCGCGATCGGGACGAATCGGCAACCGGGGGCGGCCCGGGGTGGAGTGGCCGGAAGTGTCGGTGGCGGGGCGTACGGTGTCCCCGGTCCTCGACGGAAAGGCGGGCGGCATGAGAGCCTCCGACCAGATCCTCACCGGCGAGCGGGCGGACCTGCTCGCCACGCTGCGCCGGCACCGCGGCTTCCTCCGGCAGACCGTGCAGGGCCTGACCGACGAGCAGGCCGGCGCGCGCAGCACCGTCAGCGAACTCTGCCTCGGCGGGCTGATCAAACACGTGGCGACCACCGAGGAACGGTGGATGTGGTTCGCCGTGGGCGGCGCCGAGGCGATGCAGAGCGAGCCGATCGACTGGGTCGGCCAGTTCCGGATGGCGGAGGGCGAGAGCCTCGCCGGGCTGCTCGCCGAGTTCGACCGGGTGGCCGAGGCGACCGACGCGCTGGTCGCCACCCTCGACCTCGACGCGGCCCATCCGCTGCCGGTCGCCCCGTGGTTCGAGCCGGGGGCGAGCTGGTCGGTCCGCCGGGTGCTGCTGCACGTGATCGCGGAGACCGCGCAGCACGCCGGTCACGCCGACATCCTCCGCGAGTCGATCGACGGGGCCAAGACCATGGGGTGAAACCCCCGCACAGTGACGGACCTCACCGTCCGAGACCGGTCGCGGGCGGAGCGCCGATGTGACGTCACAACCCGGGGCGGCGCTGATCGACACGAGATGAACGCACACCGCATGGACCAGGAGACCGTCGAGCGCCTGCTCGTCGGTCCCGTCGCCGACGCGCAGGACGGTCCGGAGGTGCTCGTCCAACTCCTGGCCGCCGTCCGCGCCGCTCCCTACCCGCACGAGCTGAGCGGCGAGGCCGCCGCCCTCCAGGCGTTCCGCATGGCGCGAGCCGGCTCGGTGCCGGTGCTGGCGTCCCGTCCGCAGCGACGGTCGCTCGCCAACCTGCTCGGCGCCAAGGTCGCGCTGGCCGCCCTGCTCGCCGCCGCCACCGGCGGCGTGGCGCTGGCCGCCGTCACCGGGACGCTGCCCGGCCCGCTGGGCCACGAACCGGGCACCACGCCGAGCGCCAGCACGGAAGGCCGCCCCACCCCGACGTCCGGTCCGGACGCCTCCGGCACCCCGGGCGCCGACCTGACCGATCGGCCCGGCGGCACCGCGTCGCTGAAGGGGCTCTGCACCGCCTACCGGAGCGAGTCGGGCGAGAACCGACGCAAGGCGCTGGAGTCCCCGCGCTTTGCCGAGCTGGTCACGGCGGCGGGCGGCCGGGACGAGGTCGCCGGCTACTGCGACCGGCTGTTCGACGGGAGCGGCACCCCGAACGGGTCCACCGGCGGCGGGTCGAAGCGACCGGACGCCGAGCCGAGCGGCCGGGTCACCGGCCGGCCGGAGCGGACACCGTCCGCCCCGGCGGCTTCTGTCACCCCGACGTCGCGACCGAGCGAACCGGCGGGTCCGGCGATCAACCAGCCCGCCTCGGTCGGTCCGACGCAGCACTGAGCCACGCCCGGCCCCCGACGGCCGGACAGGCCTCGGCCGTGCCGACCCGGGCGGGTCGGCACGGCCGAGGGGGCGACGGTCAGAAGGTGGCGACGTTCAGCAGCTTCTCCTGGATGCCGTCCGGGTCGCCGGCCGGCCAGCTGTAGTTGGTCGTACCGGCCGCCTGGAGGGCCGACTTGACCGCGCTCGGAGTGGCGGTCGGGTGGGTCGCCTTGTAGAGGGCGGCGCCACCGGCGGCGTGCGGGCTGGCCATCGAGGTGCCGGAGATGGTGTTGTAGCCGCCGCCCTTCCAGGTCGAGTAGATGCAGACACCCGGGGCCATCAGGTCGACGTCGGCGCCGTAGTTGGAGAAGTCGGCGATGGTGTCGTCCACATCGGTGCGGCAGGTGGACGCCGCGCCGCCGCCCGGCAGGCCGTTGAAGTCGGCCAGCGCGGAGACGGTGATGACCTCGTCGTACGCGGCCGGCACGTGGTTGGCCGCGTTGTCGGTCTCGTTGCCGGCGGCCACGACGTACGTCACGCCGGCCGTGACCGACCTGCAGATCGCCTCGTGCATGGCGTCCTTGTTGCTGCCGCAGGCGCTGTCGGAACCCGAGCCGCCGAGGCTCATGTTGGCGACCTCGATCTCGCTGGCGTGCGCCGTCACGTAGTCGATGCCGCAGATGATGTCGGAGAAGGTACCGCTGCCGGCGTTGTTGAGCACCCGGACCGGCCACACCCGGGCACCGGGGGCCATGCCGACCGCGCCGATCCCGTTGTCCAGCGCGCCGATGGTGCCGGCGACGTGCGAGCCGTGCCCGTTGCCGTCGTTGGCGCTGTTGCCGGTGGAGCAGTTCTTCGCCCCGGCGGTGTAGACGTTCAGGTCGGGGTGGGTCAGGTCGATGCCGGTGTCAATGACCGCGACGTCGACGTTGACCCGCTCGTCCACACCGTTGATCTTCGCGGTCGGGCTCAGTTCCGCGTCGGCCCGGTTGATCCCCGTCGGCGTGGTCTGCGCGTCGGCCGTGGCCACCCCGTCAGGCTGGACGAAGAGCACCCGGGCGTCGCGGGCGATGCGGGCGGCGGCGGTGGCGCTCATCCGGGCCGAGTAGCCGCGCAGGGCGTGCTCGTAGACGTGGCCGACGGTGGCGCCCGTCGCCCGCGCCTGTTCGGCGGCGACCGATGACGAGTTCGCGTCGGCGCGGAGGACGACGATGTAGCCGGTCTCCGCCTCGGCGCGCGGGGCGGCGTTGGCGCCGGTCGCCGAGGCGGCGACGACGATGCCGGTGAGCATCGCGACGCCCAGTGTCTTGCGCATGGGGTTCCTCTCCACGTGCGGTCGGGCCGGTCGGCCCAGGCAGAGGCTGGCGCACCCGACGGGCCACGGACCAGAGCTCGTAGTCATTCGTTATTGGAAATATATAAATTCAGGCGAAAAGCCGCGCAACGATGGACCCGGCGTTGGAAACGCCAGGTCGGGCGGGCGGCAGGCCGCTCCTGTCGGGTTATCGCCGCCGGCCGGTGCGGCGTTTCAACCCGCCCCTTGGCGGTAGGCCGGTGGCCGGATACCGTCGAGCCACGCCACAGCGGAAGGGCCTCGTTGACCTCGATGGACACACCGGATCCCGACCTCGTCCGGCGGGCCGTGGCCGGTGATCCGGTGGCGGTGGCGCGGGTGCTCGCCCAGATCAGGCCGATCGCGGTGCGCTACAGCCTGGCCCGGCTGGGACACGTCGGCGCCGGGGGCGCCACGGCGGAGGACGTCGCCCAGGAGGTCTGCCTCGCCGTGCTGCGCGCGCTTCCCCGGTTCACCGACCAGGGCCGTCCGTTCCTCGCCTTCGTGTACGGCATCGCTGCCCGCAAGGTGGCCGACGCCTGCCGAGCCGCCAGCCGCGACCGCACCGAGAGCGTCGCCGACCTGCCCGACACCGCCGATCCCGCGCCCGGCCCGGAGCCCCGGGCGCTCACCGCCGACCTCGGCGTCCGACTCTCCGGGCTGCTGGCCCAGTTGCCGGCGACCCACCGGGAGATCCTGGTGCTCCGCCTGGCGGTCGGGATGACGGCCGACGAGGTCGGTACGGTGCTCGGTATGACCGCTGGTGCCGTACGGCTGGCGCAGCATCGGGCGTTGACCCGGCTGCGCGCCCTCGCCGGTGACTCGCTGGCGGGGGTGCTGCGGTGAGCGACGACGCCCGGCCCACGCCGGAGCGCGAGGATCCGGTGCTGCGCGACGATGAGTTGCTCGAGGCGCTGCGTCGCGGCGCGCCACCGCCGCCCGACGACCCGGTGGCCGCCCTGCTGGCCGGCTGGCACACCGAGATCGAGAGCCGCGCCGCCCGGCTGGAGGCCGCCACCCGCCCGGCGCCCGACGCGCCGCAGCCGGCCAGCTCGACACCGCCGTCCGACCTGGACGGTCGTACCCGCGGCGCCGCCGACCTGGACGGTGACCCCGGCGAAGCCACCGACCGGGACGGTGACCGCGGCGGGGCCACCGACCAGGACGGCGGCACCGGCGGACCGGCCGACCGGGCGGGCCACGGGTCCGGGCCACGGCGGGCGCGATCCGGCGCCGCTCGGACGTCCCGCCGTCGGGCACGGATCCTGTCCGGGGCGGCCCTCACCCTCGTGACGATGACGGGCGGGGTCTGGCTGGGCTCGGCCCGGGCCGAGCCGGACGGGCTGCTCTGGCCGGTCACCGAACTGGTCTGGACGGAGCGGGCCGAGTCGCTCACCGCCGAACGCGAGATCGACCGGCTCCTCGACCAGGCGCGACGTGACCTGGGCGCCGGCCGGTACGCCGAGGCCCGTGGGGACCTGGAACGGGCTGCCGTCCTCCTCGCCCACCTCGGCGACGATCGGCGCGCCGACCGGCTGCGGACCGATCTCGACGACCTGCGGGACCGCCTGCCGGCACCCGCCAGGCCGGAGAGCCCCGCCCTACCGCCGCGCCTGCCGGGCGTCCCGAGCGCGCCACCGACCGATCCGCCGACGGACGGCGCGGGTGCCACGTCGCCGTCCGCGGTGTCGCCCCCGAACGACTCGTCCGCCCCGGAACGTCCGGTGGCGCCACCGGGCCGGCCGACGCACCCGTCGCCGACGACCTCGCCCGCCGCGGCCACTCCCGCCCTCGACACCGACCAGCCGACACGCCCGGCCAGACCCACCGGCCGGCCGACGGACGGGCCGGGCGGTCCGGCCGGCCGGCCGACGGACGGGCCGGCGGCCACCGGGCGGCCGGACGACACCCGGGCCCACCCCACCACGGACGCCGGCCGGCCGACGCACTCCGCGCCGACCCGACCCACCACCGACGCCGCTCGGCCGACGCGCTCCGCGGCGGCCGGACCCAGCACCGACGCCGATCGGTCGACCCGCTCGGCGCCGTCCGGCCCCGCCTCGGCGGACGGGACCGGGACGGCCGTCACCTCCCGGGCGCTGGCGGACCCGGACGACGGCCCGACCCCGGCGGCCGCCCCGGCGCCGGAGGCGTGAGCCCGGGCGGCGCGGTCAGGTCCGGCTGGTGAGGGCGGCGAGGGCGGTGTCGACGTACGCCGCCCGGGCGGTCGCGTCGTCCGGCACGAACTCCGGCATCCGGAGTGGATCGAGCACGATCTCACCCGAAAGCCGGGCGGCCGGGCTGGTAGCTTGCCACGGTGACTCCGCGGCGTCGACGATGGGTGATCCCCTTCCGCCTGGCCATCGTGCTCAGCGTGGTGGCCGGCATCGTGCTCACCGCCCTCGGCCCGGCGACGGTGACCGGGCTGCTGCCCTACTTCACCATCCAGAGCAACGTGGCGGTCGGCGTTTTCGCCGGGTACGCCGCCTGGCGGGCCTGGCAGGACCGACCGGAGCCGCCGTCGGCGCTCAAGGGCGCGGTGACCCTCTACATCACCATCACCGGCACGGTCTACCACCTGGTGCTGGCCAACCCGGCCAGCCCGTTCGCGATGGTGCAGCCGCACCGCGAGCCGGGCGAGTGGTGGGGCAACCAGTTCCTGCACACCGTCGTGCCGCTGCTGGCGATCGCCGACTGGGCGCTGTTCGACCGGCGCGGCCGGCTGCGCCTGCGGTACGCGGCCTGGTGGCTGGCGTTCCCGGTGGCGTACCTCGGGTTCGCCCTGGTGCGCGGGCTGATCGTGCACCGCTACCCGTACCCGTTCATCGACGCCGGCCAGCTGGGCTACGACGGGGTCGGCCTCTCCTCGCTCTTCTTCGCGTTCGCGTTCTGGCTGCTCGGGCTCCTCTTCGTGGGGATCGACAAGGGCCTGGCCCGGCGTACCCCGGCGGTGCCGGCACCGTCCGGCGCGGAGGAGCCCGGCCGGATCCCGGCCGCGCCGCGGTGAGCCCGGTACTCGGAGGAGGCGCTGCTCGCCACGCGCGACCCGGCCGTGGCGGCACAGGTCTCGGCCGCCTACGACCTGCTCCCGTTCGGCTGAGCCGTCGATCAGCGCACCCGGCGCCGGCCACGGGTCCCCCGGTCCCGGCCGAACGAGTCGGCGCGTCCCCACCGGCCCGGGATGTCCAGCAGCTCGATCCGGCCGTACCCCTCGGGGACGGCCGGGTCCACCAGCAGGTTGTCGCCGCACGGGCGCAGCCCGAGCATGGTCGCGAGCAGCATGAGCAGCCCTCCGGAGGCCCACGACTGCGGCCGGCCGGCGGCCGGTAGCTGGACCGGGTACTTGGTCACCGTGCGGGAATAGCCGGCGATCACCTCCGGCACCGAGCCACCGAGCGTCTCCACCATCGCGAACATCCCGTCGGCGATCCGGGCCGCCTCCCGGTCGTACCCGTAGCGGCGCAGACCCGCCGCGATCAGCGCGTTGTCGGACGGCCAGACCGAGCCCAGGTGCGCGCCGACCGGGTTGTACGGCCGCTGCCCGTCGGCGTACGTCCGCACGCCCCAGCCGGAGAAGAGCTCCGGCCCGCCCAGGTGCGCCGCGAGCGCCCCGGCCCGCTCCGGCTCGACGATCCCGGTGTACAGCAGGTGGCCGAGCCCGGAGGTGAGCGCGTCGACCCGCTCTCCGTCCGGAGTCAGCGCGAACGCGTAGTACTCCCGGTCCGGCAGCCAGAAGTCGCGGTTGAACCGCTCCCGCAGGCGCGCCGCCTCGGCCTCCAGCCGGTCCGCGTACGCCGGGTCGTCCCAGAACTCCCGGGCCAGCCGGGCGCCGCGCAGCTTCGCGTCGTACGCGTACCCCTGGAGCTCGCAGGTGGCCCGGGGGAACACCGGCTCGCGGCCGTGCCGGTCCACGACGGCGTCCGGCGAGTTCCGCCAGGTCTGGTTGGCCACCCCGTTGACCGTGTTGCGGGGCTGGTAGCGCAGGTAGCCGTCGCCGCACAGGTCGCCGTACGCGTCGATCCAGTCCAGCGCCATCCGGGCCGGGTGGCGCAGCTGCCGGACCAGTTCGGCGTCGCCGGTCCAGCGCTCGTACTCGTCGAGCAGGGTCACGAAGAGCGGCGTGGTGTCCGCCGCGCCGTAGTAGACCGCGGTGGGCTGCTCGCCGAACGCGGCCGCCTCGCCGTAGCGGAGTTCGGCGAGGATCTTCCCCGGCTCCTCGTCGTGGTAGTCGTCGAGCCGACCGCCTTGGAGCAGGGCGAGCAGGTGCAGCGTCGCCGGGGCCAGCTCGGGCGCGAACGGCAGCGTCTGCAGGCAGGTGATCATGGCGTCCCGGCCGTAGAACGCCATCGCCCAGGGGAGGCCGCCCACCGGCACCCGTTCGCTGTACGCCAGCGGCATGTACCGCAGCGCGGCCAGGTCGTTCAGCGCCTGCCGGTACGCCGACTCCAGCGATTCGCGGTCGGCAACGAGCTGCGGGGCGTGGTCGAACCACCGGGCGAGGTCCTCGCGCATGTCCCGGTGCACGTGCCGCCGGTGGGCCTCCAGGCTCGACCGCAGGTCCCGCCCGCCGGCGCCGTGGATGATCATGGCCACGTGCAGGTCGGTGTGCCACTCGCCGTCCGGCGCGACCCGGATCCGGAAGGACATCCCGTTCGCGTCCACCTCCACCGGTTCCGTGCTGGTCACGAGGGTCTCCCGGGTGAACCGTTCGCGCTGGTAGCAGAGGCGCAGCTGGCGCCGGACCGAGTCGGCGGTGACGACCGGCCGGCGCGGCACGGGGCGGCGGATCTCGGCGGTGTCGGCGAAGTCGCTGTCGATCTCCATCCGGACAGTGAACTCGGCCGGCTCCGCGGAGTGGTTGAGCACGGTGATCCGCTCGTTGAAGCTCTCGTCGATGGACCGGTGCCGGATCACCGAGACTTTCGCGTCCACGTAATGGCTCGCGGCGCCGGGGACCAGCACGAACCGAGTCTCGAAGGAGGCCAGCTCGTCCCGGGACAGGGCGTGCAGCCGCTCCCCGTCGACGGTGAGCATCCAGCGGGACACGAACCGGGTGTCGAAGGACCACAGGCCGATCGGGGCGTACGGGTCGACCTCCATGTCGCCCTGCGCGTCGCCCATCGCAAAGGCGTTGCCGGCGAGGACGTGGAGCAGCTCATGCTTCACCGGGCGCCCCCTCCACAGCTCGTCAGGCGGGGGTCCCGGGCCTCGGACGGGCCCGGGAAGAGCCGGCGCAGGGCCAGCAGCAGCCGCAGGTTGCCCTGCACCGTGAGGTCGTTGCGCAGCAGCGCCGCCGCCGGGTGCAGGCGACCCTCGGCGAGCCGGTCGAAGACCTCCCGGTCGGCGCGGACCACCAGCTCGGCCTCCTGGAAGGAACGGGTCACCCGGACCTCCTGCCGGTCGATCACCAGATACCAGTGCTCGGTCCGCCCACCGTCCCGCAGGTCGAGCCGGAGGCTGCCGGCCGTGTTCTCCGGCAGGTCTGGATGCTCGCCGGCCACCCGCTCCGCCAGGTACTGCGCCGCCGACATGCCCATCGGTCCCTCCCCGTGTCCGCTCGTCCCCGCAGGGTCCCCGGCGGGAGGGTGAGCTCAACTCACCCGATCCGGGTGAGGACTGGTGGAGTGCCCGCCGCCGGGGTAGAGCGGAGGCAGCTGGAGCGGGCCCGGGCGGCGGTCACCCCCGCTGGATGAGCCCGCGCACGTACGCGGCCTGGCCGGCGTGCTGGAGATCGTCCTCCAGCAGGCTGCTCAGCCGCACGCCGAGGGTGACCGGCGGGTCCCAGTTCTCGTCCACCACCCGGTCGAGGTCGGCCGGCCGCAGGCCGCGCAGGGACGCCAGGGTCCGGTCGACCACCGCCCGGTGGTAGTCGACCAGCACCCGGCCGTCCTCCGGCCGCACGGCGGCGATCTGCTCGGGCCCGTGCCCGAAGCCGGTGTCGTCGGAATCCGCGGTCAGCCCGATCCGGCCGGCCCAGTCGCCGGTGACCCAGAGCTGCTGCTCCCCCAGTACATCGGACACGCCGTGGTCCTGGATCCGGGTCAGGTGCCAGACCAGCCAGCCCACCGGGTTGGCGCCGGCCGCCGGGGCCTGCCGCAGCTGCTCCGCGCTCAGCCCGTCGACCGCCGACTCCACCAGGTCGGGCAGCCGGCCGTACGCCTCGGTCAGCAGATCGTTCACGTCCACGGGTCCACGCTCCTCCGCCGTCGGTGCCACCTGCGCAGTACCGCCCACACGGCCGGGCAAACCTCGCCCTAGGCTGATCATGTGGTCGCGGCGCTGGAGCTGTATCTCGACACCGACGCCACCCGGCGGATCCGGGTGCTCTGGGACGCGCTGGAGTCCGAGGGCGTGCAGAGCATGAAGTCCCTGCTCGAACAGCGGCACCGGCCGCACGTCTCGCTCGCGGTGGCCCCACGCTTCGACCCGGAACGGGTCGCCGAAGCGCTCGCCGGCATGGTGGTGGCCGCCCCGCTGCGGCTGGAGTTCCAGCACGCCGGCCAGTTCGTCGGACGGGTGCTCTGGCTCGGGCCGGCTCCCACGACCGAACTGCTGTCCCACCACACCCAGGTGCACCACCGGCTCGCCCGGGCCGGCATCGACCTGGTCGAGCACTACCAGCCGGGCCGGTGGGTGCCGCACTGCACGCTCTCCATGCGGGTGCCGAACGCGCTGATGGCCGCGGCGGTCCGCCGCTGCCTGGAGGTGCTGCCGCTGACCGCCACCGTGGTCGGCGCGTCCGTCACCGACCATGCCCGGGGCATCGCCCACCCGATCCCCTGACCGTGCACAGACGCCCCGCACGCGGCCCCCGGGGCATCCCGCCCGCGACCACGGACCCGGCCGGGCGGGGTGGATCACGGCCCGAAGTCGACGAGGAAGGTCGGGTACTCGGGTTGCGGGCACGGTTCGCCCCGGTAGCCGAGCCGCTCGTAGAAGGGCGCGGCCCGCTCCCGGTGCGCCTGCCACTCCAGGTGCCGGACCCGCCCGGCCGCCCACTCGGAGACGGCCGCGAGCAGCGCGGCGCCCACGCCGTGCCGGCGCCGGTCCGGGCGTACGTAGAGGTCGTGCAGGCGGGCCGTGCGGTGCGCGTCGCCCGCGCGCAGATGCGGCCCGTGGTCCTGAACGGCGGCGTAGCCGACCAGCCCGTCCGGGTCGACCGCGCCGAACAGCGCCCAGCGGGGGTCGGCGAGCAGGTCCAGGAAGCGCCTGCGGTGCACCTCCGGCGGGTCCGCCCCCACCCCCATGTCGCACAGCATCGGCCAGAGCGCCGGCCAGTCCGCGGCGGCCAGTTCCCGTACGGTCGTCACGCCGGCCAGGATGCGTTCCGGGCGGCGGCAGGGCCACCGGTTTCCGGGCCGGGCGGGGCCTGGCACCGCATCACCAGCAGGGCGATGTCGTCCTCGTGGCCGGCCGGAGCGAGGTCGAGCAGCAGGTCGCAGAGGTGCTCGACGGCGGCGTCGCCGACCTGTTCCAGCCGCAGCGTCAGGTCGGCGATCCCCTCGTCGAGCACGTCGGCGCGGCGCTCCACCAGCCCGTCGGTGTAGAGCACCAGGGTGCTGCCGGGGGCCAGGTCCACCGTCTGCTCGCGACGCGGCACCCCGGGCTGGACGCCGAGCATCAGGTCATGGCCGGCGAGCAGCCGTACGCCGCCGTGGGGGCCGCGCAGCAGGGCCGGCGGGTGCCCGGCGTTGGACCAGCGCAGCCGCCAGCCGTCCGGGGTGGGCTCGGCCCGGGCCAGCAACGCGGTGGCCAGGGCCCGTACCCGCAGGCCGCGCAGCGCCCGGTCCAGCCGGCCGAGCAGTTCGGCGGGCCCGTCCGCGCTGTCGTACGCCAGCCCGCGCAGCACGTTGCGGATCTGCCCCATGGCCGCCACCGCGTCCCGGTCGTGGCCGGTCACGTCCCCGACCACCAGCACGGTCGACCCGCCGGCGGTCTGGAACGCGTCGTACCAGTCGCCGCCGACGTGCACGCCGTGCGCGGCGGCCTGATAGCGGACCGCGATGTCCAGCGCGCCCGTGGTGGGCGGGGAGGTGAGCAGGCTGTGCTGCAACGCCTCGGAGAGCCGCTGCGCGGCCAGCGCGCCGGCCCGCTGGGCGGCCCGTTGCTGGATCCGGTCCAACGCCTGGGCGCACTGCGCGGCGAAGGCCTCCAGCATGGTGATCTCGTCGGGCCGGAACCGCCGCTCCTCCCGCCAGGAGACGGCGAGCGAGCCGAGCAGCCGGACGCCGACCCGCAATGGCAGGACCGCCCAGGCGTCCCGCCCGGTGTCCTCGTACACCTCGATCATCTCGGCGGTGAAGGCGACGCCGGCGGCGCGGTCCGGCAGCAGCAGCGGCTCCCCGGTGCGCGCCACCCAGCAGGCCGGCAACGGGCTGTCGTACGGCACGTCGCCGTAGGTGGCCTGGACCTGCGGGCCGAGCCGGCTGCCGACCACGACGCGCAACCGCTCGGCGCCCTCGCGGACGACCACCGCGCCGCCGTCCGCCCCGAGCACCGGCACCGCCCGGTCCACCATGATGGCGACCAGATCCTCGACGGTCTCCGCGCTGAGCAGGTCCAACGCGACGGCGACCATGCGGTGCAGCCGCTCGTCGGCACCCGCCGTCGGGGCGATCGGCAGCCCGGCACGGTTTCCGCGCACCGCTCCCCTCCCCTCGTCCGGTCGTCGGCCGACGGACAGCACAGCACACCTGTCCACGGTCCGGCCCACCCGGTCCACCGGCGGCGGGTTGACAGTCGCATCGGAAAGTCTAGACTTACCGTTCGTGGCCACTTACCAAGGACGGATGCTCGACGCGCTGGGCGACCCGACCCGGCGCGCGGTCTTCGAGCTCCTCGCCGCCGGGCCACGCTCGGTCGCCGAGATCGCGGCCGACCTGCCGGTCAGCCGGCCCGCGGTGTCCCAGCACCTGAAGGTGCTCAAGGAGGCCGCCCTGGTGTCGTCGACGGCCGTCGGCACCCGCCGCGTCTATTCGCTGGACCCGCGGGGCCTGGCGGCCGTGCGCGGCTACTTCGACCAGTTCTGGCAGCAGGCCCTGGCGGCGTTCGCGGACGCCGTCGACAACCCTCCCGAGGAGGAGCCGTGACCACCGCAGAAACGGACACCGCCGTACGCACCAGCGTCCGGGTCACCGCCGACCCCGAGCGCGCGTTCGAGGTCTTCACCACTGGCATGGACCGCTGGTGGCTCCGCTCGCACCACCTGCTCCCCGACGACCTGAAGCGGGTCGTCGTCGAGCCGCGGGTCGGCGGCGCGCTCCGGGAGGAGAGCGTCAGCGGCCAGACCTGCGACTGGGGGCGGGTGCTCACCTGGGACCCGCCGCGCACCTTCGCCTTCGCCTGGCTGATCGGTCCCGACTGGGAGGTGCCCGACGCCGGCGCCGCCGGCAGCCGGGTCACCGTCACCTTCACCCGGGTCGACGGCGGCACCCGGGTCGACCTGGTGCACGACCGGCTGGACGCGCACGGCGCCGGCTGGGAGAAGGTCCGCGACGCGGTCGGCAACGACGGTGGCTGGCCGGGCCTGTTGCACGAGTACGCCGGAGCGGTCTGACCCCACCCGGGGGGGGGGGGGGGGGGGGGGGGGGGGGGGGGGGGGGGGGGGGGGGGGGGGGGGGGGGGGGGGGGGGGGGGGGGGGGGGGGGGGGGGGGG